>CAZYVR010000090.1:0-16858 GCA_964651145.1 uncultured Victivallales bacterium | reverse complement strand
GGCATTGGCGAACAGTCGCGGTGTGCAAAATTTTTTTCTGATTTTTTGTCGCTGGCTGCTGTTTGTTCAATATTTGCAAATCTTATTATTCAATATATAATGTATAGTTAAATGAGTTTTTTGTGAAAACGAGGGGGAGGCATGGGGAAAACTGTTTTATTAACGGACTTCGCGCCAGCAGAACGGGATGAGATCGAGCTGGTTAAAATCAAGGCTGCTCAGCTTCTCAGGCATCCGCTGATAGAAAAGCTCACCAATGCAGTTCCAGAAACATTTCTGATTCTTAATGATAAAAGGCAAATAGTTTTTGTAAATAAATCTATTATGAAAATTCTTGGAGTGGATGACCCTCAAGCCTTGTACGGTCTGCGCTCAGGGGAGGCTTTTGACTGTATTCATTCCAAAGAGACTCCGGGCGGTTGTGGCACAACAAAATATTGTGAATTCTGCGGGTCGGTCAAAGCTATATTGAATAGTCAGAAAGGCAACTCAGACGTTCAGGAATGCAGGATAATTCAACAGAAAGGATGCGCTCTTGACCTTAGGGTATGGTGCCTGCCGCTTTCAATTGAAGGCGAAGACCATTCTGTTTTCGTAGCTCAGGATATCAGCGATGAAAAACGCAGGCACATTTTGGAGAAAACTTTTTTCCACGACATCATAAACACTGCCGGAGGGATTCAGGGAATAATAAAGATCATCAAACACTCAAGCCAGAAAGACCTTGACAGGTATGTTGACATGCTCGGCACATCCATTGAGACTCTAATGGAAGAAGTTTACGCGCAGAAAGACTTGCTCGCGGCAGAAAACAACAAGCTTGAAATATCTAAAAGCAAATTCAATTCCATATCCGTTCTTAAAGAAACCCATACAATATACCACCAACATGAAGTTGGCATAAACAAAAAATTCATTATCTCAGAAGACTCATGCGACATTGACGTGTTCAGTGACAGAATACTTCTAAAGCGCGTTTTGAGCAACATGGCAAAGAATGCCCTTGAAGCCACGCATACAGGTGGAACAGTCACCTTGGGATGCAGGAAGCAAGCAAATGACTATGTTGAATTCTGGACGCATAATTCGCGTTATATGCCTCCTGAAGTTCAATATCAGATTTTTCAACGTTCATTCTCAACTAAAGGAGCAGGCCGTGGCATCGGAGCCTGGAGCATCAAACTACTCACAGAGCAATATCTTGACGGGAAAGCGTTATTCACTACTTCGGAAGAAGATGGAACAGTTTTTAAGGCATTGATTCCTGTCGGTTCCGAAAAAGAAGTCGATATTTTTAGAAAAATGGAAAACCAAGATGCAACTTGAGGGGACGCCAAAATGAATATCCTATTAGTTGAAGATTCATTCGTTATAAGACAGACCGAAAAAGAAGCGCTTGAGGAGTTGAACATAGAAAATATAGTTGAAGCATCCGACGGCGATGAAGCAGTGGAGCTCCTAAGGAAAGGGAACGTTGATTTCGACTTGATACTTTGCGATGTGAGAATGCCTGTAATGGATGGCGAAGAGTTCCTCAACTATGTCAAAAACTCTGAGAAGTTTTTGAATATCCCTGTAATTATGTGCACCTCTGTCTCTGACAAGGAAGAAGTAATAAGGCTTCTGAAAGCAGGAGCCGAAGATTATATTCTAAAACCTTTCGACGCAGAAAACTTGAAGCTCAGAATTCAGCGATTTATGGACAAAAAAGAAAATCCTGCTTGACGCAGGAAACCGCAATTCTCACGCCATCTTTAAGATTCTCTCTTGAATGCCAGCAGTGTTATATCGTCCGATCGAGGGCCTTTTTCAAAGTCTTTGACGGAGGCTACAGTTTTTTCGCAAAGCTTTTCAAGGGAGTCTGAATTATGTTCCTGGAAATTTCTCTTGAGCCTGTCTTCTCCGTAGATTTCTCCATTGGCGGATGAAAAAGCCTCAAAGGCTCCGTCTGTGTAAAGGATTAGTTTTTCGCCTTTTTTAAGTTTTTCTTTTCCTTGCCGGTATAAGGTTCCAGGAAGAAATCCAAGCACAAGATTCTTGAAGACGCCAAATTCAGAAAGTTGTCCGTCCTCGCTTATTTTTATCGCCGCGTGATGTCCGGCATTAGCGTATGTCATTTCTCCGGAGTTTATGTCATAATAGGCAAGGAAGAGTGTGACAAACATTGACTCGGAGTTGTTTTTTGCCAGAATATTGTTTACTTCCTCAAGCGCCGATTCTGGATTGTTCGGGTAGTATTTGCAGATGTTGTTAAGAAGTGTTTTGGCTATTGTCATAAAAAAAGCGGCGGAAAGGCCCTTGCCGGACACATCAGCCACAAGCAATGCCAGTTTGTCCTTGTCCAGAAAAAAGAAGTCGTAGAAATCCCCTGCCGCTTCTTTTGCTGGAATCAGCTCGGCATGTATGGAAAAGTTTTTGCTTTTGAATTCTTCTCCTATTTGGGGCAGAATGGCCTGTTGTATTTGGGCCACAATTTTTATCTCGCTTTGATATGCCTCCCTTGCGCCGATTTCTTTCTTCAGGTTATCCATGTATAAGTGCAATTTTTCGCCGAGGCTGTTAAATGTCTGCGCCAGGCGCACGGTCTCAAAAAATCCTTGCTCCTGTATTTTGGACTGAAAATCGCCTTCGCCAAGTTTCTGGACTCCTTTGTGAAGCTTTACGATCGGCTTTGATATTTTGTCCGCCAGCCAGAACCCGGCGATGAACGCGCTTATGCACATAAAAAAAATGATAATCAGATTTGCAATCGTCACGGAGACCAAAGAATGATACAATGTATCGTCGATTTCTTTTTTCAGCATGTTGTATTCAATTCTCTGGGAGTTTTTGATTTTTTCTGTTACCGGCGCAAGATATTTTTTCAGGTAAACGGTTGACGCCAGAATGTAGTCAGTTTCCCGCACATGCACCAATGAGTTGAATTTTTCTTCATAACTCTCAGGCTTCATCCCATAAAAAACATAAAAGCCTTCAACATTTTTTCCAGTCAAAGCTTCTTTTATCAATGTGTAGAGCTTTGGGAATTTTTTCTCCCATTTCTTGTAGTTTACGCCTTCCACTTTCGGGTTTGGGCTTAACAGCCCAGTCCCGTTTGAATCAAAAAGCTCCATGTAACCCACCACTTCATTTTCTGAATGAATAAACTGGGTGGCTGCTTTCCTCAACTTTTTGTCTTTTTTCAGCGCGGCATTGTCCTTTATTTTTTTCCTGCTTATAATGCTAGATATGTCGTCAGCCACAATCCTTGTTTCCATTTGAACATGCGCCCTGCCGTAAGGGAGAAAGATGCTGTTGGCTGCTTCTATATTTTTTAACGCGAGCTTTTCCTCGTATTCAATGACAGAGTCAACATTTCTGACTGTCGCGTTTCTTACGACAATGAAGTGAGATATGGACATAATCACTGCAATTGACGTAATCAGAGTAATATAAGAAAGGACAATTATTGTTTTTATTCTCATTGCCCCAATCCTTTTGTGAGAGTCAGCGTATTTCTTCCGTTTTCTCCAGAGTATTCAATTTTGTCAACCAGATTGCGAACAATATGAATCCCCATGCCGCCTTTTTCCCTCTTGTCCAAGGAAAGCCCTGTGTCGCCGTTGGGAGCGTTGTTGACGTTAAACGGGATCCCATTGTCGAAGATTTTAATAATCAGGGATTTTTTCATAGAAGAGCATATGATTTCAATGTTTCCTTTTTCTGCATTGGGAAACGCATAGTCAATAATATTGACAAGCAATTCTTCAACTGCCAGTTGGATATCGGACACGGACTCGTCGCTCATTTTGCTGTTTGCGGCAAAATTGGCGACAAAATCCGTCAGATCCCGTAGGTTGCAAAGCTCCGCTTTTTTTTTTATTGCGCGCATTTTTGATGATTTGCCTGGGGACATCAGCTAACGGTCAAAACATCAGCTAGACCGGCAATTTTAAAAACTTTTTTTACTTGCGGCGTCACGTTGGCAATGCTTACTTTTTCTACTCCTATCTGCTGAGCGGCCTTTCCGCAGAGCCTCAGGAATGACGAGGCGATGTAGTCGACTCCTGCCAAGTCAAACACTAGCGGCATATTGTCGCTTTTGCATTCGCTCAATATCTGGTCAAAGTCTTTTTCCAACTCTTTGCATGACAGGGTATCCATTTTTCCTTCAAAACAGCAAATTACTTTATATTTTTCATTTATGCGTTTCATGCTCATTGTCAAAACTCCTCATCTTAGTGGTTAATGTTGAACCTTTTTGCGATTTCTTTTGCGTCAATGTTCTCATCGAAATACAGAGACGAGTCAAAATTAGCCATCCGCTCATTGACTCTTCTTCTGGCAAGGCGCTGGATATTCAGCAGATGCCTGGCTGACACGTTGTCCATTGTAATGTTTTTCCCGCCGGTTCCGCAGCCAAGGGTCAATGACGGGGTCAGCGTATTAAACATCCCGCCTACGGCGCCTTGCGAAGAAGGAGTGTTCACCAGAACGCGTCCGGCATTCATTGTCATGCCGAACGCTTTTATTTTTTCTTCGTCATTAGAGTATATGCTCACCGTGTGCCCGATGCCTCCGTGGAAGTTCAAATCGATGCAATGCTTGACTGCTTCATCAAATCCGCTAACTGTGTAGTATGCAATGATGGGAGCGAGGATTTCACAGGAAAGCGGATAATCATAGCCAACATGTTTTTGCGGGGCGACAAGCAGCCTGACTCCGTCCGGGATATTCAAGCCTGCCATTTCTGCCGCGCGTTTTGCGCTCTGGCCGACTATGTCCGCTGCCATTGTTTGTTTTTCTTTGTCGTAAGCCACTTTTTCAATAGCCGCAATTTCCTCGCCTGAAAGGAAATAAGCCCCTCTGGCAATCAACTCTTGCTTGAGCTGTTCCGATAATTGTTGTTCGACCACTATTGATTGTTCGCTTGCGCAAATTGTGCCGTTGTCGAATGTTTTTGATATGAGTATTTGCTCCGCCGCAAAGGGGACATCGGCGCTTCCTTCGACATAAACCGGGACATTGCCGGCTCCGACTCCCAGAGCCGGAGTGCCTGAACTGTATGCGGCTTTGACCACTCCTTCGCCGCCTGTGGCCAGTATGAGCGCGAGCCTTTTGTCACACATAAGATTTTTTGTGTCTTCCCTTGAGCCGCGCTCAAAAAATATAATGCAGTCTTCGGGCGCGTCGGCTCCCAATGCCGCCTCGTAACAAATTCTTACAGTTTCGCGGCAAGATTCAAGAGCGCGGTGATGCGCGCTGATGATTATTGGATTGCGAGTTTTCAGCGCTATCAAAATTTTGAACATCACCGTCGAGGTTGGATTAGTGCAGGGGATAATAGCCAGGATGGGGCCTATAGGCTGAGCTATTTCGGAAATCCCGCTTTCAAAATTTTCGGATATGATCCCGGCCGTCTTTTGGTTTTTGATGCTTTCATAGACATATTGCGTGGCAACAGCATTTTTAAGCGTCTTGTCTTTCCAGTTGCCCATGCCGGTTTCCTCGGCCGCCATTTTGGCCAGTTTAACCCTGTTGCTCAGACCGGCTTCATAGACAGCCGTCACTATTTTGTCTGTTTGTTCTTGATTCAGTTGACTGAAAATTCCGGCAGAAACGACAGCGTTGCACAATGTGTCGTTGACGAGATCAGAAGATTCTCCCCACATAAGTGTCCCCCCCCCTTTGTGAAATTGATTATTATTGATTATTATTTTCAAAAACTATATTATAATACTAACGCAAAAAGCATTATTCAAGCTTTTGCAAGTTGAATAAGAAAAATCTGTTATGTTTGTTTTAATAAGCGCAACCTCTCAGTGAAAGTGTTTTTTTTAAAGTAAAAACATGCGTCCGGGGCGGAACACAGGCTAGCCGCGCGACAATGAGCGCTCGCCAAGGGCGAAAGCCATAGCTGTTTGATGTCGCCGCGCCAGCGCGCCCACTAAGTGGGTTTAAAAGTGGCTTCGCCACCGGTTTTTATTCCGACTTTGACTGCTTTTTTATTTTTCAGGATTTTGTCGGCTCCATCTTTTTACAGAAGACGCAAAAAATGCCGATTTTTTTGTTTCTGATGTAACTTGCTTAAAGGTTTAGCCGATATATTATATTCAACGCGGAAAAGCATGAAATTGAAAGAGGCGTTATGAGCAAGAAAAGCAGGAAATTTGTTTTTGTTGTCGCTATTATTGCCATTTGCGCAGTTTTTGTGGCTCTATCTTTTTCGGGAAACATCTTGTCCGGACGTTTTTTGCAGGGATACAGCCAGAGTGACCTTGATTTGCTTTTGCAAACAGGAAGTTGTCCGAAAGGCGACTTTGAAGCAGTGGCGACTCTTCAAGGCGAAAGCTTTCCGAACGCTGATCTTGCCGGAGCAAATTTTGACAATGCAATGCTTATTAAAACCACATTTACTGACGCTGATTTTACCGGCGCAAGCATGTTGAATGTGTTCTTCATGGACGCGATTCTTGTCCGGACTAAATTCAACAAGGCAACTCTTTCAGGAGCCAAATTTAATAACGCCAATCTCGAAAATGCCTATTTTAATGGAGCCGACCTTGTCAGCGCTGATTTTACCGGCGCAAACCTTGCTGGCGCTGATTTAAGGAATGCCGACCTTGATGTGGCTATCCTTGCGGATGTGAAAACTCTTAAAGGCGCAAAGTACAATGAACACACAGTGTTTCCGCCTTCATTTTTCAATCCACGCAAAGACCATGGAATGGTGTATTTGAAATAACTTTTTGGGGAATCGAAATGCGCGCGCGCTTTTGACATGCTTGCTCCTTGCTTATTCCTGCAAATTTTTAATGAAAAACAATGCCTTGCTTGCCTATCCGCTTTTATTGGACTAATTTATTTTCATCTTTTAACCAAAAAAAATAAGGAGGGGCATGAAAAAGGCTCTCACAGCTTCGGCTATTTTCGCAATGGCATTATCGGTGTTTGCAGGCGCAATGAACATACCTCAAGGCAAAAAAGACTTTAAAACATTGGAGGGGAAGCATTATAAAAATGTTGAAGTCCTGAGCATTTCTCCTGCATGGCTGGAAATGGAATTTGACGGCGGCATCAAAAGAATATATTTTAAGGACCTTCCGGAAAATATACAAAAGGAATTTGGATACAACGCAAAGCGCGCAAAAAGATATATGGAGCACGTGAAAAAATCTCGTAAAAATTGGCGCAAATACGTTGAAAAACGCGTTGAAAAGGAAGCTGAGGCAAGAGCCATGGCAGAGAAAGCTGCCGATAAGTTTGAAAATGCATACAATAAGAGGTCTGAAGGACAAGACGCATCCAGAGAAAAGAGCATAGAAGCGCGCAATAAAAAAGTTGCATCAGGCAACACGCTCTCCGGCTATGAGCCGTATCATTACGGAAGCTCTGTAAGCAAAGATAAAGATAATAACACTCATTATCATCATCACCATCACCATTATCATAATAATGATAATGATAATGATGCCATATTCAATTGATGCCTGAGAAATATAGCGACAGGCGCTCGACGCATGTCGCTATTGGCTTTCTCATGAGGCAGGATTATTGGCAGCCTCGCAGTGATTGATTTTTTTGACCGTTTCCGCTTTTAAGTTCAGGTTCTATTGCTTTTCCTTTAGATATTTTTCTATGACGGCGGCGACTTTTCTCCCCGCCAGTTGCGCGCCTTTATTGGAAAGATGTATATTCCGGGGCTGCAGGAGCGTGCCTATCTGGGGCAATGTCAAAGAATAGAGATCTATGATTGGAATATTGTTCTTTTTCATGATTTCCTCCGCTGCTTTGTTGAACACAATAGAGGCTCCTTTGTCATTGGTTTTCGCCCCTTCTGGAATGGGCGTTGTGGAAACCCATATTAGCTTAGCGTTGGTTTTTATCAGTTTCTTGACCATTTGGTCCAATTCTTCACGATATTTTTCAGGGGATGAATATTTGACTTTATTAGCTCTGTCCCATCCCTGGTATTTAGAATCATGAAGCCCAAAGTTGAATATAATAATATCCCATTTATCCTTGCCTATCCAACGGTCAAAAGAGCTCAAGCCGCGTGCGACCGGGCCCCCATTGCCGGGGATTCTGAAAACATTGGCTTTGCCGGCAAGCTGTTTTTGCACGCAGGGAGTGTACTGCATCGAAACGGAGTCTCCAACAATAAGGACATTGGGCAGTTTTTCATTAACGACAGGATAAACAAACGCCGGATGCTCTCGCAAGCTGGACTTCACGCACGTTTCCCATTTGAGTTGTTGCTTAGACTTTTTTTCCACTATTAAAATGCACTTGTTATTCAATGCGGAAATAACATCCGAATCACCTTTTTGCTTGTCAACCTGAAGGGCCGCCAGTCCATAATTCAGACGGTCGTTCCACTTAACAGTGCTCCAACCAGAACGCTCCTTAAGTTTTCCGTCCACATCGTAAGAGGTTCGCGTTATGTTAAATGCCAGAGTGTCGCATTTTTGATTCAGCAGTTGGGAAACAGGAATCTCAGCTTCCAGTTCCCATTTGTCGGGAAATACTGTCGTTTTAATTTCCGGCATAACGTTTTCCTGTATGCTGTCATTTTTGTTGACAATCTCGAAGACGCCTTTTGAATTCACTATTATCTGCGCAATTTTTTTGGAAAACCTGTCAGGTGAGAAATAAAATTCTATGCATTCATCTTGCCAGAGTCTTTTTCCGGTTTCGTTGAAATTAGTCAATGGCTTTTTTCCGTTAATTTTAGCGCATCTAATGCCAAAGCGCAGACTGTTTCCTTTTCTGGATATATATATGTCAGTTTTTTCTTTGGGGAGTTTTTCGGATGCAATGTCCTGTCCGGACACGGGCAGATATAGCTGAATCTTTTGGGAGCTGTCCCATTCGCCAGCGTCAAGTTTTCCGTCAAAAATCATATTATCGTTGAAATGTTTTGGGATAACCACTTTTTGGGCGCCGTTTAATTCGCATAATTCATTGTTGAAATCCTGCTGGGATTTTATGACAACAAAAGGGCATATTTGAGATTTTGGAGATGGCGTGATATCAAAGTTGATTTCTCCTTTTTTTACATAAGCGCCTTCTAGCTTTAGTTGTGTATTCTCTCCTGTCTGTCTATTTTTGAGAAGCAGTTCAATATATGCTTTGCTTTTAGCTCCAATTTGCGGAGGAACGCCGTTTTCTGTGAGCGCGAACAAAATCACATCTTCGGTTAAATTGCAATTAAATGCAACAGGCTTATTTTTCGACGTTTTTTTTGCTGAAAAAATTGTGCTGTTTTTTAATAGCAAAGGCACGAATGAAACTAAAAAATCATTGCTTAAATCAGTGTTTAATTTTAAGGGCATCTCATTCCAAAGAGCCTTGTTTATATTTTTATACAATTTCTTGGTCATGGATATCTTTTGAAGTGAAAATGTCAGTTTAGGATTTTTGGAAGCCAACCAGATGAATTTTGTTTTTGTCCAGTCTGGAGCGGTTTTTGCCTTGCGAAAACCATTGCTGGCGTCATATTTTTTAATGCCGTTTTCCAGATTAAGATTTTTAGTGATGGAAGTCTGGTCGTCAAAAACAATTAAAAGCTGGACTGTTTTCGACTCAGGCGATTTATTGTCAATCAGAAGGCTGATTCCAGTGAATTTTTCTTTTTTGCCTAATTCAGGCAATGCATTCTTTTTGATATCAAAGCGGGAAACGCCTACGCCGCTCTTTCCCGTGTAAGTGAAATTTGCCCATTTGCTTCCATTTTTTTCTTTAATCGTTGTTGATGGAGTGATGTCACTTCCTTTTATCCAGCTCTTTGTGTAGTTTGTTATGTTTTTTATGTTGTCGCAGTCAGCGTCAAACAAAACAATTTTCCCATTCTTTTTTGTCGGAGCAAAGATCCCAGCGAGCATAGGGCTTGATATCATAGTTGAAATGAACAAAACAAAAAAATACTTAAAGACAGCTGATCTCGCATTAATGCTTTGTTTTTGTGATGATTTACGATTTTTTGACATTGTTTTATCCTTTTGCCAGAATTTTAAATTCATATCGGTGAATTTACAATATAGTCCGATAAAGGAGAGATTTCTATTTTTTAGCTTTTGCTTCCCGTCCTGAGATTGCAAATAAGAGCAAGTTGAAATCAAAGTGATTGTCATGCTTGTAGCTTACTTTTTCTATCTCTTTTTCAGGATGCGGATTTACCCATTCCCACTGATATATAAACCTGTAATTTTTGTCCGAAAGTTTTACAGGCAAAATATAGCGGTTGTTTACTGTGGTTCTGAACAAGGGGCTTTCATTCATCCAGTTTATTTCCCATTTTAGCCTTATTGGCAGTTTTTCAGAGCTTCCATCTGAATAAACGACATTGTAGTCGCCAACAGGGTAGCCATAAATCCAATTGCGATGATTCCCCTTGAAATTTTTGACTGCCTTGGGAGAGATGTACCCTGTATGCAAAAATATAAGAGAAGAAAACTTTTTGCCTACTGAAAATTCAACAGAAGATCCTTTAGGCAGGAAAATACAATTGTCGGAAGTTTTAGACAGAAGCGTGGGTATATTTCCTATATTGCTTTCTCCAGTCGGCATATTGACAATTTCAGCTTCAGGAGTGTCTTTCTGTATCACTTTAAGGAATGAGTCGTTCATTGACTTCTGAATGCCTATCGGCACAATTTTTTCCGAAGCTTGAGAGTTTGGCTGAAGCGCATACATTTCGCGGAGCGCCACAAGTTTACCTGAAGCCACTTCATCGACCAATTCAGGATGGCCGTCTCTTTTCAGGTTCCATGCCGCATCAGCTCCCATAAACTGCTCATTGGCTGAAAATCCCAAGCTTTGCCTGAATAATTTCCAGTCAGTGCCATATCCATACGCGCTTACACCAAATCCTTTGACTCTGTTTTTTGCCATTTTTCCGTAGGTCCAGAATCCAGTGGAGGTGCCCCATACTTCAAAGCCTTTGTCTATGAAATAATTGGCTGTCAAGTCAGGCGATGTGCCGCCCCATTGAGCAATAATTATATCTTTGGGCAGTTTATCAATAACCTTGTAAACGTCATATCTTTTGCCATTATGGCGAGGATTGACCATGTCCTCATATATAAGCATTTTTGTGCCGTGCTTTTTAAGCAAATTGTTCAGTTCGACATGGAAATCCAAAAACGCCTGAGCTCTTGTCTTTCCACGAAGCTTTTCGTCTGGCATTTCATCAGGATGCTTTGCGTGCCAATTCTCGTCGCTTTTGGGAGTCACGTATTTTGCGTTGGTGGCTTCTATCATGTCCAACATGCAGCCGAATACAATTTTATTGTGTTCAGGGTGCGTGTAGTCTGACATGTTCTTGTAACCTTTTTCACGCAATTCAGGATGGTATCCCAAGAGCCACCAATTTGCATGTCCACCCACTTGGAATGCGGGGATGATTTCGACAAAACGATCGCGACAGAACTCAGCCAGGCTTCTTATATCTTTCAAGCTGAAGATTCTTTCGGTTCCACAAAATTCGGGGCGGCGTTTGAATTTGACAAGGTGCGACACATCAAGATAAAAACGATTGTATTTGTTTCCGGCCACAAATCTTTCAGCCCAGTCCTTTAGAAAGTCAATGCTTCTGATTTCTTTAAATTTCCTGTTTTTGAACTGCCACGGATGTGGAAGCCGCATCATGCGATGCTCTACATCTGGCCAGTCAAGTATGCTTGCGCTTTTGATTGGCGCGCCGAATTTCATTGGCATTTTTATGATTTGAAGCAAAGTTACGCAGCCATAGTAAAGCCCTGGCTCATCCGCCCCTGTGAGTGTTATTTTTTTCGGAGAAATTTCCAGGCAATAGCCTTCTTTTTTCAAGGCTGTTTCTTTGCCTTTGAATTTTGCTGTTTTTGCAATTTTCAACTCAATTGATTTTTCTGTCGCTTTGCTTGTCTTTTTTATTTCATTTTCAGATGCGGTGAATCCGAGAAGGTCTTTGGAAAATATTTTTGCTGTTTTAAGAGTTCTTTCTGTCGCTGTTTCAGGAATGAGTATTCTTTTGTAATCGGACATGTTCAGCATTTCCTTTCCCCATTCGACTTTCTTGGGAGTGGGGCAGAATATCGTTTTGCCAAACATATCTTTGAGCGGCGTGGAGTTTTCAAAATTGACTGCTGTTGCCTTGATGTCGTTGTTGTCGTTGTAAAAACTCAGGCAAACAGTATATATGCCATTTATATTTTTTATTGACGTGAGTTTGGCTGATAGTTCGCAGTCGTTTTCTTTTATGGCCAGTTTTTCTTCCTGCTTATAAATAGTCGAGTCTGCCGCAGTCAGGATTTTTTGCAGTCTGTAGCTTCCCGGCTTGAATTTTTTGATTGAAAAATTGATTGTCAGATCAATCAATTTTTTGTTTTTCTCAAAACTTTTAATTTCTTTTATTTTTGCTTCGCCTTGCCCGAATTTTTTTATATTGAAAACAAGAATTCCGAATCTGTCTGCGCTCGGAAACTTGCTCGTTGGCGCCCAGCAAAGCGTATTGAATTTATCAGCGCCATGTTTTCCGACTCGATAGCTTTGGGCTAGCTGGAAACCTGATAGACGATTTTCGGAAAGATTTATTTTCAGGTCTTTTAAAGGGAATGCTATATTTGTTTTCCATATATTTTCTTTATATTTCAATTCCTTTTTGTGTGGCAAGTTCCATTGCGTGATATTGACAATTCTTGCCGCCACTTTGTCATAATCGCGGATATAATCAAAGGTTGTCCCTGCGGCATTCAGGACAAACTGCACCTTTTTATTGTTATCGAGCCAAGGACTGAAAAAAAATTCCACAGCTTCGTCCTGATAGACTCCGTCGTCCTGCGTTTTTACATTTGCTTGGGGCGGCATTGGAAATTCGGCTGTTGTCTGTATTGCTATATGGTCTTCATCGTAGCAAATTCTGGCTGCAAAAGGGGACTCTTTCAGCGGTTCTTTTTCTCTGTAAGTGTAAAAGTTTTTCAGCTCTGCTGCGTTTTTAAAGCAGTCAGGATTAATTTTCCCGCCTGAAAGCACTGGAGCTTGAGAGGGGAATATTTCTTTTATTTTTTTTTGCCCGGTTATTTTAAGAGTCTTTGCTTTTTTTTCGCTTTTTTTTTCGGCCATTGTAATTTTTTGAAGCATAAATGTCATTCCAGGTTTGTTGGTGGAAAGCCAGACAAACTTAAGATTATCCCAGTCAGGCGGGAGTTTTGACCTTCGAAATCCTTTTTTGAGGGAATATTCTTTTATTCCTTTTTCCAGGCTTATGTATTTGACAAGCATAGATTTGTCTTTAAAAAATGCCTGGACTTGAAGCTTTTCAAATTCCTGCCCGTCATAGTTTATTTTTAGCTTAAGGCCGTCGTAAACTTGTCCTTCAGCCCGCAATGTTTCAAGGATGCCTTTTTCTACATCTATTCTCGATATTGCGCTGCCTTTTGCGCCAGTGATGGAGATCTTTGCCCATTTGCCGTTTTCATTTGCAACAAGCTTTGCTGTTGGGGTCAGATCGCTGCCTTTTCCCCATTTTGCTGTATAATTGTTTATGTCTTTTATTTCATTCTTGTTTGCGTCAAAAATAACAACTTTGCCTTTTTCTTTTATTGGCGTCACCGCTCCAGCAAAGGCTAAAATTGAGCTTGTGGCTAGTGTCGCGACGCAAAAAATTCCCTTCAGTTGCTTCATTTTTTTTCCTTTTTGATATTTGTTTTAGGGTATTTTTGTTATTTATGACTCCATGGAGGAGTGTCGTCAAGAGTTATAACTTTAGGTTGGCTTTTTAGAGTTGAAACATGTCCGTCAACATATGCCATATTGGAAGAATTTAAGTGGTCAAATCTTAAGAAAAGAGGGTCGTTGAAGCCTATCCCCCATCTGCCAAACCATTCGCTTTCGCCGATCATAAAAGTTTGCGAAGGCGTTTTTAAATTTGATATTTTGGAATCTGGCCTTCCTGCCACTCCTGCCATGATGGAAACATTGAAGCCATAAGATTTGACAAGCCCTTGATAATTATAAGGAGCCGGATCCTTAGAGCACAGAAAGATTGTTTCTGGATTGTTTGTCGGGCTATGCCAGGCATGGTCATTGAAATATTCATAATTCAAGTAATTGTCCCAAGTGACGTTTAGCGTTGCTATAGGAACTTTATATTTGGCGCTTATGCAAGGCAGAGAGCCTTGGAAATCATCGATATAGAGGTATGCCTGCCCTCCTATTTGTTTGAGTTTGTTTGCGCACTGTATCCGCTTTGCCACTTCTCTTGCATTTTTAAGAGCCGGAAGCAGCATGCTGGCAAGTATTGCGATGATGGCTATTACAACGAGCAGTTCAATGAGCGTGAAACGCAATGTTTTTTTCACTTTATTTTATCTCCTTTGTTTTTTAAACGCGTTTTCAGAGAAAACTATTTCTATGGGCAATGTTCTATCTTCCATTTTTTTGCCGGGATTTTCTATTATTTCAACGAGTGTCTGCAAACTTAGCTTTATTATGTCTGTATAGTTTGAGCTAATGACTGCATCTGAATCTTTGTTGGATGCTATAAACAAAGGGTTCCAGTCTTTTTGAGCATCAAGAAAATCTTTAACTAATAAAGAATCTCTATGAAATCGCACGCTCAGCACATTCGGCCGTTCTTTCGAGGGCAAAGAATAAAGTCTTTCCATGGCGCTGGCAACGGTGTCCTTGCCGCTTTCAGGAAAATGATATTCCTGCAATCCATATTTTTTTATTATATGATGGTAGGATTTTTTGAAATAATAAAAGTCGCCTATGGCATTGTCTTCTTCTTCGCGGCTGTCCCTTATTGCAATAAACGCCAGTTTTCTAAAGCCGGCGGCCATAAGTTTTTCAGTCATTTCCTCGATGGGCCTTTCGAACTCAAGTCTGACGCAAGGTATGTCAAACTTTTTATATTTGATTCCTGAAATAACCATCGGCGTTTTTTTCTTGATAAGATACTCAACGCTTAACTCGGGCAGTTTTCCTCCAGACAAAAGCAAACCGTTGAGCTTTCCGCTGGCAATCAGATGACTAAACAGAGTGCCAGAAGATGGGATTGCCACATTTTCGTCAAACATATTTAAGACGAAAGTATTCATATTGTACTTTAATCTTTTTGCTTCTTCTATTGCGGCTGAAAATAGATTTTCTACGTGCCAGCCGGTGGACCCTGCTGTTATCCCAAGTTCTCTGCATGGCGCGGGAATGTGCTTTGACACCATTGTGCCTCGGCCTTGGACCGGGGTCACTATTCCGTCTGTGGTCAATTCTTGTATGGCTTTTCTGACAGTGATTCGGGACACTCCAAATCGCTTTTCCAGATCTTTTTCGCGCGGGAGCATTGTTAGGGTTTCTTTATCGATCAGTGTTCTAAGCTTGCGCTTCAATTGCATGTACAAAGGTTCTGATTTTAAAAGCATGTTCTGCATTTGCTATTGCCTTGAAATGTTATCTACTTATGATGAAGTATAACAAATGTATAATCAATTGTCAACTATCGCCTGCAAAAAAATGCAAAAAAAGAATTCATTTGGAGGCTCAAGGCTGTATATTTAAAGATTGAGACAAAAAGAAAGGTCTGTTTTTATGTCACGAAAAGTTAAAGTATGCACAATATCTATGGACGAACGGCAATTTCCTATAACCCGCTCAAAGGAGGACGCCTTTGCCGAAGCGGCAGGAAACATTGAAAAGGGCTCAATTGACAAACCGGATTTGTTCCTGTTGCCGGAGGTGTTTCTATTGACAAACAATCCGACGCGCTCTCAGGACCCTGCGTTCATAGAGGAGGAAGGCAACGACACTTACAAGGAAATAGGCAAACTTTGCAAAACATACAATGCCTACATCGCCGCGCCTCTTGTCACACGACAAAACGGAGACGTTTTTAATTCAACTGTCATTTTCAATAGGGCAGGGGAGCCTGTGTTCACATATAATAAGGCTTATCCCACACCTGGCGAGCTGGAAAAAGGCGTCAAGGCCGGGAACTTGCGGCCCGACTGCTTCGACTCGGAATTTGGAAAGATAGGCGTGGCAATATGCTTTGACTTGCAGTTTCAGTCTTTATTCAGGAACTATTACGACAAAGGCATGGAGCTTTTGCTGTTCCCCAGCTATTTCCCGGGCGGATTCATTTTGCGTTCGCTGGCTTTCATGTATTCTTTTCACGTGGTAAGCAGTCACACTCAGGGCGAGGAAAGCGTTTTTATTGACAACTTCGGACGCGAAATAGACAGAGCTGGGCTTTTTACGACCGCGCTGACAAAGGAACTTGAGCTGGACAGCGTGGTCCTTGCCGGGTATTGTTCCACTGCATCGGACATAAAGAAAAAATATGGCGACGCTGTAGATATTGAGGTTCATCGTCCGGAAAGCAGGGTCGTTATACGCGCCGTGAGCAAGGATCTTACGACAAAACAAATAATGAAAGAGTGCAATCTTGTCACTAAAGATGAATTTTACGGAGGCAGGAACCTGCTCAAATATTAGTTAATGCTTGGTTTCAGGCTTGACGCGCGGCGTTTTAGCGCTATTTTGCCGATTTGTTTCATAAAATTTAAGGAGACTAAATATGTCAAAAGAATACAACGTGGCAATTGCCGGAGCCACTGGGGCTGTCGGCATCGAAATGATCGAGACTCTTGAAAAGAGAAATTTCCCGGTCAAAAATCTTAGACTTCTGGCTTCCGCCAGGTCCGTCGGCAAAAAATTAAAATTCAAAGGGCAGGAAATTGCAGTTGAAGAATTGACAAAAGATTCTTTTACAGGCATAGACATCGCCCTTTTCAGCGCGGGCGCTTCACGCTCAAAAGAATTTGCGAAAGCCGCAAATGACGCTGGCGCGGTCGTTATAGACAATTCCAGCGCTTTTAGAATGGACGAAGACGTTCCGCTT
>CAZYVR010000089.1:0-17001 GCA_964651145.1 uncultured Victivallales bacterium | reverse complement strand
GGAGCAAAAAGGTTCGTCGGCATAAAAGACATTATTTTCAGATTCGGTATTTTTTCTGTGTACTTGTTGAAAAAATGTGAAAATATAGCCTTGCTGCTGCCAAATCTATCGTAGAGCACCCTGACTTCCACGCCTTCACGCGCTTTTTGGGCCAAAGCGTCAAAAATCTTTTCGCCTATCTCATCGCCCATAATAATAAACGATTGAAGATGAATATTGCGCTTTGCTTTTTCTATGGCCTTAATCATTTCAGGATATGCCATTGTTCCGTCCTTTAACAGTTCGAGCTTATTCCCGCGCAATGGCAGCCGCTCCGGCAAAAGACGATCCAGAGTTCGATTGTAACTCATTGACGATTGAATGTCCCGGTCTTCATCATAACTGTCCGCAAATTTTCGCATTTCGGCAAAATGTCGGCGCATTGACTCAGAAAGCAATTCATCCTTTTCGGCGTTAACCCTTTCATTGGCAAGCCCTACGCTGACGCCCACGGTCTTCACTCTGTTCACCCCGAAAAGCAAATAAAAGAGGATTCCGACAACCGGAAAATTCAACACCACCAATATCCATAATATGGCGCTTGCGGCTTCTTCGTGCTTGGTTAAAAGAACATGGATTACAACCGCGGCATGGACAATAACCAACGCGACAGTAAAAACAATGATTGAAAACTCGTCCAAATAATTCCAAAAGGCCAGATGACCAATAAAGCGCTCAAAATATTCCATTCATTCCCCCGTTTCTCTGCAAAAGCAAACAGCCCTAGAAGAGACTAATTTTAAAATCATTGCGGAAATTTCCATTTTTTATACTATACTATATCAAAATTTACATCAGGACGCAATGCAATGAAAGAAAAAGCTCTAATAAAAAAAATAACCTCGATGTTAAAACAGGGCAAAGATATCCAGACAGGACCGGGCGATGACTGCGCAGCCATCGATCTAGGGCTGGACAAACTGCTTCTGGTCGCAACTGACCAAGTGGCCTCAGGCATACACTACGACAGGGACAGCACTGCTCCATCCCTGGTGGCAAAAAAATTGCTAAACAGAAACCTTAGCGACATCGCAGCAATGGGCGGCATTCCGGCTTACGCGCTCCTTACAGTGGCGGCAAATTACTCCGAATCGGAGTATCTTGAATTCTTTGAGTCCATGGCGACGGAAACAGAAAAGCGCAAAGTGTCTTTATGCGGAGGCGACATTTCATCATCTCCGAAGGAATGCGAAATATCCACACTGACCATTATGGGCTGGGTCGAAAAAGAACGAATATGCCTGCGCTCCGGAGCCTCCCCCGGCGATCTGCTTTACACTACCGGAACTTTCGGCAATTCCTTTCACTCGGGGCATCATCTTGATTTTGAGCCACGTCTGGAACAAGGCCGTTTCCTGGCCGGACGCTTCACTAATATTATGATAGACGCAAGCGACGGTCTTCTAGCAGACTCGCTTCAGATAGCCGAAGCTGCCAATCTCGGACTAATAATAGAAACAGACAAAGTCCAGCTCCGAGAAGGAGCTTCGCTCAAAAACGCTCTCGGCGAAGGCGAAGATTACGAGCTTATTTTTGCGGTTCCTCACGACAATGCCAGCCAACTGGAGGAGGAATGGCCCTTTAATGACATCCCCCTTTCGCGAATAGGGCTGTTCACAAAGGAGCATCCGGGACTTGCATACGATTCTTTTAACTGTAATTTATCCGAAAAATTCAAACAGGGATTCGATCATTTTGGAAGAAATAAAAATTAGCACAAATTCCGAAGAGGAAACAGAGCTCTTCGCGGCAAAGCTGGCAGAAAAAACGCCTATGGGCTCAACCTTGGCCTTGCATGGCAATCTCGGGGTTGGAAAAACAGTGTTTGCCAGAGGCTTTGCGCACGGACTGGGCATCACTCAAGCGGTCTCAAGCCCAACATACACCATCATTCAGGAGTATCAGCTCGAAAACAACACATGGCTTTATCACCTGGACCTGTACAGAATTGATTCCCCGGACGCCGCCCTGGCTTTTGGGGTGGACGAATACCTCGAGGACAAAGAAGCGGTGAGCCTTGTGGAATGGGCGGAGCGCATTGAAGCAATCATGCCGGAAGACACAGTCCATGTCCACATAGAAAGACTCGACGAAGAAAGGCGCTTAATCCGAGTAATAAAAAACAGAGGCCAAATAGCTTAGTGACTTAAAACATCTGCAAGAAGCTGACTCAATTCATAATCCTTATATGGCTTCTGGATAAATCCAGCAAGTCCAGACTGTCTCATTTCGTCCAGACTCTCCTCTTTCAAAAATCCTGATGCGATAACAACCTTGCAGTTTTTATCGATCCCCCTCATTTTGAAAAAGGCTTCACGTCCATTCATTTCCGGCATGATCATATCCATCATCACAAGGTCAATCTCAGAGTGCCGCTTTTGGAATATATCAACAGCTTCCAGACCGTTTTCTGCAAGCAACACCTCGTATCCCATATCTTCAAGCATCATTTTACCGGCAATCCGAATAATCTCCTCATCGTCAACAAGAAGAATTTGCCCCGAGCCAAGAAGAACCTTCCCATTGATTTGCCTGGGTTCAACAAACTCTTCTGAACAGGGGAGATAAATATGGAATACTGTTCCTGTTCCCACTTCACTGTCAACATTGATTGCGCCATGATGATCCAGCACGGCGCAGTATACCGCAGCCAACCCTAAACCTGTGCCTGTGCCTTTTTCCTTGGTAGTAAAAAATGGTTCAAAAATATTTTGCAGGTTTTCTGCAGGAATGCCGCAGCCAGTATCATATACTTCTATTTCAACATATTCGCCTGGTTCTATGCCAAACCGACTCGCTTCACAATAGGCATTATCTAGTCGAATATTTTTGGTTTTAATTTTAATTTCTCCGCCATTCGGCATTGCATGACTGGAATTAATGCCTAAATTCATCAATGCATTCTGCAATCCTGAATTATCACCAACCATCGTATGATTTTCTGCGCCTTTCTCAATCAATATCGATATCTTTTTATCAAGGGTCCTTTTTAAAATAGCAACGGTTTCATCCACTACGCGATGGAGATCTATGGCAGTGGAGGCAATTTTGCCTTTGTGACCAAAAGCCAACAGTTTTGCGGTCAGATCAGCTGCTCTCGTAACAGACTGAAAAATCATATCAACACATTCAAGACATTTCTTGTCAAGATTCCTTTTGGGGGACTTAAGCATCTGAGCAGCTATCATTATTGCTGCAAGCATGTTGTTAAAGTCATGAGCCACTCCGCCTGCAAGTTGACCGATTGCATCCATTTTTCGGCTTTGATTCAATTGCTCTCCCAGCTCATGCTCTCTGGTTACGTCATCAATGCGTATTACCACACCTTCAACGCCATTTGTGACAAGCGGATAAATAGTCAAATCCTTATATCTAGGACCATCTTTTGTCTGCCTAAATTGGTCCAACTCTCTTTTAATTTTTTTTGAGGAAACACTTTCGGTTATTTGCCCCATCTGAAAAGTCATCTCAGGGAGCACGTCAGAAAGTTTTTTCCCCTTGGCTATCTCTGCCAGAATGCCAGTGGCCTCCTCTGCTGTTTTATTCCATTGAGTGACCTTGCCAGCAACATCCACACCAACAAGTATAGATGGCATGGAATCGATAATATTGGACAGATAATTGCGCAAGTTGTACAACTCAGCTTCGGCTCGCTTGCTCTCAGTTATATCCAGATGCGTGCCGCACGCACGAAGCGCCTTGCCAGCCACATCGCGCTCAATTACTCGACCTTTTGTAAACACCCAAACCCAACCATCTGATTTATGCTTCAAGCGATGCTTTGCCTCGTAGTAATCAATCTTGCCTTCCAAGTGAGCGTTCAAGGCATCCCTGACACCCGGCAGATCTTCTAGATGAACCAGCTTCTCCCAAGTTCTCAAATGCGGCTCAAGCTCATCCAAACTGTATCCCAACATCTCAGCCCAGCGCTCATTGAATATTACCTTCCCAGTGACTATGTCCCAGTCCCAGGTGCCGAGGTCCCCGCCACGCAAGGCAAGTTCCATTCGCTCCTCACTCTCGCGAATTTTAACGAACTGTGCCTGTATGGCATTTTGCATCTGAGTAAAAGCTCTCGTTAGTATTCCTATTTCATCGCAGGAGGACGTTTCCAATGCTTCAACATTCTCCCCTCTAGCCATACAGACAGAGGCCTCAGTTAACACACTAATAGGCTTAGTTATGCCTCGGATAAAAAAAAGCAAAATTGCCGATGTGAGAATAAATATTCCCAATGTGGCCCAAAGGGTGATAACCAGCAGATTGTTAACAGTGCCTAACACCTCATGCTGCGACTGGCTGCAAACCAGATACCAATTCCAAGGCTCAAAGAATGAAACACAGCCCGTCCGCATTTCATTGCCCAAGGAAAACTCATCAATATGCAGAATCTCGTTATCCTTCAAATTCATATGCCACGCCTGGCCGACAATTCGTTGGCCAACGAGTTTGCGGTCGGGGTGGACTTGCACAATCCCCTGCGCATCCACCACAAAAATATAACCGGTCTTGCCAAAATGAATATTGCTTAATTCCCGCACTGATTCATCCTGTGCCTTTTTTACATTGGCTGGAACTTCAGCCAGGCCAAATCGGCGCAACACCTCCAAATTGCTTGAAACAACACGAACGCCGTCCTGCAGCACAAAATGAATAAGCTCATGACTAGTCTGCCAGAGGGATTTTCTGGCGATATGATAAAAAGCCAGAGAAAGCCCCAGCAACGACACCGTCATCAACAACAAAACCAGCGTCAGAATTTTACTATAAATCTTCATTCGCCCCTTCCAATCATTGCTTGCCTCTCCGTCCATATTCAGGATAAAGCGACATCTCTTTATATACATGGCTTGCCCGTTTCAAAAGGGACATTGGGATATCGACGCCAAGTTGCTCAGCACGCGCCAAATTAATCATAATTTTCTTAGCAACCGGATCAAGGATAGGAATATCAGCCGGTTTCGCTCCTCTCAAAATACGCATCCCCATCAAGCCAGCATAATAGCCCTGTTTTTCGAGATCCACCGCGACAGTAAGCAAAAAGCCTTCGGCTGCAATAATCTCAGAGTAACAAATCCCTGGGATACGGCTATTCTCCAACAACCACCTCACAACCTGCTGCTGTAAAACAGGGTTCCCGTTAGCATCGCGCATAGTATATACCACAAGAATGGCCAAGGCATCCACCTTGCCCTGCTGACTCAAAACGAACGCCTTAAATTGCTCAAAATCATTGGTAAACAATCGGGACTTAACGGCAAGGGCGGCCCTATCCAGAGCCGACACTCCACCTATAGTTTTAACTATGGCACGCGACGTGTTGCTGTTATCGGATATTAGCGCCACCGTTCGCGCCTTGGGATTTATATCTCGCAGAATCTCAAAACCGGAAAGCACAGGCATGCGCTCCAAAATGCCAGTTATATTGTAAGTTGGCTTGGCAATAGAAACAGCCAAGGCTCCGCCCCGAGTATAATCTGCGTCGGTGGGGTTGCCATTCACACTGCCAAAAACCACAGAAAGTTTTGAATGCAAAAGTTCCGCGCCAATAAATTTTGTGGCATTATCATCGAACAAAAGAACAAGATCAGGCTTCATCTGCTTGATCTGCGCAACTATACCGGGCGTAATTTCAACCATCCGCCTGGGTGATCTATTTACCGTTTTAGTGTCCATATAGATGCGTTTAACAGTCAGATTCTTCCCTTCAATAAAGTGTCCTTCGGCGAAAGCTGCCATCACTCCTTTATCTTCGGCAATAGAAACCCAAAAATCAACTTCATAACTATAGACAATGACAATGGCCTTTGCTTCACTCACTGGTTGCACGCCTGGCTCGGTCGCTGCTGGTTCCGACTCTTTATTCTGGTTCACAGGCACATAACGTAAAGAAGGACGTGTTAGATAGATATATAAAACAGCCAATACAACTATTGCAATAAGCCCTCCCCCAAAAAACTTGGATCTCATAACACTTTTAAAGTCTATTGCCATAAAATATCCTCCCCAAACAACGATTAATTAGTTTCCGACTGTAAAAAAATTGGCATTATTTGCTGAAACCTCCACAAGGAGTTGACTCAATTCATAATCCTTATATGGCTTCTGAATAAATCCTGCGAGTCCAGATCTTCTCAGTTCATTCAGAGTCTCATCTTTCGAAAAACCTGATGCTATCACAACCTTGCAGTTTTTATCAATCTCCCTCATTTTGGAAAAAGCTTCTAAAGCTGGAGGCTTAAAAACAGCGCAGAGGTCAGCGAGTTTTGAAGCATTAGCACATGCTTTGCTTGTTTTTGAGCTAAAAGCCATAGAATTCCCCCCTAGGCATATTTCTGCTTCTACCAGATATTGCTTAACGCCTGTATTCCCGCGCGAAGCTTTGCAGTCAGTCTGCGACCACAATCATCTTAATCTAATATGCTTCTCGATCATTTAAAATACAAGAAAAATTTTCATTATAGAGCCGTTTGACAGGTTTCGGTTTCGGGTTTGGCTTTAAAATAAAATGAACAAAAGCTTATTCCGTGTTAACATGCATCCGGGCATAAAGACGCTGATATGCCATGGGCGACATGCCGAATTTAAAAAAGTTTTTATGAAAGGAATTCAAATGAATAACAATTTTGATTCCCGTATTGATGAATCCATAAATCTTGAATTAAATGTCAGTTATTTATATTCACTTTTTCATGAGCTATTCCCAAAAGACGCAGACTTCTGGTGGCAATTGGCATTGGAGGAAAAAAATCATGGCGCACTTATTCGAAGCGGAAAAGAGTACTTTGAGCCGCTGCGCAAATTTCCTCATAACTTATTGCACGAGAACTTGCAGACTCTGAAAGAAACAAACGCCAAACTGCGTTCACTGCTCAAAAAATTTAAAGAAACTCCTCCACCAAGAGAAGTGGCATTTAATATAGCCCTCAATATTGAAAATTCGGAAAGGGAACTCGGTTTTTAAAAATTTATGAATAAAGAAACAGACTCAGCCACAGACAGAATTTTCAAAAAATTGAACAAAGACCAAAAAGGACACGCCATGAGAATCTGCTCTTACATGGAAAAGCATGGCATTCCAGCGCAACCTAAAAATGGAGAATTTTAGAATTCTTGAAGCCATATTATCGACTAAAAAATTCAAAACAGCCTGAAAACTAAAGGGCAACAACAAATATAATCTAAAAAATCATGTGTACTTCTTGTGCCAGTTCCTGAATGCGGCGGGGCATGAGAAGCCAAGTTCGTATGATATTGATTTTTTGGGGCAGCCAGCCTTTAGCATCTCGTCGACTTTTTTCAGTCGGCATTCGTTTATGAACGCATGCACTGTCTGCCCTGTATGCTCCTTGAACATGCGCAGAAAATGGAACTTGCTGTAGCCCGCGATGCGCGCCAAATGCTCCAGGCTTTCCATGTAGCCTTGAGATTCCTCAATGTGTGTTTTTATTGTTTCCACCACTTCATGCTGGTAATCGCTTCCGCGTTTTTCTTTCTCAGGCAGACGCATTTCCAGTATAGATATCAGCGCGCATGAAAGAGCGGACGCTATTTTTTCACGCTTCAATTCAAGAGGCATCCATTCTGCCTGATTTTCCGCGAGCTCTTTCCAGCAACGGTTCAAGGTGCGCACGGTGTCCGAGCTGTTAAGCAGGAAGGAAATGTTTCCGATGCCGCAATAGCGTCCATTTAAAACCTTATAAAGGTTCGACACAATCCTGTTGCTGGAGAACACAAGCCAAAGATGAGTCAATTCAGGCACGTCAGGAGGGTATCCTATTGCGTGCGGCTCGAGATTGTCCACAAAAAAAACACTCCCTGGCTCGCATTTGTAATTGCAGCCCTTGAAGTTGTAAAAATGACTGCCTTTCAGGCATATGAGTATTTCGCGATGCTTGTGCTCGTCTATGCTTGAGGCGGCCCACTCAGAATAAGATTGATTCTCAACGGGTTCCTCTTCCGGAGGAAAAAGCGAGCTGATAATTTTCCATTTTGAAGAATTGAGAATAACAGAAAGCATGTCTTTGTCAAAATGTTCATTTTTCATTAAATAGTCCTTCAGCTTTTAGCAACCCCTGTTAACTGATAGCAATATTCATTAATTGCCATCCCTGCTCGCTTGCTATAAACTAATAGCAGGCACTTTGACAAAAAGCAACAACAGTAATCCCAAGAGAAGGAGTTTTAAAATGGAAGCAACTGCAAAATTTAACGAGAACGCTATTTTTACTGAAGAAATGAAAGCGCGAGTCCCATCATGGCCTCCCGTGTATCCAGAGATTGCAGAGCAGCTTAAAGAAGTTTACTTGAAAGGCAAATGGTCTTTCAATGGCGAAGCAGAGCAGGCTTTCTCTAAAGAGTTTGCCGACTTGCATACTGCTGAGCATGGCATTTTCATGGCCAATGGAACGGTTACCCTTGAATGCGCGCTGGCTGCCCTGGGAGTGGGACATGGCGATGAAGTTATTGTTCCAGCTCTGACATGGATGGCAACCGCAATGGCGGTGAGATATCTTGGAGCCATTCCCGTTTTTGTTGACATTGAGCCGTATACCCTTTGCCTTGATCCTGACAAAATAGAGCAAGCGATAACTTCAAAAACAAAAGCAATCATTCCAGTGCATATTTACGGCTCAATGGCTGACATGGAAAAAATAATGGCGATTGCAAAAAAACGCGGCCTGGCTGTTATTGAAGACTGCGCGCACGCTCACGGCGGCGTCTGGGCAGGAAAGGGCGTTGGAAGCGTAGGCGATGTAGGTTCTTTCAGTTTTCAGGAATCAAAAAGCCTTTCCAGCGGCGAAGGCGGAATTTGCCTGACAAATGATTCGGATCTAGCTGAAAAACTTTTCCGCCTGAAGCATATTGGCTATAATGCAGGATCAGGACAAGGCAAGGCCGCATCAGGCCCCGCCGAAGGTTTGCTGTGCCACAACTACAGGGGCACAGAATTCCAGGCGGTTGTTCTATCGGGCTCGGTGAAGCGCTTAAAAGAGCAGACCAAGCTCCGCGACAAAAACGCCGGAATTATCCGTGAAATTTTAGCTGATGCTCCGGGAGTTGAAGTCCAAGCTCGCGGAAGGCTTGCCAACTTGCAGGGCTATTACGCGCTTACACTAATAATCGACCCTGATAAGCTGAACGGAGTTTCACTTGACGCATTTCAGGACGCTCTTTCCAAAGAAGGCTTGAGCGCAGGAAAAACATACGGCCCGGTTTATGACCATATGCTTTGGAATGTAAGCAAAGACGAATATCGCAAGGAAGACTGCGCCGTGGCCGATGATATATGCGCGAACCGCGCTCTGTGTTTCGCACAGAACTGGCTTCTGGTAGACGAAGAAAGCGCAAAAGCCATTGGCAAGGCCATCAAAAAAGTTGCTTTTTCTTTTGCGTAATGTTAGTTTATGATAAACAGCGGTTCGGGCATTGTCTCAACCGCTGTTTATAAATATCCATGAGTTAAACAGGGAATCAAAAGATGCTCAAGCTTAAAAACATGGCGCGCAACATATTTCCTAAAACATTCACACTCATAGAGTTGCTCATAACGATAGCAATCATAGCTATTCTTGCGTCCATGCTGCTTCCAGCTCTGAAAAAGATCAAAGAAAAAGGAAAAGAAATAGCCTGCATGAGCAATCAGAAGCAGTGCGGGATTGCATTGCTTTCTTATTCGCAGGACTATAACAGCATAATGCCTCTATATTTTTACGATGGCACAATATTCCGGCCTTGGTCGGTATATCTTGGAGACAATGGATATTTAGATTATAAAATGATGGTCTGCCCCTCATATGCTCCATTCAAATACGTAGAAGGATACAAGTCAAGCACTTATGGCTCATTGATTTATTTTATTCGTGATGGAATGGTCGAAATCCCCAACGGAACAATTTATATATCATTGCCAAAAGCTAGAAACACTTCATCTTTTGGCGTTTTGGCTGACAGCATCAACACCATAAATAAACAGCAAGTTTACTCAGTCAGCCCCACCACGAATGGAGGATATTTATGCGCACAAACCCGGCACGCTAATCAGGCAAACGTGTGGTTTCTTGACGGACACGCAAAAGCGTCAAAAGCGTCAGATTTAAAAGATATAGGTTTCACAAAAATTGTGGACAGGAATTTACAATTTAGAACATTCTAATAATTTGATTGCGTTTCTAAAATATCCCCATAAACAGCAAAGGGAAATAAACATGAGATTATTGATAATACTGGCAAGCTTACCCATCCTTGCCTCATTCACCGCTTTAGGAATTGAGTGCCCCAACCTTATTAAGAATTCCAGTTTTGAGCTTGGGATGTCAGGCTTTGAGTGCCTCAGTTTTATTTATCCTGGCAAAGGGGACTTTAATAGACGCGTGGTGCCTGCTATGGACAAAAGCACAAAAGTGCATGGCGAGGCAAGTTTAAAGATTGACAATTTAAATGGCGATCATTTTAAATTAATTTGTGATGATGTCAAACTTATTCCAGGCAAAGAATATACAGTGTCATTATGGATTAAAAGCAATAAGGATAATTACCCTGTCTTATTAAAAGTTCAGTCGGTGGCAGAGGACGCGGAGGGAAAAGACAAGTGGGTTGGAGGTGTTGTAGGTTGGAGCATTACGAAGAAATGGACACGGTATTATCATAAGTTCACAGTGCCAGCAAGCGGCATTCATTCACATTATAATTTCAGCATTTGCACGAATCCTACAAAGCCTGGAACGCCAGGAATAGTTTGGCTGGATGCTTTTCAGATAAACATGGGTAAACTTAAGGAGTACTCCCCCCTCGCCAATACGGAAGGTTCAATTGCACTTGATCGTCCTTTTACTTTTTATGCTCCCGGAGAAGAGATAAAGGGACAGATAAAAGTCGTTCAATACTCAGGAGATTCATCTGACGTTGTTTTTTCTTACGACTTAATCAATAACTACTACAAAAATAAGATATTTTCGGAGAATATTAAATTAAAGACGCGCCCAGGATTGCCTGTTAATCAAGCGTTTTCCTTCAAAGAAAACAAGCGCGGAGCTTATGCTCTCAAGGCGAGAATAACAGGACCCAACAAGCAGTCCTTGCCCATTCTGCCTGCATATTTTGTGGTCAGCGAAAGTGGAGAATCTAAAACTCCAACTGGCACAGATGAATTTTCGATAGGAATTAACATGAACCCATATTCTGTTCACTTGTTAGGACTTCCAGCAACAGAGCCAATGCTTATTAGAATGTCTGGTTTTTCTGATTTTTATAAGTATTATGCGATGCAAGGCGTGCGTTGGCTAAACGGCTATACCAACAGATCTGTTTTTAGTTGGATAGATATAGAACCAAAGCAGGGTCAGTTCAATTGGGCATTGGCAGATAAGCATGTAGAGGATGCGCTAAAAAGAAATATTAGAATATTGCCAATGCTAGGCGGCGTGGGTTTTAATCATCTCAGCAAAGTCAAAACTTGGCACTGGAAAGAGTATCCAGCTTGGGTTATTAAGCGAGGAACAATTAAGCCTGCCCTTCATTCTTATTTTGCGAAAAGAGGCCATCAATTATTTTTACCGCGCATGGAGGATTGGGCGAATTTCATCAAAGCTGTGGTTGGGAGATACAAAGGAAAAATAACCCATTATGAAATACTGGGAGAGCCTAATTTATATGCGCCACCAAAAGAATACGTCAAATACTTAAAAGTGGCTTATGAAGTTGCGAAAAGCGTTGATCCCAAATGCAAAATTGTAGGGGTATGCACAACGGGCGACCTAGGCGGAGACACCGTTGGTTTTCTGGAGAAATGCTGCAAGCTTGGCGTATTAAATTATCTTGACATTGTATCTTTTCACCCATACAATTCCCGGCTTTCTGGAACCGCAATTTCAGCCCAGTCTGCAATTGCCGACCTTAAAAAACTTATTGCATTGCATGGAAAAAAGAAAATTCAGCTATGGAATACTGAAGTTTATTTCTTAGGCGATAGCAATAATAACGTAAAAGCAAATTATTTTAAGGGCAATGAAATTGCCAGACGATATTTCATTGACTTAGGAGAAGGGCTAAAACAAAGCATGCCTCTAAATTACTTGCAGTTGAGCCAGCCAACGGTGCAAAGAAACAGGTTTTTCTATGATCGCGCCACCTCCCTTACACCTTCGAGTCATTCTGTAATATACGCAACTATAGCAAGGCTTTTTCCAGGAGCCAAGCCCACTGCTAAAATAAAATGGCCCGATAAAAATATCTGTTATGTATTTAAGAAAAACAAGCAATTTATAGCTGTTGCCTGGAATTACGACAAATCATGCTTCGGCACATTAAAGAGCAGGGATCTTTTTTCTAATGTAAAAATCTTCGACATGTTTGGAAATCTTATTGAAAACAGCGAGAATATAACGTCATTAAAATTGCAGAACGAGCCGTTCTATTTTTTTTACAACGGAAAAAGCCGTGAAAAATTCTTAAACATACTGAAAAACGCTAATATTGAATCCTCCATTAAGTTAATCGGCGCAAAAATAGAAAAGCTAGATTCTGTTTCTATATTAACTTTGGAATTAAAAAGTCAACAGTCAACTGCAATTGAGGGAAAAATTAAAATAACGTCAATCCCCGAGGGAATATCCATAAGAACTGAAAACATTGCATATGGCCCAATTCAGCCACGAAAAAAAGCATTTATCCGCATTCCGGTTGAATTAAAAAACAGAAAGACAGCCATAGGAAAAATCAAGTTGCATGTTTCAACAAAGAACCAGATTTTCAATTTAGAAACAGATATTAATTGGCCCTTGTTTTTAACATGCAAGAAGAGTAAAGAAAATCCGATTATAGATGGATGTCTTTCTTCGGAAGAATGGGCGCATGCGGAAACTGCAGAGGTTGACAAAGCGTCTTATATTAAATCTGGAAGTCATGCTTCATGGAATGGACCGCTAGATTGCTCTGCGAAAGCCAAATCACTTTATGACATGAAAAATATTTATTTTTCTTTTGAGATTCTTGATGATATTTCGGGAAGACGCCATAAAGAAAAACCGTGGATTGACGACACATTGGAGCTTTTCTTTCATACATCATCAGAAACTGGCAAACAATACACAAATAACACATATCGCTTTTTTCTTTCACCTTCATCGGGGGGGAATGCCCAGCCGATGCTTCAATACGGACAAGCCGCTACTCAGATTACCTGGCATTCTATTCGCGACAAGAAGGGGTATGTCATCGAAATTGCAATTCCACTTGCCTCACTAGGGCTTGACGCGTCTAAACTGCCTGGGACCAGTATTGACTTTGACTTTGCCATCAATGATGCCGATTTGAAAGACGAGGAAAATCAGCTTGTCTGGTCAGGAAATCGCAACGAAAACTACAAAGATAGATCTCACTTCGGAAGGCTTTATTTCGTCCCCCCTCTCCAAGAAAAGGGCAATATTAATCAATTATAACGTAGATACAACATGAAAAACACTTCATCTTTTGGCGTTCAGATCCAACAAAAAAGCGTCAGAGTTAAAAAATATAGGTTTTACAAAAATTATGGACAGGAATTTACAATTTAGAACATTCTAATAATTTGATTGCATTTCTAAAATATGCCCATAAATAACAAAGGAAAATAGACATGAGATTATTGACAATATTGGCAAGTTTGCCCATTCTTGCTTCATCAACAGTTTTAGGGATTGAGCGGCCCAACCTTATTAAAAATTCCAGTTTTGAACTTGGAATGCCAGGCTTTGAGTGCAGCAGTCTTATTTTTCCATGCAAAGGCGACTATGACAGGCGCGTGACACCGATATTTGACAAAAGCGCTAAAGTGCATGGCAAAGTCAGTTTAAAAATTGATAATTCAAATGGCGATTATTTTAAATTGCTTTGTGATGACATCAAACTTGTTCCCGGCAAAGAATATACAGCCTCGTTATGGATGAAAAGCTCCGAGAAAAATTATCCTGTTTTACTTGCTCTTCAGTCAGTGGCAGAAGGTGCCGATGGGGGCGACAAATGGAATGGGCCTGTTGTCGGCTGGAATCTTACGAAAAAATGGAAACGGTATTCCCATAAATTTAAAGTTCCTGAAAGCGGGATACATTCGCATTACAATCTCAGCATTGGCTCTAATCCAACAAAGCCTGGAACAGCCGGAACAATTTGGCTGGATGCGCTTCAGATAAACATGGGAAAACTCAAGGACTATCTTCCTCTTGCCAGCACGGAGGGTTCAATTCTGCTTGATCGTCCCTTTGCTTTTTACGCTCCCGGGGAAGAGATCAACGGAGCAATAAAAGTCATTCAATACTCAGGGAATCCATCTGATATTGTATTTTCTTACGATTTAATCAATAACTACTATAAAAATAAGATATTTTCAAAGAATATAAAATTAAAGACGTGTCCTGGAGAGCCTACGAGTCGAGCGTTTTCTTTCAAGGAAAACAATCGTGCCCCTTATGTTCTCAAGGCGCAAATAAAAGGAGCAGACAAGCAGACTTTGTCAGTTCTTCCAGCTTATTTTGTAGTTAGCGAAAGCGGAGAATCTAAAGCCCCAACGGGCACAGATGAATTCTCGACAGGGATAAACATGAGCCCGCACTCTGTGGACTTGCTTGGGCTTCCTGCGACAGAGCCGATGCTTGCCAGAATGTCTGGCTTTTCTGATCTATATAAGCATTATGCAATGCAAGGCGTGCGCTGGATGCGCGACTGGAGCAACAGGCCTGTTTTTAGTTGGATAGACATAGAGCCCGAACAGGGGCAGTTCAACTGGAAGCTTGCGGACAAACATGTGGAAAACGCGCAAAAAAACAATATTAAAATATTGCCAGTTCTGGGCGGATGGGGAATGGATGACCGCAGCAAGATCAAAACATGGAGCTGGAAAGAATATCCGGACTGGCTTATCAATAGAGGAACAATCCAGCCAGCTTTTCACAAGTATTTTGCAAAAAGAGGGCATCAATTGTTTTTGCCGCGCATGGAGGATTGGGTACATTTCATCAAGGCCATAGTAAGCAGATACAAAGGAAAAATAACGCATTATGAAATACTTAATGAGCCTAATTTATTTATGCCCCCAAAGGAATATGTCAAATACTTAAAAGCAGCTTACGAAACAGCGAAAAGCGTTGATCCCAAATGTAAAATTGTAGGAGTATGCACAACCGGGGACTTAGGCGGAGACACCGTTGGTTTTTTAGAAAAATGCTGCAAACTTGGCGTATTAAATTATCTTGACATTGTTTCCTTTCATCCATACAACTCCCGGCTTTCAGGAAGCTCTATCTCAGCTCAGTCTGCAATAACCGACCTAAAAAAACTAATAACCTTGCATGGAAAAAAGAAAATCCAGTTATGGAACACCGAAGTTTTTTTTCTGAACGCAGATGCGAACACTGGAGTAAAAGCAGCCATCTTTAAAGGCAATGAAATTGCCAGGCGCTATTTTATAGACCTGGGCGAAGGTCTTGGCCAAAGCATTCCCTTAAATCGCTTGCAGTTAAGCCAGCCAACTATTTATAGAAACAGGTTTTTCTATGATCGCGGCACAACTCTTACGCCATCCGGACATTCTGTTATATATGCCGCAATCGCAAGGCTATTTAAAGGCGCGAAGCCCATGGCTAAAATAAAATGGCCGGACAAAAATATTTGTTATGTATTCAAGAAAAACGAGCAACTCGTCGCTGTTGCCTGGAGTTGCGATAGATCAAATCCAGGCATATTGCAGAGCAATAAGCTTTTTTCTCATGTGAAAATTTTTGACATGTTCGGAAATCCAATTGTAAACGATAAAAATATGACTTCCTTAAAATTGCGCAACGAGCCATATTACCTTTTTTACGAAGGAAAAAATAGCGAAGAATTCTTAAACATTCTGAAGCATGTTAAACTTAATTCTGAAATGCCCGTTGAATTAATCGGAGCTAAAATAGAGAAGCTGGCTTCTGTTTTAACACTGACTTTGGAATTAAAAAATATGCGGTCAACAGAGATAAAGGGGCGCGTTAAAATAAAATCAGCTCCAAAAGGAATATCCGCAGGAACAGAAGCCATTAAATATGGACCAATTCAACCCCGTCAAAAAATATTTGTCCGCATTCCCGTTGAATTAAAGGACAGGAAAAAAGCAAGCGGCAAAATCATGCTGTCAGTTTCAACTAAAAATCAAATTGTCGATTTGGAAACAGAGCTTCATTGGCCACTGTTTTCAACATGCAACAGGAGCAAAGAGAAACCCGTCATAGATGGACGCATTGCGCAAAAAGAATGGGATAACACGGAAAGCGCCATCATCGACAACGCATCCGGCATAAAGCTGGGAAAAAGCTCCGCATGGGAAGGCAGGGCGGATTGCTCCGCAATCGCAAGAACGTGTTATGACAGTGAAAATATTTATTTCTCCTTTGAGATCCTCGATGATATTGCAGGAGGGCGCCAAAAAGAAAAGCCATGGACTGGGGATACTCTGGAGCTTTTTATTCACACATCATCTGAAACGGGCACGCAATACACAAATAGCACATATCGCTTTTTCTTTTCACCTTCATCAGGGCTTGATATTTCGCCATTGCGTCAAACAGGGCAAGCCAATAAAAATTACGATGCGACTCAGATCATCTGGAGCTCCATTCGCGACAAGAAAGGTTATGTCATTGAACTTGCTATCCCACTGGCCTCGCTAGGGTTAAATGCATCCAAAGCTTCAGGAACCAGCATTGACTTTGACTTTGCCATTGATGATGCCGACTTGAAAGACCGGGAGAATCAACTTGTCTGGTCAGGAAATGGCGACAATTATAAAGATCGGTCTCGCTTCGGGAGACTTTATTTTGAGGAAAAGAATTGAGTTAGATGGCTCCCATCGCATTGCCCACTTTTAAGGAATTGCCGTATTTTATTTGCTTTCCCACTGGTAAATAGGGTCTGTCCAGAAAAAAGTAAGTTTTTTAAATAGAGAGAGATACATTT
>CAZYVR010000088.1:0-17262 GCA_964651145.1 uncultured Victivallales bacterium | reverse complement strand
TATATCTGCCAGGCGAAAGCGTATGTTCCAAAAAGCAGCGCCAGGCTTCCGTAAAAGGACGGGTCCCCGTAAATTTTTTCCACATATAGCGAAAGGAAATCAGCCATTACGGCCTTTTTAAAAAGTCCCACAAGAAACAGCGATATTCCATCAGAAATATCAACGCCTCTTATAACTGGCTCACGACGCATTTGAGGCAGCAGGGCCTTTGCTCTTTCAATAGGCCCGGCCACCAGTTGCGGGAACAGCGCGACAAAGGCGGCAAAACGGATAAAGTTCTTTTCGATTTTAAGGCTTCTGTTGTAGACGTCTATGCTGTAGCTCATTGACTGGAAAGTAAAAAATGATATGCCAACTGGCAAGAGAATGCTTGGAGCCGGCACATCGAGCGGCACATGAAGGATTGTGAAAAGGGTCCTTAGATTTTCCGCAAAAAATCCGGCGTATTTGAAGAAGCCGAGCAGAAAAAGATTGTTTATAAGACTGAACGCGAGCCAGCTTTTGCGATACTTGGAATCGCCAAGCTTCAAGCCCACAAGGTAGTCGACCGCAGTGGAATAGACGATAAGAATGAGAAATAGCGGATTCCACCATCCATAAAAAAAGTACGACACTATAAGTAGCCAGATCGTCCACCATTTTGTCTTTTTCAAGAGCAAATAAACCGACATTACTATTGCAAAAAAGACAACGAATTCCCATGTGTGAAACAGCATAAAATGTCTCCCTGTTTTTTATGATTTATAAATGATTATTTTTTGTTTGCGGCTTTTACGCAACGGAATCCATAAGTGTCATATCCCTGACATATGTCCGCAGTGACTGGATTGTCGCTAAAACGCTTTGCGCTCCTGCATTTTTTGGTTCTGCTGGCCCATGAGCCTCCGCGCAAAACTCTTTTTTTTCCGGTTTTAGGTCCTTTGGGATTTTTCTCTGGACTCTTGGAATAATAGTCCTTGGAATAATAGTCATTGCACCATTCAAGGACATTTCCGTATATGTCATAAAGACCGAATGCGTTGGGTTTCCTTTTTCCCGCAGGATGCACTTTTTCCCTTGAGTTTTTTCTGAACCAGGCGTGGCGCTTCAATACTGTTTCTCCGCCGTTGAAGAATCGCGGAGTTTTTGTTCCTGCTCGACACGCGTATTCCCATTCGGCTTCTGTGGGCAGGCGGTAGCCATCGGCCGTAAAATCACATTCCCATGTTTTTGTGTTATAGCAAGGCTTGAGACCTTCTTTCAGTGATCTGGCGTTGCAGTACAGAACTGCGTCTGTCCAGCGGATTCTTTCAACCGGCCCTTTTTTGTCTCTGAACTTAGAGGGATTCATTCCGGTCAGTTTCTGATAAGATTTCTGGGTCACTTCAAAGACATCCATATAAAAGCTGTCAACTTCCACTTTGTGCGTTTTTTTCTCGTCTTCCTTTCCATTGGCATCTCCCATTTCGAAAGAGCCCCCGGGAATAAGAGCCATTTTTGTTCCTGTCGACGTGGTTATCTCTTCGGCTTTTCCTGTCGCATAGCATAAGCACAGAAGTGATGCGAAAAATGCGATTGTTGCCAGTTTTCTTTTCAGCATAGAGCAGTGTTCCTTTCTATTCCTGTATTTTTATTTTTTAATGTAAACAGCAACAGGCTCCGAGCCTGGAGTTAGATCAAACCGGATAAATTTTTTATTTTCCTCCACCACGTATTGAAGGGGCATTTTTATCTTATTCCTGAAGGCTTTTGCTTCCCATGTTTCATCCGGCAAAAGAACTTGCAATGTCAGTTTTATATCCGAACTGAATTTTTCCGGGTAGCCTTTAAGAGACACGCGCATGCTATTATCTCCGGTTTTCTCAACATTTACTTCCCCTTGTTTTCTCAGTTCAGTGTATTGTTTTATTGTTTCAGGGCTGCTGAGCCATAGCACGCAGTCAAGCTTTTCCAGATAGGCAATATGATCATTGTATGCTTTCAATTTCTCCGGCCATATTTCGTTCAGCCACACACCGTTTGCGACAGCTTTATCGACGGCGCTGTTTGCGGTGTCCAAAAGCTTTCTGCCTTTTGCGTGAAATTTTGTAGCGTTCTCCATTTTGACTGTCGAGCTTGAAAATGAAACAGCCGCTTTCTTCCCGCGTTGCCATCTGCAAATACGTTGGACGCCGCGCTTTTCGACGCTGGCGTCTTTCTTTGTCTGTTCCTTGGCCGCTTTCAGTATGCTCAGCGTCCTTTTCTTTACATTGTTTTGGAGCTGGAGTTTTTTGATGTCAAATCCAAGCGATGAAGGAAGCTTTGACAACATAAACCATGAATTGCTTTTGTTGTTTTTTCCTATTGCTTTAAATATTTGCGGCTGGCCGTAATTGATGAGGTTTTCGTTTGGAGTTATCCGCATAATTCCAAAAAAATCGTTGTTGCCATCGATATAAAGAGTGTGAAAATCAATCGAACCGCCTTTGCCTTTCCAATGCATGTTTTCTTTGGACTGCGTGTTAAACTCGGCCAGTTTTTTCCCATTGATGTAGATTTCATGCCAGCCATTTTCGCCTTTGCTTGCGCCAAGGCCGCATGCGATAGAGAATACAACTTTGCGTCCTTTGCAATTGGCTGGCGTGTTGGAAGATTCCCATGATACCGAGTCTTGGCCTGAAAGGGGATACTCCCAAGAGCTCGGGACTATTTTCTGAGTCAGGCATATGTATTTGTCCGAATAAACAGCCTTCACTTTTTTATTGACGTCAAAGCCTTCAAGCAATGTTGTGTTATCGGCGGTCATTTTGAAATTTGGTAGCAGGAGCGCAAACGCGAGGCAAAGCATAATTTTTATTGTCCTGCTGGTGTAAATCATATATTTTCCTTTAAAAGTTAAAAGAAGCGTTTCTTCTTTTTGTTGTTTTTCTTCAGGCAGACATCAGCTTTTTTCTTTTTATAAAGTTGCAGGAGGAGCTCTTCCAGGCCTTTGTGTTTTGAGGCGAGCCGCTCTTTGTGCCTTTCTATTTCCATTGCCAGGTGATAATCCATAGCGTTGCGGTTTGCATAGACTTTTGAACCCAGCCCGGGAACTATTACGCAGTATTGACCGGCCTTCACCGTGACCGGGCTGCTGTTGTTGTCTTTCTTAAAGCGCACCGAGCCTTCTTTTACTTCCACGCATGAAAGTTCCGGTGAGTTGACCAGCACAAATTTTGCGCCGCGCGTCATAAATTCTCCGTTTGGAGTTGATATAGCAAAAGACTGCGGGCTTGAAGATTTTATTATATCCGCGTCGATTACTCCCTTTTTGAAGATTATTTTATTATTCAGGCTTACCGTGTTGCGAAATTTCTTCCGTTTGTTCAGCTTTTCAAATTTCATTACGCTTCCCGGCCCCAGCTCAAGGCGGCTCATATCCGGGAATTGAACATATGCGTTGCTGGATGGGAACACGCGCACGAGGTCTTTCTGTTCGAGCTCCATTCCGTTGTCGATAGCTTTTTCAATTCCTCTTCTGTTCAGTATGCCGCCCGGCGACGAAGCTAAAATGCGCGGAGTGGAGAATCCTTTTTTTATCGATGGCATTTTTGTTGAATTTATAAAATAATATGACAGGCAGGCAATAAAGACAACGCTTGCCGCGACAGCGCCCACAGTTTTTAATATTTGCGGGAAGTTTATGGTTGTGATGGTTGTGACGGTTTCGACGGTTTCGACGGTTTCGGTTTCTTTCACGGAGTTCATTATTTGTGCCACAAAATCCAGATCCCGCTCCGTTCCCCCCCGGGCGGTTTCTCTAAGGAGGCCGTCCAGGGCCCTTTCGTGGGCTTCTTTTTCCAGGTCTTTTATATTGTTGTCAGATTCTTGCATCAACTTGGCGCTCCTTGTCCAATGTTCTCATCCAGACACATTTTCAGAGAGCTCCGTATTCTTTCCAGCCTTTTTCTTACTGTGGCCTCGTTCAAATTGATAGCCTGAGCGATTTCAGCGCATTTTTTCTTCTCGTAGTAAAACATTTTCAACATGCTTCCCGAAAGATCTTCAAGCTTGCCAATGCACCCCTTGAGATGAGTGAAAACATCGCCTTTTTCGTCAATTTCGGCCATATCCCATTTTTGGTGCTGATTATCGATAAGTTCGATTATCTTGTCGTCCATCGGGATATCTTTCCTTTTCCTTATATGTTCAAAATATTTCATTCTTATAATTCCTCTTACCCAGCTCCCAAAATCGGCTGACACATCAAATTCCTCGATCTTCCTGTATGCTGTCACAAAAGCCTCCTGCGTCAAATCCTCCGCGTCGTTCGAGTTCGAAACTAGCGAGTGCGCAAATCCCAGCGCTCTTTTATGATGTTCCCTTACAAGGGTTTCAAACAGCTTATGTTTTATTTCTTCGTCTCGCAAATTCATAAAAAAATCGATCTTTTACACTTTAATTGACTCTTTTCGAGAGTTTGTGACATTAGATTTCAAAAAAATCATGAAAAATTTCCGCACAACTCTAATTATTGTACCAAAAAAATCTCTTGTCAAGTTGCAATCATCGCGTGTAGGCCTCCAGCGACTTGTGTGATCTGTTAAAACACCTGGAGCATTCCCGAGCTATCCACTTATTCATCCGGGTAAAATGACGGATTGTTTTGAGCTCAAATTATCTGTTAAATTGTCAGTTGCCCGTCATCTTTAGGATTTTCGAAAAACTGGCCTGTGGTTTGCTTTTTGACGCGAATGCCTGAGCATGTAAAAATCGCAAACTGCTCTCTGAAATTGCAACTCCAAGTTATTAGGAGAACCCCGGTCACTTTCCCCTTGCTTCCTTGAGAGCCTGTAAAAATGATGTCATATGCCTTTTGTTTTTCTGAATTCGGCAGGGGTATTACTTGTTGACTTTTTGAACTCACGGGAGAAGTGATACCGATCAAGAAAACCTGTTTTAATGGCTATTTCATCAATGTTTTTTTCGGAGAAATGCAGCAGAAGGCAAGCTTTTTCAATTCTTTTATTGCGGTGGTATTTTTGAGGCGACGTGTCAGTTTCGCTGGTAAAAAGACGGATAAACCCGTTTGTGCTAATGTTTATCATTTGTGCCATTTCCTCATTTGAGATAATTCGGGAAATGTTTTTATCAAAGATGTTGATGGCCTTTAAAATTCTCGGATCTATCTTCCGGGACGACTTGAAGTCATGTTCAGGTATCCGAGCTAGGGCGTAGTCTATGAACGAATGAACATAAAGGCTGAAGTTGATGCTTGAATTTGCTGAATCTCTGACGCTGGAGATGATATTTTTAAAGTAGAAGTTTTCGACTTCATTGATTTTAAATACCATAATCTTGTTTGATATTTCTGTAAAAGGAACACATACGGAAAAGTGCACATAGAGCTGATTAAAGGGCTTGATGTTCTCCGAGGAAAAAAGAGTGTTGCCGGGAATTATAACGAAGATGTCAGATTTAAGTTCAAGGCGCATATTAGTTCTTTTGATGAATCCGCCGGGTGTTTCATTCCAGTATATCCGCCAGTAAGGAGTGCTACAGGGATAGCGCAAAATTACGGGTTTTTTGGTTCGAAAAAAAAGGATGGTACAGCAGACGCAACGTAAAGCTAAACCCTCTCCATTGTCCTCTGTTTTTCTTAATGACTTATAATAAACAACTTAATCCTATGAAGTTTTTTTAATTCCTTCATCGGCTAGTGCAACTTTTTAAAACGGATTTCACTAAAACAGAGAACATTTGAGGCTAAATGACACCTAAACTTTGAAAATATAAACCGACGCGGTAAATTGTCAAAGAACACGCAGATTTGACTGCTATTTCGCTATTTTAACCGATCACACAAGTCGCTGGAGGGCTACATGCATACTGGCAAACTCTTGTCATTTATCAAACGGAATGCCAAAGATCTTTCAATGGACTTGTCCTTCGCTGCCTTAAAGACCACATTATAAGGGCATTGCCTGTCCATGGGGTAAGCTCTTCATTCAAGCAACCCTTATACTCAATGTCCTTTAGCGCTTTGAACGCTTTGTCCCATTTTATGGTTCCCAATTGAGTCAGCATTGGTATATGGAGATCAGATATGCCGTCATTATCATGAAGATGCAAATGCTCCAGGCGATTTGAGAGTTTATAGATTATTTCATTAAGCGGTATTTTTTTTTCAGTCACTTGGAGGTTGGCGTGTCCTGCATCAAGGATGGCTCCACATATTTCGGGAGGAAGTTCATCCAGAAGCTTGAAATAAAAATCAAAATCAGTGAAGACCTCGTTTTCTACTATTGTCCTCAGGCCATGCTTTTTCGCATGTTTTGCGATTAGCATAATAGAATCCAAATTGAACTTCATATGTTCTGTTTTTTGCTTTAAAGAAAGTTTTTCAAGGCCATGGGCGCTGCTCATATATGGATGTATTAGAAAAAAGTCAACTCCATACTCCGCCGCTATTCTCATGTTTATGATTTGTGTTTCAATATCAAAATCGCCTTCAGGCGAGCGATGAAACGGAGAGCTGTGAAAGCATAGCGGTTTAAGCTTCCATTCTTTAGCTTCCTTTTTGAACTTTGAAGCATTCTGCATTTGTATATTGGTAGGGAAACGAGGATCCAAGTCTATATCTACACTGTTGAAACCGCCTTTTTGCATAAGCTCCCAAGCAGAACTGGCGTAAGGTTCCGGCGACATTTCCTTGAAGAGTGGATTGAATTGACCAAAATAATTAAACATAAACAGTTAATTCTCGAATATTTCAAAGTCATCAAACCAGACCTTGCCCTTTGTGGTATTTTTAACTCCCAGCGTACAAAGCAGGTTTTTTACTTCAGCCCATTTGCCATTCTCTGAAATCCTAGATGTGAGAACCAGTCTTTTCCATGAGGTCTTTTTGTCATTCACCTTGGTAAGAGTTTTATTGAGAGGCAGTTTCAGGAACTTCTTATTGGCATCCTGATATTGAAACGTCAAAGACACTTCAGCTCCAGCATCAAGATTCTCTGTTTTTATCCAGACAATTGCAGTGTATTCTTTTCCCGGAGAAACCTTGAATCTTTTCAGAAAACAACCGGAATCTTTTTTCTGATTGCTATTTGCTAATTCAATAAGCAATGATCCAGGTTTTTGGTATCCTGTTTTCTCGTCAAAGCGAAAAGAGCATTCGCTCTCAGGCCGTTTCCAGCTACTCCAGCATTTCTGCATTGAGTCTTTAAATTCCAATTTATCATGATCTGCATCTTCCGCTTTGGATATATTCGCATGCGGAATAAGCAATGCCAGAATTGCAAGCGTATGCAGTTTATTCATTTTTTTATAAGAGTTCATTGTTAATCAATCCATAATTTTCAATTCGAAATCATCAAACCATATTTTGCCTTTGTCTGAATTTTTTACTCCAATCAAAGCGCGAATTTTCATATCGCAGGAATTTTCCTTTTCTTTTGGCGTGGCAAATTCCATTTCCAGTTTATGCCATCCTGCGGAATTGGGGTTTTCCTTTTTTACTGCTTTCAAAGATTTGGCAAATTTATAATTTTCCATCAATTGAGCGCTAAGGCTTATTACGGCTTTGGGGGCAAGGTTTTCTGTCCTGTAATATACGCTTGCTTTATATTTTGATTCGGCTTTGCATGGGAACTCATTCAGGAAACAGAGTGATCCTTTTCCTTTCAAGGGGGATTTGGGATCGATTCCAATCATAAGGGATCCTGGAGCTGAATTCCCCACTGATTCATCAATTTTGAAATCAGCCAAAGCTTTTGGCGTAACCCATATCTTCCAGGTATTCTTCATTGCGTCTTTAAATAAGGTTTGTGTCTGGGCAGGAGGAAAGCCGACCAGTCTGAAACGTCTTGCCGGTATTTTTATTTTGAATTTGCCATTCTTTACTGCTATATCTGAGCCTATATATTCCTCTCTCGCAGCAAAATCCCCAGGAGCTAATTTTGACACATCTATTTCAGCTGTTTGCGGCCTTGGCTCTTTATTGCAAAGCGCTAAGAGATACTTTCCGTCAGGACATTCGTGCCAAGTTATCCTGACGTTTGGATTGGAACTTTTTATAGTGTTTTGTTTATAATAGAGGTGAGGACGGGATTCAAAGGCTTTATATTTATCAAAAATATCCCAGACGCGGAATGTGATTGAAGACACCGTCCATGCTCTGCTTGTTTCTATATTGTGCGCCAGAAGCATTGTAAATAAGGCTTCGGTATATTCCGGATGCTTGAAATATTTTCTATTGCCATAACCGAGAGACGGAAGGAGCATAACGGCTGTCCCTAGAACTTTGGAATTATGCTCAGACATATAAACCTCATCGGATACTTCATCGGTGTATGCCCATGGATTCCTTTTCAAGACGCTGCCGTATTGTTCTCCAGGGTACCAGTAATCCGCCATCCCTGAATAGAATGGGTAAAAATTCCTCTGTGCATGAAGCATAAAAGTCTTTCCATTTTTATGGCAGAGGTTAACTGTGCGCTTCACCAGTCTCCGCATGCCAAGAATTGAATATTTCTTGATTGTCCGTCCAAATTTGTCTTTGAACCTACAACCATGAAGTTCGTTTCCGCAACGGCCATTTCCACCCAGATCGTAATATATTTCAGAAACCCTGTCACTGTGTTTCTCTTTAACAAGCTTTGAAATGTTATATGGGAAAAAATTATTGAACGCTGTGTTAGGACATGTCGAAAGACTTACGCCGCGCATCTTTTTCGCCCCGTTTGGAGTTGATTTCTTAAAAGTGACATTGTAGCTATAATTCCCGGGAATATCCCAATATTTTTTAAAATAACAGGCAACCGGAGAAAAATTAGTCAAAGCCTTTGCCATTCCATAAATAGCAGCGCTTCCAGTCCGCCTTATTTTCATTTCTTTTGAAAAATTGACAGGATCGGGATCAAAAGTGCCAGTTGATGTCAACATAGCGCCACTCCATCCTATTATGTTAATTTTTTGATCATGACGCAAGCCTCTTTGTTTTTTTATCAAAGGCCGTGTGGGGGAAGCAACGAACAATGCGTGATAAGAAGTATTTTCCGGCAGTTTTACTTTTTTGTCTATCATTGTGACTTCACAATAACCACTTTGCCGGTTGGCGCGCATGTTCTTCTTTCCTTGCGAAATAACCCAGTTTGCGTCATGCTCAGCGGTCCATGCAAAGCCTCCTTTTTCTGATGCCAGCCATAATTCATTGGCCTTGAATTGCCCTAGGCCTTTGGATGGAAACTTTGCCTCAAATATTCCTTCGGATTCAACAAGAGCGGGTGTCAGTAAAAACTGCCTGTATTCAGGGTTCACTTCCCACGCAAGTTTCATTGATTCAATTTCCGGAGATCCCTTGAAGGTAAAATCTGATTTAATGAAGCCATCATACTCAACCAGAGTCTTGAACTCAAGTTCTATGCCTTTGCCAGAGCCGGAACCGGTGAGTATAACGCTTGTCCCATTAGGGCAAAGGTTTTTGCCGGTTATTTTGTATTTTATATTTACGCTTCCACCCGGTGTCTTTATCTCAAGCATTGGCGCTTTTGCCAAAAGAGGCTTCCCGGCAATAAGGATTTGCTTCGGGAACGGAGCATTGTCAAACGTGTAAATACGATTCCATATTTTTATGGAATCTCCGTCCATTTCAAGCGGAATCCATGGGCTCGGGACTTTGCCGTCTTCTCCCATTTTGGAACTAAAGAAGCTCAAATCTGGGCGGACTATGCTTTTTGACGCTTTGAATTTTTGCCCATCATCAAACACTAGTTTAACATCGACTTTGTATTCTCCTTTTTTTTCAAGTCCGCTGATGATTTTTTTGTCGTTCAGTTTGCTTGTTTGCCAAGCTCCTGAGTTTTTCATATCCTCCGGGCCGGAAAGATTCCAGACAATCTTTACTTTGCCTTTACGCAAGAGATCTAAATATTTGTCAGGCAAGGCGCTAAATCCCATAAACACCGCCAAGCGATCAGGGCCTCCGCAATTGTCATCCACGCCATCCAACTCTATATCAAAATCATCTAACGCTATTTTATGTTTAGACGCGATAGTTTTGGCGTGCTGTTTTTTTATTTCGAGAGAGCTTAGAGCGTAATCATAGATTTTTACGTCATCCACAATTGTGTTCCATTCGCTGTCATCGTTGTATATCTTATTTTTTATCCCAATGTAAGAGAGCTTTGAATCCGCTTTTATATTCCATGTTTTATTTGCTTTTTCAGGCAATTTGACAGAGGAAACCTCTTCGCCGTTAAGATACAGATTCATGTCTCGCTTATTCCATGTGAATGCAAGCTGGAACCATTCATTCATGTCTATATTTTCCAGCGTTCCGGATGTGCGCCCAACTGATCCCCATCCTTGCGGGGGTATAGAATTGCGCCAATCGCAATACACAACTCCGCCATATTCATATACCCAGAACTTCACCCATGTGTCTTTGTTTGCAAAATGAAGAGAAAGGTAGCCTATGTTTTTTCTGTTTTTACCCTTTGTTAACTTGTCGCCGGGCCTGTAATTTTCTCCTTTCATCCAGATTGACACAGTTCCTTTTTCCGGATGCGCATTGTTGATTATCTTAAATCTAAGCTCTTCCCCCGGAGATCTGGCAAAGGCATATTTGCCGTCAAATCCGCTTTTGCCGCGAAGAGCCAAACTTACATTTGGCATGGTCGTGGAAATTTTTTCGCCTTTCGCATAGTCGGCATTTACGTCATTGTTGTCAAAGCTTGCAAAAAAACTCAATCCTCTGTCTGATTCTTTTTCCTTTTGCGATAAAGCTTTGTAGGAAATTTTTTCTTTTTGCCTCTGTTCTTTTTTTTCGGCTCCAGAGCTGGCGCAAAAAATAGTGAAAGAGATAATAACTCCAATAATTGGCTTCATACATTTTTTTAATAACATCTACAAGTTCCTTTCACGTGTTTTTTATTTATCTATATAATTTTTGCTTATTGAGGAGAGCCTGACCACGGATAAAAGTTGTCCCCAGTGCTGTCATTGCGCCATTGTAAGTCAACTGCTTTAAGAGTTTGGGCATGTCCATCCACAAAAAATACATTTGTTGCTGCACTGTGCCTCCTTGAAGGCTCCGACCAGGATGCGCCAGCATTTCCGACATGATAGGAATCAATTTGGCAATCAGCAAGATATAAAAGAGAGGAAGGAGACTTGGGAGACGAAATTTTGAAAAGTTTTCTGTCAGAATTTGCTCTCCATGGCACTGTTGAAATCGCTATCCTGTTGCTGATTCCGAAATTTATTGCAGGGGTGGGAGTTGTAATCGCTCCCTTTTCAGTAGGGCACTTGAATATCCCTTCAGCAGGTTTTTGCACCTGATATTTCCAGTTTAAATATCCCAAGCTTCTAGAACTATTGTACTTTCCCAACACAAGGGCCCATGGAGTGTCTTCGTCAAATCCGAAAGGCCCCATCCAGCCTCCCAAAGCCCAGCCATCGAAATCATTGGAGTAGGCAAACAACCCTCCCACTCCCACTTGTTTTATGTTGTTCATGCAACACAATTTTAACGCAGTTTCTTTTGCTTTTTGAAGCGAAGGCAACAACATGCTTGCCAAAATTGCTATTATAGCAATAACAACCAATAGTTCGATGAGTGTAAACTCCAAAAACCTTGAGACTTTATGCTTCATTGGCACATTTCCTCCTGGCTACTACTGAATTTCTTTTAATTAATTCCGGTGCTACTGTCATTTCTGTTTCGGTTATTTCATCATTGAACATTTTTACTGCTGTTTCTGCCTGGAAATCTTCTCTTATCGAAAATGTTGAAAGCAGAAAGTCTGCATCGTTCACCCCCCATGGAGTATTGTAAAATCCAATAAGCGACATATCTTCGGGAAGCTTCATGCCCATTTTAAGAAGAGAGGGAAGTAATTCATTAATGATCAATGCGTCCTGAATAGCGAGGGCGGCGGTTGGCCTTGCAATAGACTTGTTTTCCATCATAGAATAAATTTCTGGAGTTAATCCATTTCTCATAATATAATCTGGAATTTGATCAATAAAAGTAATTTTGTTTTTCTTGCAAGCATCTTTCATCCCTTTGATTATTTGTTGTTGCGGCGAACCAATAAAACCAACTTTTGTCTTTTCTTTATTCGGGAAAAATGTTATAGCTCTATGCCCATTTTTTATCATATAGCGCGCCGCTTCTCTTCCACTCTTTTCATAATCAGTCAGGATATACTTTGCTCCTTCAATTTTTTTCCCGTACTGGTAGTGATCAATGAAAACCAAATTTTTAAATCTTGATAGATTTCTTTTTAAAAATTCAAAAGGAATTTCTTCATCACCATCTATAATAAATCCTAGAACACCGTCTTGTATGAGCTTTTTCATAAATTCTTGAACAAGCTTTGTGTTGTATGGTCTAAGAAAATCTTCGCTGACAAACACAGGGTAAAGGTTCCTCTTAAATAACGCAGAAGTTATTGTCTTGGACATATCCTGCCATACATGGCCTTTGCTGAAAACTACAACTCCAACGGATTTGTTCTTATTTTCGTTTTCCGGAGGCCTGTTCCTTAATGCAATAGTGCCCCTGCCTGGGGAGCGGGATATAAGCCCCTCTTCAACAAGGAGGGCCATTCCATTTGCCACCGTTTGTTTGTTCACTCCATATTCAAGCGCAAGTTTTGTGTCAGGCTTCAATCGTTCGCCCGGACGAACTTTGCCTTCGGTTATATATTTCCTTAGCCTATCAGCTATCAATATATGCTTTGGAGCAAATCCCAGACTAGCCATACTTAACCCTCTATTGGTTGATTTACTAGGTTAACCATAGCCTAACTATATATTAATAATGTAAATATGTCAACCCTGTACTATAAAAAAATGACAAAAACACATAACTCATTGTTTAATTATAAGAACAGCAATTTTGCCACACACAAGAGACTGAGATTTTGAAACTAACTCGAATGTTTCTGGTTTTTGGGGGATAATGCCTGAGCATGCGCAACTTTCGAACTCGCACTATTTTTTTGCTTTTCTAGATTCAAAAACTGTATCCAGGCCACATGGCATTGAAAAATTATTTAACCCAAGCAGTGCAGATTACTCGTTACGCACAAAATACTTGCTTTTTTGAACCCAATGAATTATGATAGGTTCCAGGTATTCCCATTGGCTCCAGCTCCATACCACACTTGGGGCAACTACCAGCTCCCTGCTGTTGAATTTCAGGGTGCATAGGGCAAGTGTACGTGTTTAACTCGTCACCCCTGCTACATGAGGTGGTGAAGTTTCCTTGCCCAGATATCGTTCTGGGCGCTCTCTAAACTTGTGCAAGCAATGCTTACTGCAGAAATGATAATGTTTCTCCGCATAATGGCAATAGTATTCGGAATCACTCGATACCACCATATTACAGACAGGATCTTTTCGTTGCCCTCTTTCTGTATTTAGTTCTGCACTCATGCCTCAGTCCTCCTTGCTGGCTGGCTAACACTGGAAATCATTTATCCGAGATGAGCGCCAGCAAATACCAAATTAAGTGAATTGATTTGCTAAATAATTATGAGTATGCTTTAATCTTTTTCTTGTGCTACTGTATTCCTTTGAATTCCTAAATATTGAATCTCTAGCCTTACTGTATCACCAGATAACAGAAATGAAATCAACTCCATTCCTGCGTTAGGTTTCTTCATTCCAATCTGCGAGGATGGGAGACCGGAGTTTAGACAGAGACAAACCATCCGGCTCTTTGCCATTGAGAACCGCCTCCTGAATTGTCAGAGACGAAGAATATCCGCAGACAAAATATTTTCATGACTCATGGTTCTTTCTGGACGTTATCTTCATTTTTTTTCTGTAGCCATGTTATCATGTTTATGCCGTCAACTACTTCCTGTATTTCTTTGATTTTTGATTTCAATTCTAATCTGGAGAAATCTCCCTTGGTTATGGAATAACATTTTAAATATATCTGCTTGACAGGTCTGACTACTATATAATACAAGACCAGATAAAAAATAAAGTAGGAAAATAAGCTCAAAACCAGCACATGCCATCCGTGTTCAGCCAGTAAGCTGAGAACGGTATGATTCGGCATGGTGTAAAATTGAATAATGGCGTAAAGTCCCATTGCAACGGCAATAGTCAGAGCGGTTAAGGTTGCTACTGCCAAGGCAAGTGATATTTTGGGTTTAGTATTCATTCCTCTACTCCTTTATGAATTAAGGGTGTCTATATGATAAAGACGTTTCTAACAGCAAAACGTTACGGGAGGCAATGTGAATTAAGGACTACGAATGAAATTGGCGGGTCTAATGCTCGTCTATGCTCTTTGACGCTGACGGTTTCGAATTCCAGGGGGATCTCTCCCTGTTTTTTCTATTCAAAATATTACAGCATCTCCAATACTGTTCCTATCATCTGATCTATTACATTCATGAGTTTCGCGGTTGCCTGATAGGTTCTTTGCACTTCAAGCATGTCGGTCATTTCATCGTCCATATTTACCGCGCTTACTTCAAAAACTGCGTTTTGGAACATGTTCTGAATATTACTGCTTGTGTCGGCCCTGTCTTTGGCAGAGGCCACATCGCGTGAAATAGTGCTGATATATCTGTTTGGATAGCTGAGTATAGATTCTCCGCTTAAGGCTGGATCGGGGGTTGTTGTGCTATTTATGTCGCTCCACAATGAAAGCATGTTGCCTCCATTTCCTTTTTCCACTTCAATTGCCGGATCCGCCGCCGTTTCATCGCCTACAGAAGATGCGGCGACCTTTTGTGATTCTGATATTGCCACTGACAGGATATTTCCTGCAGCGGGTTGTGTTGCTGCCATTGTAAACAACTTTCCGCCTGAATTTCCGTATAAGTCGTAACCTTCCATATGAGAGGCGTTAACTACGCTGAATTTGCCGGTGACCGTCCATGTTACTCCGCCGTCCACCACAGTGTTTCCTATGACTACCGGCCAAGCTGGCTGGGCGGCCCCGCTGTTGCCCACCACTGCAGTTGCGGTATATGCATAACCATTGGAAGGCACAGGTCTGACTGCATCGTTCAAAACATATGCGTTAGCGGCTTCCCAATGAGCTCCAGGGTCGGTAATAGAGTCTCCATAGTTCTGGGCATAACTGTAAATTTCGTCCATTTTTCCTGTTACATAGGCATGCGCGTCCACATAGGCTTCCACTTTCCCAGAGGAGAGATTGACAGTTGTAGCATTGTCGCTGTTCAATACTATTGAGGGGACAAAGTGTGGACTCGGGGGAGTATTAGTCATTTTTATAACCATATAGTCGGCTGACAGATCCGGTGTATAAGTTCCGTTTATCAGAGTGTTGCCATCGCAGATAATAGTATACCTCGAATCGCTTCCTTCCGAAACGGTGATGTCAATATACTCGGCGATCCCTGTGACTATCTTATCGCGTTCATCGCGCAGGTCATTGGCTTTTTGATTTCTGAATCCGTTTTCTTCTAGCTCTCTAATCCTTTTATTCAGAGCCGGAACCCTTTGCAAAAGGTTTTTCACATCTTCAAGGGCCTTGGTTATTGCCCCGGTCCCGTTAGCGTCGTTTGTAGATATATAGTTTCTTATCTGTGACATGTTGTCATAATTCTGATTCAGTCTGTCAACCAGGTTTTCTGCGGAGCCAATGAAGGCTGTTCTGTTTGCGAGTTCTTCCGGGCTTGTTGCCACTGACTGCATCATGGTGGCAAAAGTCTGAATTACACCATCCAACTGGTCGGATACTCCCGGGGCGAGCACATCTTCAATACCAGTTAACTGTCTATAATAAGCTTGCTCATAAGAATTGCTGCTTTTTGCGTTTCTAAGGCTTGTTTCGAGGGCGGCGTCATATTGCCTTACTACCATGGCTATATGGGCGCCTGTTCCGAAGTAGCCGCTGTCGCCCATAACCATAACGTTGGGATCAATGGACGTGGTTTGACGGTGATAATCAGGGTCGTTTGCTTTTGAAACATTATTGCTTATCACAGCCATTTGTTTTTGTGTGGTCATTAGCGAGCTTTTTCCCGCTACCAAGGCAATGTCCATTCCTGCTGCCATAATTCCTGTTCCTTATTTTAACCGATACTGTTAATGATGTTTGTGTCTGTTTGTTTCAAAACTTTTCTTATTGAGAAAAGAAAACTCTGTATCAATGTAACGTTGGGGTTATCGGTCTTGCGTATCATCTTTATTCCTGAATTGATTTCTTCTTTCATGACGCCAATATTCGGGTTGTTTGTATTTTCGTCCACAAGTTGCCCCCAAAGATAGTTGTACTGCTCGAACTCGCTCATTTTTTCCTGTTGCTCCACCAATATCTTCCATATTGAGTCCAAATCTTCTTTTATTATTGCTTTCTGAAGTTATTTTGACAATTCTAGAATTTGAGGAAAGGGGCCTCTTTATTTTTACTGCCAATCCATCCAGACCGCGCGTTAAAGCATTGATGGAAGATGAATTCATTTTTTCTGTCTCCTGTTTTGACATTCTGTCTCTTAAACTATTGAACATTGTGTTACCCAATCAGGGCATTCCCTTTTTGCCTATAGGCAAAGTGCAAAAATCGTTGCCTTTACTCTGTTAATAACTTAGTTTAAAGCTATAAAAAACGCTTCCTGTAATTTTTTTCGAATTTTCCGCTTCAAATACGTACTCCAAATATTCATACCGTTACTTTTGTTAAATGACAGATGCTTTGTAGTCGCCCGGCGTTCCCACATAGGCAAAAAGCTCCAGTAATAGCTGCAGAGACGGTCTTCTTATTGGCTTGCAAAGAAAACCGCTTGCTCCACACTCAAGGCACTGTTTGCTTTTTACGACGCAGGAATCTTCATGTTTTGAGGACATGCATATGATCGGAATATTTGCGTATTCCTTGCCGGATTCGCGAATGCGTCTAATGACCTCATCTCCTTTCATAATTGGCATCTCACAGTCCATAAGAACCAGATTATAAACATTGCCTGATGAGAGCTTCTCCAGCGCTTCCTGACCATTTTGGGCAAATTCGCAAAGAATGCCTTCAATTTTACTTATAAGCAAATCGAGAAGTATGAGGTTAGTCTTGCTATCGTCCACCGCTAAGATCTTTATCAAGCGGCTTGGTGGAGATATTGCATTCTTTTTTTCTGTAGATTGCTTCATAAGTTATCCTTTTTTTCGCTATGACAACTTGGGGCAATAATTCTTCCACAGAAAGACCACAACTCCCGGAATGAATAAGGGGGGCTGGGGTAGTAAACATCACCCCGGAAGCGCGGTCTATTTTTTATTAAATACTCTGCTTCTTGTTTCATTTCGGCTCCACCCAATTAGCATTTAGCATAG
>CAZYVR010000087.1:0-17279 GCA_964651145.1 uncultured Victivallales bacterium | reverse complement strand
CCGCGCTTCTCGACAGGGAAAACGTTCTCGGGTTCGCAATCGAAAGCGGCAGCCACACATCCCATACAGCCATACTTGCGCGTTCAATGCAAATACCGGCAATAGCAAGTGTGCGCAATCTCTTTGACAGGATGAGCAATGGGGATTTGCTCATAATAGACGGATTTATAGGCACAGTAATCATAAACCCCACTGAAGCCACACAAAATCTTTATGCCCTGAAAGAGACGCGGAAGCAAAAATATTACGCAGACCTTCTTAAAGAATCCCGTCTCAGGCCTGAAACGATCGACGGATATTGCATCCAACTGGCTGGGAACATCGAACATCTTAATGATATTTCGCAGGTTCAACTTTATGGAGCAGCCGGAGTGGGGCTGTTCCGAACTGAATATCTTTATATGAGCGGGGACAAGTCTCCAAGCGAAGAAGAACAGTACAAGATATACCGCGACGCAACTGAACGGATGAAAGACTTCCCGGTGGTCATACGCACTATAGACTTGGGCGGCGACAAACTGGCAAACCAAATAACCACTCACTTCGAGCAAAATCCTTTTTTGGGGCTTCGGGCTGTGCGTCTTTGCCTGAAAGAGCAGACTGAGCTTTTCCGCACTCAGCTTCGCGCTATACTGAGGGCCAGCGCTCACGGGAAAATATGCATAATGTTCCCCATGATCACATCTGTTGACGAGGTGGATCAGGTTAACGAGCTGGTGCAAAGGATAAAAGACGAACTGCGTTCTGAAAAGAGGCCGTTCAATGACAAGATTGAAACAGGCATTATGATAGAAACGCCAGCAGCCGCGATCATCGCGGACAAGCTCGCGCCGAAAGTGGATTTCTTCAGCATCGGAACCAATGACCTTGTTCAATATACGCTGGCAGTTGACAGAAACAACGAAAGCGTCTCTTATTTGTACCAGCCATCCCATCCGGCTATTTTGACCTTGATAGATATGGTGGTAAAAGCCGCCAGAAAGAATCAGATATGGGTGAGTGTTTGCGGAGAAATGGCGAGCGACCTGAGATACACGCCTTTGCTGGCAGGACTCGGGGTCCATGAGCTCAGTATGAGCCCTGTGTCTCTTGGCACCATTCGCAGGATTATCAGAAGAATGCATATGCATGAGGCAGAGGAGGTTGCGGAGAAAGCCATGAAATGCTCAACCGCCGAAGAGGCTCTGGCTCTGTCCGAAGCCTTGCTTCTCAAAATTGCGCCCGACATAGTCAGCCTGGCAGTCAAAGGTCTTTGATCCACAAGCCGCCGATGTCGCCAGCGACTGCTTTTTTTCAGCTTTAAATGGCTTCGTTTATTTTTTGGGCAGTCTCCAGATAAGCTATTATGTTTTCATGCGGAGTGTCCGGGTCGACAGAGGAGCCGTTTATTACAAAGTTGTTCTCCAGAATGTCAGCCATTTGCCATAGCTTTGCCTGGATCTCGGCAGGGGCTCCGTTTAAAATTTCAGGAGAAGAGTAATAGGCCGAGATGAGGGCGTCCGGGAAGAGTTTGCGAATGCCGTTCAGATCCGTCCCCGCGCCCAGTTGCAATTGCTTGATATTTGGAATCTCCGCAAACAAATCCAGCAAATGAGTCGAAGGGCCGCAGGAATGAATAGTGCAGGTTTTGTATTTCTCCATAAGTTTTTGATAAAAAGGCAAGCAGCTTTTTTCATATAATGATGGAGAAAGCATAGTGGCGGCGCAATCCCCAAAGTGGAGAAATGCTTTATTGTCAGGCGGCCACCCCAGGCGCTCGCAGCTTGCCTGCCACATATTTTCGTATTGACGCATCAGATATTCAAAAATTCCTCCCGCCAGCTCCTCGTCCAGCATCATTATTTCAAAGATTCTGTCACCAAGCAGGCGGAAGGCAGTGGTATACGGAGTGTGCATTACATAATAGCAGCCTTCGCCATCGTACGAGACGCCTTGCAGCGTTCTCACTTGAAGGCTTGGATAAGCTTCTTTCATCTCATTTATCTGACGCCATTGATCAAGATAAACAGGATTGTTGTCCCAATTAATATCCGCTATTTTTTCCAGATCCGTCATGCTTTCAATGTGCTCCAAAGGCTTTTCTGGCGTCCATACGGACTCATCTTTGCTATAGCACATTTTTCCGCCAAGAGCGGCGTTGAGAAAATCCAGCGGCTGTATGCCCGCGCTTATTCCATTTGCGCAAGGCTCCGGATCGCCCAGTCCGTATTTGCCAAAGCTTTCGTGCAAAGCTCTGGAGCATTTGTTTGCTTGTTCTGTTCTGTAAAAAGGGTCTTCGTGGTATTTCTGCCCGTAATCAATTCCGAAGCGCCTGGAGTGATACGAAGGGTGAAAGCTTAAAGTCGCTTTGCGTTCTTTTTTTTCTTCTGCCATGTCAATTCTCCTGCATTATCTTAAATATGAATAAATAACCCAATTGCGCATTTGCGCTTTATTTAGAATTATAGTATAATAAACTTAAACCAGCAATGCGTTAAACAATCAATATTATGAATAAAACGACTATTAAGAATTATCCTACTTTCAAGGCGTCAAAATTCAGGACGCCAATGAATGCTGAAAGAAAACTTGCTCTATGGGTGGATCGCGTCGGCGGCGGGAAAGAAAAGGGGATTCAGGCACAAATGAGAATCCTGGGGCAATATGCCGCAGTCAAAATAGAAGAAGGAGCAGGGCGCTTTATAAACACAGTCAGCGGGGAAGAACGGGTGGAAGCCGGCAATATAATGCTTTTATTCCCGGATGTGCCGTGCATGTACTATCCTGATGACTGTTGGACTGTGAAATGGATTCTCTGGAACGGCCCGGAGGCGGCTCTGCTCGAAAAGCTTGGATTTATGAACCGCAGGAAGCCTGTTGTCAGGCAAAATTGTCAGGCAATGGATTCGGCGCATTCTCTGCTTATGGAAATAACAGGCAGAGAAGATCTCATGACAATTCTGGAGCGCAAGAGCATAATATTGGATTTGGCGCGGGAGCTTTGCCGGGCCGGAAATGCGAGCGCAAAACAAAAAGCAACAGACAAAATGCTTGAAAAAGCAATAAGCCATATTGACTCTCAGGAAAGCAAAAATCTTTCGATTAAGGAGCTGGCGTCCATTTCCAACATGAGCATAACCCACTTCCGCCGCCTCTTCAAGGCATACGCAGGGCGGAGCCCGAAAGAGTATATTCTTGCGTCAAAAATATCGCGCGCAAAAAAATGCCTTATAGAAGGGCATTCCATCAAAGAAGTCGCTGAAATGCTTGGCTTCTGCGATGTCTTTCATTTCATGCGAACCTTCAAAAAAGTTGCGGGAGTCAACCCGGGAAGCTTCCGCTGAGCGAACAGCCGGGGCGCGCGAAGCAATTCCGCTAATCAGCGCACCCATAAATTTCATAAAGCCGAAAAAAACAAAGTTTTTTGTTTTTCAGGACTTTTGGCGAGACCGTAGATTAGCCTTTGGAAGGTCTAATATTATTTGTTATGCTCCTTTGAGGCTGTATATTTACTCCTTAAGTTTGACTAAAAGGGGGAAAGTATGTCCTGGAAGCGTAGAGTCGCAATTTTTTTTATTGCGCTGCTGGTTCTGGCTTTTATTATTTTTGCCGGGCTTGTGGCTGCTTACTTCTATCTCCCCCAATATATGCAAAACAACATCCTGCCTGAAGCGGCAAAACGCATAGGAATAAAAGATTTTTTTGTAAAAGTGCGCAAGCTTGGCTTTAACGGCAGCGATCTGGGCTCCTTGCGCATTGGTTCGCCTGACAAGCCCTCGCTGCTGGTCGAATCCGTGCGAGTCGACTACACTGCCGCCCGCCTGGGGTTCGAGAAGCATATTGACCAGTTGACTCTGAGCGGCGTCGAGCTTAACTGCGGATTGAAAGACGGCAAATTTTATATACGCGGCCTGGACTTGGACAAACTTACTGGCGACTTGAAAAGCGCAAATGAAGAAAGCTTTGGGATTGAGGCCACGTCAGAAAAAGCTCCGATTGCCATTGGCTTGATCAAAGCGAGCAATGTAGTGATTATTTTTGATTGGAACGGCAAAACTTTTCGCCTCCCAATGAACTGCGTCCTCAAGCCGACACCGGATTTCAGCAGTGTTAACATTGAGGCGGAACTTTATCCGCGCGGACAAAAGGCGCGCGTGGAGATCCAGCTTGACCTGAAAACAAAGACAATGAGCGCAAAAATTCATTCCGACTTCTTGAAGTTGAGCCGATTTGCGGATTTTTACAGTCTGACTCCTGATGTCGAAATTGAAGGAGACGCCAGCTTAAAAGCCACCGCAAAACTTTCCTGGGCCCCCTTCAGCATGTCGTATGCAAAGGCTGACATTAAAATAAAAAGATCTTCATTCAGACATAAAAACATTATTTTGCGCAATTCACTCAGCAGTGAAAACATTGAAGTGCCTGTCAACCTTTCAATAGAAGGAGGAGAAAACTCCTGGAGCTTGTCCTTGAGCTCAATTTCCATTGTCGAGCCAATTCCAGCGCGGATCGTCACATTGGACATTAAAGCAAGCGCAAAAGAAGGTGAAGTGAAAGCAAGTGGAAACTGCCGCATGACAGTCAAGGCTTTCAAAGGAGCTTCCGCCGTGCAATTCAGCCTCGATGACGAGCTTGTTGTAAATGGACAGTATTCCATTGCCTTTAACCGTAAAACTGCCGACTGGCAATTCAAAGCCGGAACCATTTCTGATGTTGGACAGTTTTGCCAAGCAAAGCTCGACGGGACGCGCATTAATTTTGAAAACCCGTCTTTCGAGATTTCCGGAAAAGGAAAAGGCATGAAATCCGGCGAAGCCAAGTTCGCCGCGAAAGTGGAAAAGCTTGAAGCCCGGCGCAACAAAGACAACGTCAAGATGCCGGAGCCAAAAATCAAGGCGGACATGAAGTTTATTGGAAACTCCAAGGGGCAGTTCATGGTTAATTCCAGCGCCTGGCTGAGCGCAAAACAAATAAGCTGCAAGTCAGAGCTGGGCGAAGTTGCGATCCCCGCTTTTTCTTTAGAAGCCAAAGTGGATTTTGACACTATCGAAAACAGAAAATGCTCTTTTCTCATGAAATTAGGACAAACGCGCGCTTCCTTTAAAAATATCAAGCTGGATTTGCCGAGCCTAAGAGTCGCCGGACGCTTGTCCGGCGAAGAAGCGTCTGGATTTCCGGCAATAAACGGCGAAGTGGAATTCCATGACGCCTATGCAATTGTCAATGAAAAAATAAATATGAAATGCATATCCGCCAAGCTTCCTTTTAAATGGCCATGCAAAAAAGACGGCGAAAAAGGGTCCGTGTCAATTAAGTCAATCCATTTTGAGGACATGAAGCTTGGCTCTTTCAAAGCGACGCTGTCCCAAAAAGAAAAAATCCTGAATTTTAAAGGAGAGAACCGCAACGACATTCTTCCTGATTACTCCCTTCAGTTTGACGGCTCCGCCGGACTGCTTGAAGACGAGTCCTTTTTTGCCGGACTGAACTTCAGAGCGCCCGCCTATAAAGTCAGAACGCCATTTGACATTGGCGCGATTGCGCCAAAGGCCAATGGAATAACTTTTCAGGGAGAATTCGAGTTTGACGGAGCCGTGTCCTATGGCTCCAAAGGCCTTGACAGCTCGATTAACGCCAAGGTTGTGAATTCCCTGATTGAATTAAAGGAAAAGGAAATAACAGTGGAAGGCTTCAACCTTGAACTTTCACTTCAAGATTTGCTGAAATTTAAATCTGCTCCAAGACAGAAACTCTCTTTCAGAAGGGCTTCCCTTGGCAAGCTGTATGTAAGTGCCGGGGAAATCGAATTTCAAACAGAATCCGCGAAATCTGTATTTATTGAAAAATGCGCCTTTAAATGGTGTGACGGCAATGTCTATGCGCCCGCCGCAAGATTTTCGCCGGAAATGGAGGAATACAATGTGGTCCTTTATTGCGACCGCGTAAAGCTGGCAAAGCTTCTTGAGCAGTTTGGAGCCGCAAGAGCAGTGGGTGAAGGCGCTTTAAATGGAAGGTTGCCAATCAAATACTGCCATGGAAAACTTGACTTCAAAGATGGATTTCTCTATTCCACCCCGGGAGAAAGCGGAACAGTAAAGGTGACAGGCGCGGATGTTCTTGCCTCCAGCCTACCGAAGGACGCTGACAATATACAAGTGGCTCAGGTGGAATTGGCAAAAGAAGCCCTCGAGGACTTTGACTACGAATGGGCCAAGCTTACTCTCAACACTGAAGGCGACAAAGTAATTTTGACCATGCAGCTTGACGGCAAACCGGCAAAGCCCCTGCCATTTATTTACGACAAGGAGCGAGGCGGTTTTGTAAGAGTAAAAACCAAGTCTCTGTTTCAGGGCATAAGGCTTGACGTTAACTTCACCCTGCCATTGAACAAGCTTCTTGAATATGGCGGGGGCATTAAAAAAATAATGAACAAAATTAATCAATAGGAGGATTCCTTATGGGAAAGTCAAAATTTGCGGCGCTTGTCGCGCTCGCGCTTTGCGCCGGATGCTTTTCTGTGGAAAGCAAACACGAGATCAAGCCGATTCACATCAAGATCGACATAAACCTGAAAGTCGACAGAGCTCTTGACGACTTCTTTGGCGATCTTGACAAACAAACAATAAAAGAAACTGAAAAGAAAAAATAATTTTATTAAAGGAGACCTGAAATGAAATCTTTAAAACTCGCTCTTGTTTTTGTCATCGTTGCCGCCTCTTTTGCAAACACCGCCGTTTTTGCGGGCTCCAAAGAAATCAAGGCAAAAATGGCAAAGCGCCTGCCAGTGATTGAACAACTGAAAACCAGAGGCATTGTCGGAGAAAACAATCAAGGCTATCTCCAGTTCATGGGAGCAAAGAAGGAAAACGCCGAGGCGGTCAACGCAGAAAACGCCGACAGAAAAGCAATATATTCAGCAATCGCAAAGCAACAGGGAACCACCGTCAAGCTTGTAGGCCAGCGTAGAGCCGCGCAAATTGCGCAAATTGCAAAAAAAGGCCAATTCATTCAAAATCAAAATGGAAAATGGCAGAAAAAATAATAGGGTCTGTTTCACAAAGCTAACACGCACAACCATTCCATAAAAAATCCGAAAAAAAACTGACGCATTAGACGGTCCTGCCAAAAGTCCCGGGAGCTGGCGCTGTAACGAAATAAAGCTTGTTGTCGCTTCGCATCCCAACAAGCTGCAGGCTTTCAATGCGCCATGAGCGCTGTCGCCTAATTTCTTATATGCCAACAGCTTTCGCCTTTGGCGACCAGCGATTCCGCCGCTGGATGGCGTCCGGACATAGTCCGATTTTTATTCCGACTCTGTCGGCTTTTTTATTTTTCAGGACTTTTGGCGGCTCCTCTGCATTACAGAAAAAAAGAACGGCCTGAATAAACAGACCGTTCCTTTTTGCCCGTGCTCCCGGCTTTCTGCCGCCCAAAATCCTTAAATCATTGATATTGAGTTAGCATATCAGGCGCCAAAAGTCAGAGGCGCGCAGAAAATAAATAAATTAAGAGTAATTTGTTCTTAATTTTGAGAAAATATTTGGAAAGTCATTGAGTATTTTGCAAAAGAAAGAAAATGCCCGGAAGCGAATCAATGGCATTTTTTGAATATCCCCATATATTTATATGGACAGAATAAAAAAAGGGACGTGAAATGGATGACAAATTAAATAATCTCAAAGCTCTGGTTAACGAAGTGCATGACATCAATTCGGCGATGGCTCTTCTGGAATGGGATCAACAGACGAATATGCCCCGTGGCGGATCTGACGACCGCGCAAATCAGCTCGGAACCTTAAGCCGGATATCGCATGTTAAATTTACTTCTGATGAAACAGGCGAACTTTTGGAGGATCTTGAAGATTATGGAAATTCTCTGGAGCCTGCCTCAAACGACGCGTGTTTGCTTAAAGCATTGAAGCGCCTTTACGCAAAGAAAACCAAAGTCCCCGCAAAAATGGTGGCTGAATTTGCCGATGCAACCGCTCGCGCGCAACATGTATGGGAGGATGCCAAAGAGGAGTCTGACTTTAAAAAATTCAGGCCGCACCTTGAAAAAATAGTTGAGCTTCGACAGGCATATGCCGAGCTATTCAAGCCTTATGATCATATATACGACCCGCTTCTGGATGATTATGAGACCGGCTTGAAAACAGCCGATGTCCAGCAAATTTTTTCGGAGCTTCGTCCGCAACAGGAAGAGCTCATACGGGCGATTGCTGAAAAGCAAAAAATTGACAACTCATTTCTGTTTAATAATGGATACGACGAAAAGAAGCAATGGGATTTTGGAGTGGACATTATTTCCAGGTTTGGCTATGACTGGAAACACGGAAGACAGGACAAAGCCATACATCCTTTCACCACTAGTTTCGGACTGGGCGATGTGAGGATAACAACCAGAATTTTTAAGGACAATCTTATGTCGGGCCTTTTCAGCTCCATGCATGAAGCCGGACACGCAATATACGAGCAGGGCATAAGCAAAGATTTGCGAAGAACTCCGCTTGCCGAAGGAGCGTCGCTTGCCATGCATGAATCGCAGTCACGTCTGTGGGAGAATCTTGTGGGACGCTCAAAAGATTTCTGGATCTGTTTCTACCCTAAACTAAAGGAGCTTTTTCCGTCGCAACTCGGGAATGTCGGCCTTGATGCTTTCTACAGGGGGATAAACAAAGTGGAGCCTTCTCTTATTCGCGTGGAATCTGATGAAGCCACCTACAATTTGCATATTATGCTCAGGCTGGAATTGGAAATATCTTTGCTGGAAGGAAAAATTGAAGTCAAAGACCTCCCGGAAATATGGAAAAACGAAATGGACAGCCTTCTCGGAGTGTCATCGTCGAACGATTGCGACGGCGTCTTGCAGGATGTGCATTGGTCATGCGGAGTATTCGGCTACTTTCCGACTTACGCGCTGGGCAACCTCGTTTCCGCGCAATTGTGGGAAAAAATCAACGACGACATCCCCGGTCTGTCCGGCCAGATACGGAACGCCGATTTCTCCGGCCTTCTTGGATGGCTCAGAGAAAACATCCACCAACACGGAGCCAAATTTGAGCCCCAGGAACTGATAAAGCGCGTGGTCGGCTCAAAGATAGACCCGAAGCCTTACATGCGCTACCTGAATGGCAAATTCGGAGAAATATACGGCTTGTAATGTAGGGAGCCTGATTAAATATTGTAGAGCTTGCTGGCTATTTCATTGCGTTCTTTTAGCACATAATTGAGCAATTGCCTGGATCTGTTTGCGTAGACTCTGATTTTATTCGTATCCAGTTGAATGTTGATCTTTTGCAAAATGATGCGGTCATCTCCGTTGTGAATATGGGGCATGATTCCAGCAAACGAAAAGCCAAAGCTTTCCAGCTTTTTAACGGCAGTCGGCGATTCAGGTTCTCCAAGAGGGATAAACGCGAAAACTGCGTCAAAGTTTTTGTTGCGGCATTCAGTTGCATTTCTTGTCAACTCTTCGACTAGAGAGGAGCCGATTGAGTTGACTATTAGAAATGCGGAATTCAGCTCTTTGGGCAGTGCCGCAATGAAACATTCTGTCTTTTGGGATTGTGGCAGGGGAGCTTCTGTTTTTGTGCCAAACAGTCGCGGAACTCCCATCCAGTTATAGATGTCTCCAGCTATGTCAAGATGTTTTTTAGGGAGGTAAACAGTTTTTTCTGTGCGATTAAATGCTGTGTAATGGTTGACTATTGAGCCTTTTTCCTGTTTGCTTGTTCCCGGCATTTTTGCCTGCATTCCAGTTGCCGCTATTCCCAGCATTATTCCGCACGGCGTTGATCCTAGTTCTTGCATTCCGCGCTGAGAATAACAGTGAGTTGTGACGGAACAGTCAAAAACTCCATCGCATCCCTGTTCTTTTGCATAATTTAAAATGAAGCGTCCACTTTTATGGGCGCCATTCTTGCAGCGATATGCCGGATCCGCGAATGCCATGCCCATTTCTGGAACTTTTGAGCCTTTTTCATGGTATTTCAGTCCGCCATGAGCAATCATACTTCCACTTTCTTTGTCCACTACAACGAATGACTCAAACTCTCCGGCTTCCACTTTCTTTTTCAGTGTGTCAAGATTGTAAATGAAATCTTCTTGAGTATATCCGTAGCAACGCCAGGCCATCCGGCATATCTCCGGTAATTCTTCAATTATGGTTTTGCGGCATATTGCTTCTTTCACCAGTTGGCGCTTCATTCTGCGCTTGGAGGTGTTAAATATTTCCAGCAGTTCTTCAGGGATTGCTCCATACTTCAGCTTCTTGGTCATGCGAACTTCTTTCCCATGACGTCCATGCACAAAAAACTCCACATTATCCATATACGACTTGATCAGCAACATCCCTAATCCTGGCTTGTTCATTGACTGGATATTTTCTGTTGAAAACTTTTCCTCATCATCCTGCTTAAACGGGATTCCTTTTTCGCGTATGGAGATCACCAGCTTGTCTTCGGAAATATAAAATTCCATGTAAATATGGTCATCCGGGGTTATTGTCCCTGAATAATGTTCGACAGCATTGACAAATGCTTCTTCAACTGCAAGCTTCAGTTGGTTTGAGGCTATATCATCAAAAGAGAGGATTTCAGCAATCATTGCTGCTGTTTCTGTAGCAGAGTGCACCATCAAGCGGCTTACTGGAAAGATGTGTTTTCCCAGAAATAACTTATTTTCTGTAGGCATTTTTTTGCAACTTTCTTACATTTTTAAAAAGCTAAAATATTAGTCAGGAGCATTTATCGAAAAGGCGAATTCAATGCAGCACGCTTGAGCTAAAATTCAGTTGCAATTTGCCATTGAATCGCTTGCTTTTCAAGCTGTTAAGGGTTATTTATTATATAAATAATAAATCTTGAGATTTATGCGGATTGTAACGTCGGCCTACTGAATTTTTTATGGATTTTATTTGCTATTTATGTAACTTTATCATCGCAAAAAGCAACTATTGAAGTGTGGAGGCGAATAATTTCGAATAGGAGTTTATGATGCGTCTGAAATATTGCAGGGCAAAAAGGTTTACGCTCGTGGAACTGCTTGTGGTCGTGTCTATTATCGCCACTTTGGCGGGGTTGCTTCTGCCGAGTCTTGGGAAAGCCCGCAATAGGGCAAAGCTTACCCAATGCATGAGCAATCTTAAGCAAATTGGAGCCGGGTTTTCGTCGTATATGATCGACTATAATGACACATTTCCTGTCGCCGCTCAAAAGCCGACTCTTAATGCCTCTGATCCACGGATTGTGGATCTTTTGGAGACATGCGCTGGCAACAGCAGCGTTTTTAAATGCCCTGTGGACGTTCGCCCGGAAAAAGACTATGACGGCGGCTCCGAAGAAAAAACTTTTTTCGATGCGGAAGGTTCAAGCTATGAATATGTAAGCTGGCTTGGGGGAAGCAAAAACACCCCAATGTTCGGGCGTCATCGCAAAAGATCATCATCAGAGCGGATTGTAATGTTTGACTATGAATGTTTTCATAGGGCTTCAAGTGTTTTTAATTTTTTCCAGGATGAGGACGATGATACATCCTCCATCACGGCAAGCAGCAAAGGCGGGGCAAAAAATTATCTTTTTGCCGATTGGCACGTTAGCGACAAATTATTTTAAAATATGAAGGGAACCATTGGCATGAAAAAGGATAAAAATGTTAAAGTCGATAAGAAGAACAAAATTATATTGGCAATTGGATTCTCAGTGTTTTTGTTTGCTCTAGTGGCAGTGTGGGTTTCATCATTCACTCCCCGCAAAGCTTTGGATCCTGACAAATTGGAGCCCAAAATAAAAATTGCCTATATGGCATCCAAAGAGTTTGCCCGTTTGCCTGAGGAAGAAAAAGAGAAATATATGTCAAAAGCAGGAAATTCGCGGAGACTGATGAGAAGCGCAAGCCATGAAGACCGCCGGGCTATATTTAAAAACACAAAAAAAGTTATGCGCAAAAAAATGAAGGAGCGCATGGACAAATTTTTTGCCATGAGCAAAGAAGAACAGAACAAGCAACTGGACGAAAGAATTGCTCGAATGGATGAATGGCGCAAGGCTCGAGAAGCCCGAAACAATGACCCGAATAATTCAAAGGAGAAAAGACCGTCAAGAAGAGGAAGGGCCAATCGTTTCTTTGAAGGCACGGACTCCACCACCCGCGCCCAAATGGCCGAATATCGCAAGAGCATGCGAGAAAGAAGGCAACAAACCCAAGGCAACAAGTAATCCGACGGCGGTGGCTAAGTTACTTTTTAAAGGCTCCAATCTTTTTTTGCTATAAATTATAGCCTCATTCTTTTATGGGATGGCGGCAAACAGGGTTAATCTTTTATTCATTAGTTTTCCGTACAGTTCTTTCTCTCCTTCAAAATTGTAGTGTCCAGCCGGAAGGATTACTGTCTCAGAATTTTTCAAGGCGTTTGTCACCGCAAATTGTCCCGGCGGAATTACTGACGGATCAAAAAGCGCGGGAGAGCACAGCATGGGGATTTTAATATATTTCGCGGCTGTTGCGGCGTCGTAATATTTTAAAACATCCATGACTTGCGGATGTGTTTTGCTGTATTGCCTCACGGACTCGCCGCTGCCGGTGGATTCAAATTTCAACCTGATTGGATGGTTTCCGAATGTTGGGACCCCGAGGTGTCCAGCCTTGAAGCGCTTGTCCCATGCAAGGGCAAGGGCGCCCATTCCGCCGCCAAAACTGGAGCCGTCATAGTTCAGATTCTTTAAGACAGACGGGCACATTTCCGTGAGCATGTCCACCGCTCGCCATGTGTCAGCGGTTGCGCCTTTTAGCACATATTTGTCTTTTGAGTCGATGTTGTGAATAACGTGTTGGCTGCTTTTCCATGGAATTTCCAAACAGGAAGACAGGTTGAATCCTCTGATGCAGACATAAATTGCGGCAAATCCGTTTTCAGCCCAATATGTGTCGAACCATGCGCGTCCGCCATAGCCGTGTCCGCAGACAACGCCGCCTACAGGATTTTTCGGAATTGTTATCCATGCGCCGATCCTTTGAGCTTCTATGGAATCAAAATAAACTTCATATACTCCGATTTCCGGGTTTGGGCTCCAAAGTTTTTTTGTCTCAATGTTCAGAGGCTGCGAAGCCGTTTCTTCAAACGCATCGCGCCAGAACGCGGCGAAGTCTTCAGGCTCATTGTCCGGCGGCTGGATTTCAAGCAGTTCGTCCTTCGAGAATCCGCAAGTCGGGTCAAATTCAAAATCATGCTCCATTATTGTCCCTTTTCTTTATCTGTGCACTTTGCTGTGCCTTCCAAATTTTATTCCTTTATGGTCAAATATTCTGTAGGCTAAAATTTTGACCCTGTCGGTGATAAGCATTTGGAGGCAGGCATAAATCCAAATGAAGACCACATACCATCCGATTTCGGCCATAAACCAACCGAAAGCGCAGATTAGTGTAACGACAAGCTTTGACAGGAGTGTTGACCATACCAGCGCTTTTCCGGGTTTTACAGACCATAGAGGGCCTTTTACTCGAGCCAGAAAAATTGTCAGATTGCCTGCTATTGCCAATTCGGCAAAAACCAGAGTTTGAGTTTGTTTGTCGTTAAGCGTTCCGAATGTTCCGACCACCCATTCGCGGAAAGTCAGCAAGTGTTCAGTCACAAAAACGTCTCCGAAAATGCTTGGCTGCCATTCTTCCGCGCTCAGGAAGTGCAGTCCCACATAGTAGACGATAAAGGTGAATACCACGTTTGTCATGCCGAGAACTGTGCCTATGCCTATTACTTTGCGCATGTTCCAGTGTTCGGGAGTCTCCCCATATTTTGTTTTGTCGTAGGCTATAGCCATAATCGGGAAGTCGTTGAAAACAGCGAGCATTACGATCATCACAGCCGATACGGGATATTTGCCTATAAGGATTATGGCGAGGACTGTAAAAAATAAGACGTCCTGCGTTTCGGATATCCTGTAAATTGCGTAGCTTTGCATGCGCTGGAATATCTTGCGGCTTTCCTTAATGGCGTCAACAATGACAGAGAGGCCCGGGAGGGTGAATACTATGTCCGCTGCGGATTTTGCGGCGTCTGTCGCGCCGTCGACGGCTATTCCAGTGTCCGCCTTTTTGAGGGCAGGCGCATCGTTTACGCCATCGCCTGTCATGCCCACTATATGGCCGTTTTTTTGCAGGATTTCCACAATTTCGTACTTATGTTCTGGAAATACCTGACTGAAGCCGTCCGCTTCTTCGACAAGTTTCAATGCTTTTCTGTCGGGGAGGTTGTTCAGCGCTTCAGCTGGCAGGATATTTGTTCCTATATTAACCTGTTTTGCGGTCTCTTTGGCAATGGCGCCGTGGTCGCCTGTTATCATTTTAACCTTGACGCCCAGTTCTATTGCCTGCTTTATTGTCTCCGCCGAATCGTCGCGCGGCGGGTCTTCCAATGAGAGGAGTCCCACGTATTCCCATTTTCCGTCGGCGTTGGTTTTTGCCACGCCCAGAGTTCGGAAGCCTCTTTCGCCGGCTTCTTCAATGATGCCCAATACTTCCTGCTCTATTTCTTTATTGTTGCAAAGATCCAGAATAACCTGCGGGGCTCCTTTGCTTACGCTGAACGCATGGTCGCCGGACTTTCTTCTGGACTCTGTGCGTTTTGAAACGGGGTCAAAGGGAATAAATTTAATTTCCTCGCTGTCGTTCAGCCTGGAAGTCAGGTCGCTGTCCTTTTCCAAATCCTTGTATATGGCTGTGTCGATGGGGTCGCGGTCTTCGATTTTTGACGCGAGCGCTCCATAGAGAAGCACATCTTTGTCTGTGCGGTCCCCCAGCGGTTTGACGCCAGCCAGAGTCAGGGAGTTTTTTGTTATTGTGCCTGTCTTGTCGGAGCACAGGATGTCCATTCCTGCCATTTCTTCAATGGCAACCAGCTTGCTGACAATAGCTCCTCTTTTGGAAAGCTTTAGAGCCCCTATGGCCATTGTGACGCTTAGAACCGCTGGCATGGCGGCGGGAATGGAGGCGACTGTAAGAACCAGGGCAAATTGAATTACTTCCCATACGCTCTCATGGCGATAGAGCCCGACTGTGACAATGATTGCGACAAGTATGAAGTTCAGCAGAATAAGATAGTCGCCTATCTTCACCACGGCTTTCTGGAAATGACTGTCCGTGTGCGCTTGCGCCACCAGCTTTGCTGTTCTGCCAAAAAAAGTGTTTGTGCCAGTGCCGTAGACCAGCGCGATAATTTCGCCCTGTTTTGCAATGGAGCCGGAGTATGCAATGTCGCCGGGATGTTTTTCCACAGGCAGGGATTCCCCCGTGAGGGCGGCTTCGTCCGCGAGGATATAATCTCCGTCTATGAGCTTTAAATCAGCGGGAAAAACATCTCCCATGCGAACGCGAATAATATCGCCGGGAACCAATTCTTTGGCTTCTAGTTCGCGCCATTCGCCGTCCCTTAGCGCCCGGGCTCTGCTTGCCAGACGCTCTTTCAACGCGGCGATAGCGTTTCCTGCTTTAAATTCCTGAAAAAACTCAATGAACGCGTTAAGCAGCAGCAGAAAAGTGATAATCGCAAAATCATCCCAGTGCTCGATTATCGCGCTTAGGACTGCCGCCACTTCGATCATCCATGGAATCGGGCCCCAGAAATTTTTAAAAAACTTTTTAAGAAGACTTTCTTCTTTTTCGGATATTTCGTTTAAGCCGTATTCGGAGAGTCGTTTTTCCGCTTCATTTCCTGAAAGTCCGCTGATCCTGTTGCCAGCCAGTTCTTTTATAAGATCATCGCAGGAAGAGCTCTTGGCTTTTTCCATGTCAATAAATTTAAGCGGCATATGAAAATCTCCCCTGGTTATGTTTCTGTTAAATATACGCGCATATTGGGATAACTCAAAAAAAAGCGGCAAATCTAGACGAAGATGGAGCCGCCAAAAGTCTTAAGACCTTTTAAAAAACGGCGCAGCCGGAACAGGCACCGAATTTTGTCCGGGCTTGGCCAGCGCGATACAAAAATAAACTTTGCTCTAGTGGGCGTGGCGGCGTCATCTGATTATGCATATTTGACCAAATATTCGTTACCATGAATGGTGTTCTCTTGAAAAATAGTTGAAGTGACACAAAGAAAGCCTTATATTGATAATGCAACAAAGCAACCTTAATTTTAACAGCACTGTCAAAGCCATGAATATTCCTTACGACCAATTAAGTCCAGACACGTTAAAAGCAGTAATTGAGGAATTCATTACCCGTAATGGAACGGACTATGGAGAGGAAGAAGCCACCATGGAAGAAAAGATTGAGCAGGCCATGGAACAGTTAAAAGAGGGAAAAGCATTCATTGTGTATGATGACGAGAGCAAGACTTGTAATATAGTGGGGCAAGGAATAAAAAGGAAATGTTCCTCATAGCTTTGGGGCCCCAGCGCGCTTTTTTTATTGGCTCAAGCACAGGAACAAAAAGCCTATAATTGGTATCCCAAATTGGAGTAAAAATATAATCCAAAATAATCTTAAAAACCACGGATACTCTTGATTTTTCTTTCTGATTTCATCTGCCACTGATGCATCAGCTAACGCTGATAGACCGTAATTTGCTCCACTGATAGTTGATCTCCCATTTTTTTTGACATACGGGCGAATACATAAAATCCAGATCAGCATATTACATATAGGGCATAATAAAAATATGATAAAGATTATGCCAAATACTATCATTTGTTAATTCCAATGCCTGAACTTAGCGGGTCACATTGCAGTGTGGTCTTTTTGAGCAACTCATCTAAAAATATACACAAAATAATTTTCCTTTATTTCTTTATCATGGCAAAACATCATTATACTTTACAGTCCCCTGATTTCAAGCGAATAAAAGACAAGTTAACGGACTTGAAGCGTAGATCATCACGTTGGCAATTTTTAATCATGAACATACAAGAATGTCCAAACTTCATCTAATTTGTTTGACGCTTGACACATTGGCAAAGGGATGATTCTCATTCTGACAAAAAACTATATAATTTAAGGAAAAAGAAAAATGTCGAGACTATTAGGAGACGTGTCAACAAGCATTAGCCAGAGTTCCATAAGCTACCAGGCCAAATTTCTGGTTTTTAAAGACGAAATAGACGCATTTATGCCGGAAATAAAAAGCGAGGCAACATGGGCGCCTGAAAAAGCTGTGGTAACAAGCGTGAACAAAACTAAAAATGGACCACATTGGATACTGGACATCACCGCCGAGCCAATGCAGGACGGTCAAATGGCGTTCAACACCGACGACCCCAACGAGTTTGTGCTCAAGGAATATGACACTTGCGACTTTTATTTTCACTCGG
>CAZYVR010000086.1:0-17381 GCA_964651145.1 uncultured Victivallales bacterium | reverse complement strand
GACGCAGAGAAAGCTATGATTCCTCGGAACAAAGCGCAGAAGAGGCATAAAAAAGACAGGACAAACCATTAAGGGATTCAGCGAAGGAGAAAGGGTGTTGGCTTTGGCTGGCCACTCTTCCCAATATGCGACAAATGAAAACTTGCTGGTTAAAGTGCCTGATGAGTTGAGCGACGAGATGGCTGTTTGCGGAATTCTTGGGTCAATTTCACTGCATGGAATGCGTGACTTCAATCTGCAGTATGGCGAAAATATTCTCATTTTAGGAATGGGAATGATTGGCCAAATGGCGTTGCAATTAGCCAGAATTACTCCTGTCAAAAATGTTGTGGCTGTTGACTTGAACCCCATGCGGCTTGAAGTGGCAAAAAAAGCTGGAGCCAATTATTGTCTAAGTCCAGATGACCCTGATTTCGAAGAAAAATTGATGGATATAACTAAGGGTCGAGGATTTGAAGCAGTGGTGGAAGCGACTGGAAACAATAAAGTTGTAGCCATTGCCTTAAAGCATGCGGCCAAAAGAGGCAAGGTGCAAATTCTGGGCTGTCCCCACGGCATGGCGCAGTTAGATCTTTACGAATATTTGCAGCGGAATGAAGTAACCCTCATAGGCTCCTATCAGCCCAATTGCCCCGAAGTGGAAACTATTTATTATCCCTGGACTCAAAATAAGAATCGCGAAGTTGTGTTGGATTACTTGAATATGGGCAAGTTGAACTTCCTCCCGTTAATAACTCATTGCCTGCCGTTCCAGGAAGCGCAAAAGCTCTATGATGCGCTTGCCCATGATAAGAACACTGCAATAGGCGGAATCGTTGATTGGCGCAACAAAAACGGAGATGCAAAATGAAATTTGGAATCATTGGCTGCCAGCATCCTCATATAGGAAGCTTTATCAATCAGATGCTAAAAGAAGGACATGAGCTTGTCGGGGTAATGGACAATGATCCTGACTCAGCCAGTCAATATTCACAAAATCTAAATGTGCCCATTATGGCAAAACGCGAAGAATTGATTGCCGCCGGAGCAGAGCTGGCAGGAACGGGCGCCATTCCGGCAGAAAGGATTGAAATTCTTGAATGGTGCGATAAAAATGGAATCCATTTGGTTTCAGACAAGCCGCTTGTTATTAATGAAACAGGCCTTGAAAGTTTAAGAAGAATAGTCAATGCTGACAGAATCCGCATAGGAATGATTCTCGACCTGAGATACAGCTCACTCGTCCAAAAATTACAAACAGAAATAAGCAAAGGAACCTTAGGGGAGCTAGTCAATGTCAGTTTTTTTCTACCGCACAAGCTTAATCCTTCCAAGAGACCGGAATGGTTCTTTAAGCCTTCCAAGGCGGGCTCCTTGATATGCGACTTAATGATTCACGCAATAGACTGCTTCAGATGGTTTGCAGATTCTGAAATAATTTCGCACACTGCCGTTATGGGCAGAAAAAGAGACGACACGCCTGCTGATTTTATGGATTTTGGAAAGGCCACTTTAAGAACAAAAAACGGAATATTGAGCGACGTATACGTGGATTGGCTTGTCCCTCAAAGCTATGCTTCATGGAGCGACGCAAGAATTTTTTGCCAAGGCACAAAGGGATTTGCAGAATTAAGATTTACAGGAGACTTTTCCCACAAAGAGCCAGCGCTTTTTATAAACACTGAAAATATAAAGGAGACGTCAATTTATAAAAACACGACAGAATGCATCAATTGCGGGCAGGATATTGCGCCATCAAAGCCAATCTTGATGAACTCTCGCGATATTTTAAAATGCGCTGAGATTTGCATTGCAATGGAAAAAGAAACAGAATATGTCAACTAAAAAAATATAACAGTTTATAATTAGAAATAAGGAACAAAAAATGAAAAAGTTACCTGAAGAAAAAATTGACGAAATAAAAGCATATTTACTGTCCCTTGCAAATGACGACGGAAGCTTTCGCGCATCATTGGAAGAAGGCTATCTTGGAATTGCGGACTCAAAAGTCAGCGATCTTGCCGCAACAGTATATGTTGCAGAAATAGCGAAAACTATCGGCATGGAATTGCCTTATCCAAATAAAACAATCGCATATATAAAAGCAAGGCAGCATAATGACGGATATTTTCGGTCTATTACAGAATTTCCTGGAGTCGACCAGGCAGTCTTTTATATTTATAATACATGCATGGGTTTGCGCGGCTTGAAAGTTTTCAATGAATCTCCTGATTACAATCCCCTTCCGTTTATGGAAGAAAAAATCAGAGACTTGACAAAAACATTTTATCCCTACGCCCCGGATATGCTTGCCAATTCATATGCGTCCCTCGAAGAGGAAATGCCGGAAGATTGCAAAAACATATTGACTGACGCTTTGCTGAACTTGCAGGATCCGGAGACTGGCTGGATTATACAGCCCGGCCTCAAAGAAAGAGGACTGCCTTATCAGCGCAACAATCCAATGACATTTCATGCGGCAAGAGCTTTTCATCTTATTGGCAAAGAAATCCCAATGAGTTCAAAAATACTTGACACTTTTATGGAATTCCAGCAAGAGGACGGAAGTTGGGAATTGGGATATGTTCATGGAACTTTCGACGCTTGTGTTGCTGTAAAAATACTCAGCGACAACTCAGCAATATATCAAAAGGCTTATGAACGCGCGGCTGAATGGACATTGACATGTCAACAGGAAGACAAAGGGTTCAATCATTTTGGTGATGACAAACCCGCCGAGATTGACGCATGCTATTTTCAAATTTCGACACTGGTTATGGCTGGCCTTATTCCCACAAAGCTGACCTCCGCCAACAAATGGATTGGCTGGGGACATACTCTGCAACGCTAAAGAACAGAAAGCACAATGATGAAAAAGAAATTCTGCATTAAAATGGCTGTAATATTTTTCTGCGTTATTGGCGAAATTGCCTGCAAGGCAAGTGGATCGCCTTTGCAAGGAGCTGTTATAGCAGGCAAGAAAAGTTCGATTTATAAATGTAGCGAGAAGGCAAGTTTTACAATAAGCATAAAAAAGGGAGATGATTTCATCAAAGATGGCATGGCTGCTGTTATTTTCAGCAATGATGGGTTGAAGCAGTTAAAAAAAGAATCTTATGATCTCTCAAAGGGAAATCCTTTTGAAGTGTCAATTGCCTGCCGAGAGCCTGGTTTTGTTCAATGTAGGGTAATATTTAAAAATAAAAGCTACTTTGGAGGAGCGGCTTTTGAGCCTAAAAAAATAAAATCCATATCACGCATGCCAAAAGATTTTGACGAATTTTGGAATAGTTCAATGGAAGAACTTAAAAAAATTCCTGCCGATGTAAAACTCTCAAAAGACAATAGATTCAAATCGCCTCATTTTGATATGTTTAGATTAAGCCTGGCAAATATCGACAATAGCAGAATTTACGGTTTCTTGTCTGTGCCCAAAAAACAGAAAGGCCCCTTCCCTGCTGTCGTTCTTGTTCCAGGCGCAGGTATAAGCCTTCCAGATCCTTTCTTCGGACGGCCATGCAATAAAGAATTTTATAGAAAACTAGCGTCAAATGGCGTTTTAGTATTGATTTTAAATGTCCATGACTATGAGCCTCCTTCTAGTATAAAAGAATATAAAAAAACGTTCCAACAAACTCAGCGAAAACTTAGTGGATATCAATTCAGAGGAGCGCCTAATAGAGAAAAGTATTTTTACAAAAAAACTATTTTGGGACTTAATAGCGCAGTGGATTATGTTGCTTCAAGGCCCGATTGGGACGGCAAGCATTTTGTAGCGCATGGCTTTAGCCAGGGCGGCGGCATGGCGTTAGCCCTTGGAGCTTTAAACAAAAACATCACTGCGGTTGCAGCGCTCAATCCGGCATTATGCGACCATGAAGGATTTAGAGCGGGACGCATGCCGGGATGGCCAAAGCTATATCGGCGGTCTAGTGTCGACGCAGATAAATTAATGGAAATGTCAGGATATTTTGATGGGGTTAATTTCGCGCGCAAACTGAATTGTCCAGTCCTGTTCCAAGCTGGCTTTATCGATAGAACGTGTTCGCCTAGCTCAGTATATTCTGCTTATAACTCAATCAACTCTTCCAAGCTAATTATAAACATGCCACAGGTCGCCCATACTTATCCGGCTTCATATTATGAAATCGTGGCTGACTGGATAACTCAGCATCTAAAGTAAGCTTATTTTTCGATTTAATAAATATAACAAATTCATCCCAGGAGTGTCATGAATACAAATGCTGTTTCTATATCTAAAGATATTTTGTCGGATTTTTGCAGGAATGTTTTTATAAAACTGAATATGTCTAAGGAAGACGCGAAAATGTCTGCAGATGTTCTTGTCGCCGCCGACATGCGCGGAATTCCTTCTCATGGAGTAGGTCGCCTGTGGCGTTACGTGAACGGACTGCAGACAGGCCAAATGGAGCCGAGCACAGCGCCCAAAACGCTAATGGAAAGTCCAATGTCTATTGTGATTGACGCCAATGGCGGCATGGGCGCGCCGGCAAGCATTGGAGCAATGCAAAAAATTATTGGCAAAGCAAAAGACTCCGGCGCAGCTTTCGGATGCGTCAGGAATTCAAACCATTTTGGGATAGCCGGATATTACGCGATGATGGCTCTGGAGCATGATATGCTGGGGATAGCAATGACAAACACAGCCGCCCTTGGAGTCCCCACATTTGGAAGGCAGGTAATGTTTGGAACTAACCCTCTTGCTTTTGCGGCTCCGGCAAAAAATGAAAAAGCCTTTGTTCTTGACATGTCAACAACAGTAGTCTCACGCGGCAAAGTGGAAGTGTACGATAGAGAAGGAAAGGGCTTGCCTCTCGGCTGGGCTGTCGATAAAACGGGGCATTCGGCGACAAACGCCGAGGCAATTCTTAAGGATATGTTTCATCGTTACGGCGGTGGCATATTGCCTCTGGGAGGCGAAGGCGAGCAGTTTGGCGGATACAAAGGATACGGCTTGGCTGTTATGGTGGACATCCTTTGCTCCGTTCTGTGCGGCGCGCCTTTTGGCGAAGACATAAGCGACACGGAAGAATCTTCTGCGCGAGTAAGCCACTTTTTTGGGGCAATAAAAATTTCCGCTTTCCGAGACGCGCAAGACTTCCGCAAAGACATGGACAAAATGTTGATGAGACTGCGAAGCGCGCCTGCCGCCGAAGGCGAGGAGCAAGTTTACTTTGCCGGACAGAAAGAATTTGAAACAGAAAAAAACAATCTGGAAAAAGGCGTTTCAGTGCAAAGGAAAACAGTCGAGTCCCTGCTTGACATAGCAGAGAAACTGAATGTTGAATTGCCAATTTCCCGAAAAGCTATATAAAGGAGCAAGCGCAGAATGGAATACTTGCATGAGAAATTTGGACTGGAAGGAAAAATAGCTGTAATTACAGGCGGAGGAGGCGCCATCTGCGGCGCAATAGCTGAGGGTTTTTTGAAAGCTGGCGCAGCAGTTGTTCTCTGGGGAATTAGACGGCAAACACTGGAAACAAAAAAAAAAGAGCTGACGGCGGCCGGATGCGATCCAGGCAAAATATTTCTAGTGGAAGCTGACTTGACCAGAGAAGGCATTACTCAGAAAGCTTTGGAGCTTACATTAAAGGAAGTCGGGCAAATTGACATTCTTGTTAACGGGGTTGGCGGAAGCAGCAAAAGAAAGGCATTTACAGAAATAGGCATTGATGATTTTAAACAGATTATGGATTTAAACCTCTTGGCTGGCTGTATATTGCCCTCGCAGAAAATAGGCGCATATTGGAAAGAGAATAGCGTAAAAGGGGCAATAATTAATATCGCCTCAATGGCCTCCTATGTCCCGCTTTCCGGAGCTTGGGCATACTCTGCGGCAAAAGCCTCTGTCGTTAATTTAACAATGGGAATGGCAAAAGAATTTGCGCCGGAAGGAATTAGGGTGAACGCTATTGCCCCAGGATTTTTCCTTGGCAAGCAAAATCGCGCCCTTCTTGTAAATGATGACAACACTCCTACAGAAAGGGGCTTGGCTGTTCTTGCGCATACGCCCATGAACAAATTTGGCAAGCCTGAAGACATCGCCGCCGCCGCTATATTTCTGGCATCTGAAGGCTCCAGTTTTATTTCAGGAATAACCTTGCCGGTAGACGGAGCATACCTTTGTCATAATATCTAACTCAGCCTCAAATGTTCTCTGTTTTTGCGAAATACGGTATAAAAAGTTTCACTAGCCAGCGAAGGGCTTTAAAAAAATTTCGCCAAGTTAAGCTGTTTATTATAAACCATTAACAAAAAAAGAAAACATCGTAGAGCATTTTTCCATTTTCAACGTCTGCTGTACGATTTATTTCTTGTCATAGTTCCTCCTGTTTGGATTCTGTTGATTTTCTGATAATAAGCTTTGTTGGCAATTTTATATTTAGACTTTTTTTGAGAAATTCTTGCTTATTATTTTTTATTGCGGCAATCAGTGTTGCTGTTGTTTCCCTTCCCATTTGCTCAAATGGCTGGGAGACTATTGGAATAACTGAATGCAGAGCAAGATCAAGTCCGCCAAAACCAATCACAGCCAATTGGCCGGGGATTTTTATGCCCAAGTCATAAGCCATCCGCATAGCGGCAATCGCCACATAATCACTAATGCACACTAATGCTGTAGGACGCTTGTTTTTATGTCGACTCAAGATATGCTTCAATGACTCATAAGCCGTTTGACCGCTTGCGTCGGGAACGTATTCAATATTAATTGAAGCTTTAGGCATATGCTCCCTCATGCCATCTCGAAATCCACCTTCACGGTTTTTTGCATATTCAGCCTTGCTTTTTATTGATATATAAGCGATTTGTTTATGCCCTTGATCAACCAAATGTTTCACTGCGTTTTTTATTCCATCAGCATCATCAGAAGTAATTCCTATTCCGGCAGTGTCATTGGAAATGTTGACTGAAGCGCAATAAAGGCCATGTCCAACAAGCTCGCTTTTCATATCCTTGGAGTCTTTGCTATTTAGTTCGTGAAAAATCACTCCAGCAACCCTCTGACGCAACAAGCGTTTAGTCAGTTGCTTGGAGTTCTCAACATTGGAATCGTAGATTTTCAGAGAATACTCATTTTTAGTTGTGACTTCCAGAATGCCAGACATTATTTTGCCGATATACTCCCATGAGCCCGAATTAAATGAAACAAAGGCGATAACATTGCTCTTTCCTGTCTTTACCGCAATTGCAAGGTCGTTGCGGCTATAATCGAGAAGCTCAGCGACTGCTAAAACTCTTTTCCTTGTTTCTTCGGCAATACGATTTTTTTCTCCGCGATTATTCAAGACCAACGACACTGTCGTCTTGCTAACCCCGGCTTTTTGTGCAATGTAATGTAAGGTTATCATATTTCCCAACATTAGTTTATATTTTTAGCAAAAGAGCAAAAAAATTGCAACCTTCTTTTAGTTTATCGTTTTAGCAAAAAAAGTCAAAACCCCAAAAAATATATAAACAATAAAATTCTTTTCCATGAAATGCGTCAGTTTTTGTCGGAGCCGTCGCATTGCAAATTTCCCTATTTTTTTATTGCTCCCCTTTAACAGCTCTTGCTTTTTTCAGCAGAAGCCATTATACTTGTTCTATATTACAACAAAGGGTTCCACAATATGGAAAACAGCAAGAAGGCATTTCCGGTTATGTCCGTCAAAAAAGCCTTTGACCTTCTGGAAACTCTCGTCTTTCAGGACGTAAAAAGAAAAGGGATAAGGCTTTCTGATCTTGCCACTAAATTTAATATTCCTGATAATACAGCCAGGAATTTGCTAAAAACAATGATTAATTGCGATTTTGTGGCTCAAACATCTGATTCGAGGTACATCGCTGGAGAAAAATGCAAGCAGATTGGAAACCTTAATAAGGTATCCTCTAAGAGAGCGGAAGAAAAAATTAAAAATGCGTTGAATAAATTTAATAATAAAATAGATGAGACTGTTGTTTTTTCTATACTGTCAAATGGCTACAGGGAAATTATCGCCGAAGTTAGTTCAAGAAAAGAAGTAAAAGTTGTTTTCGAGAAAACCAGTTCCATTAATATTTACGCAACCACTACAGGAAGAGTCCTTGCCGCATATTCAGCGAAAGATGATTTTGAAATGATTATTAAGCGTTATGGAATACCCGGCAAATATTGGGACAATATCAAAGACGTCAAAACTCTAACAAAAGAATTGGACGTCATAAAAAGAACAGGCCATGTGGTGATGCTATGTCCAGAATTAATTGCTTTAGCCTGTCCAGTTTTAGATGCAACCGGAAAACTTATAGGTTCTGTGGGAAGCCATGCGCCTGCATTCCGTTGTCCCAAAAGGAAACAAAATGAAATAATTAGAGTTCTTAAAGACTTGGCCGCCGAATTATCAGATTGTTTGTCAGTTTGAATTGAATTTTGCTACTCTCTAGCTTTTAGAGCGCAAGGTGCATAAAATCAAAAAAAAGAGAAAAAATATGAAATCAAGAGAAAGAGTTTTGCGTGCAATCCGACATCAGGAAGTTGATCGAATCCCAAGTTATTTTATGAACAATAGCAATATAAGTTGCAGTTTACGAAGCTTTACGAAACAATTAATAAATGGCAGGATAATATGAAAGCATCCGACTGTATAAATCTCCTTCGTTCAAACTCGGTGTTTTGGTCTAAGCTGGGCTTCTGCTACGACCCTCCACGCCTTGATGAAAACGGCAAGCCAATCGTCTTTTTTGATGACTTTGACAGATTTGCGAACCATCACAGGAACTTTACTGACTCAGGAGTAAAAATCCACACTTCAATCCTTTTTAACGGATGGGTTGGAGTCGGAAAATATGATTATGAATTGACGGACAAAGTCTTAAATGCAGTATTCAAGGACAATTCTGACATCTATTACGTTCCCAGAATAAAGCTCAATGTTCCTTTGGATTGGGGCAAAAAAAATCCTGAGGATGTGTTTGTTTACCATGAAGGCCCAAGAGAGGCTGGAAAAATAAAAGAACTGGTTGGAACGGCAAAACATGATTATCTTGGCTACGAAACCCCTGACGGCTATTATACTGCGGGCGGGTGGAAAGATAACCGACCAAACGTGGGGGGGCTTATTTCCAACCAAAGTTTTTCATCAAAAAAATGGCTGAGCGATGCAGGAGAAACATTACGACGCCTTATTCGCCATCTTGAAGATGGTCCTTTTGGGGATCGAATACTTGCATATCACATAGCTTATGGCGTAAGTGGCGAGACATGTTTTTGGGGAAGGTTTGGACGCAATGGCGTTAAATTTGGCGATTATGGAATAGCTAACCGCAAAGCATTTTTCCAATGGGGTTTGAAAGAATATAAATCCCTTGACGCTTTGCGCAAAGCCTGGAGTGAAAAAGATTTAACGGAGGAAAAATTTGAACCACCAGCTCCTGAATTGCGTGAACAACAAAGCGGCTCCCTTGATTCATATATGAGAGGAAGGCAGGAAGATCAGATATGCATAGATTATGACAAGTTTAACACTGAGGTAAACGTAAATGCTATTGAGCATTTCGGAAAAATAGCAAAAGAAGAAACGAACGGAAAGGCCGTTGGCAGTTTTTACGGTTATTTAATGGAGGTCAGACGATCGGCCTATACGGGGCATCTGGGTTTTGACCAGCTTTTGAATTCTCCATATATCGATTTTATAGCGGCTCCAAAATCATATTACAGAAGCGGCCCTGGAGATCCGGGCGGAGTCCTGGCTCCTGCGCAATCAATAAACAGACAAAAATTATGGCTGGATGAGCTGGACAACCGGACTCATCTTTGTAAAACAGCCGAGAAACAATGTCAAAATTTATCAGAAACTCAAACTGTCATGTGGCGAGAGTTCTCTAAAAACCTGGCCCATAATTCAGGCATGTGGTGGATGGACTTGGGCGGTGGCTGGTATGATTCTCCTGAAATATTAAAAGAAATAGGCAAGATTGAAAAAATCTCTCAAAAAATAAAAGCAACCCAAGGCAAAAGCATAAGCGAAATACTTTTAGTTGTCGATGACAAATCATTTTTCAACTGGGTGTGTGGAGACGCTGACCACAACATGTTTATGAAGGAGTTTGTCAGAGAAGCGCATCTTTGCGGAGCTCCAATTGACATGTACAGACTTAAAGATATTGAAGATATTGACTTATCGCAATACAAGTTAATTTGCTTTCTCAATGCATTCAAGTTTGACGTTGGGCAATGGGATAAAATAAAGAAACGTTTGCCCGAAAAAGTGTCATTGATGTGGAATTATGCGGCGGGAATCCTAAATCCTAAATTCTCCTTGAGTAACATAGAGGAAATAACAGGCTTCAAGGTTTGCGAACGCTCTCGAAACGCAAAGCCAAAACTGATTCCAGACAGCAAGGGAGCCATGCGGAAAACAAGCATAATGGAGCTGCTTGAAGATATAAACATCGATGTCCCTTTGCTGGAAATTATTCCGACGCAAGAGGTCAATGCTCTAGCTGATTATTCCGACGGCGGAATTGCTCTTGCAGAACGCAGCTGCTCAAGCGGAAGCAAAGATATTTATTGCGCTTTGCCCATGCTTAAAGCAGAGCACATAAGAATCATCGGAGAGCTTGCCGGAGTGCATTTTTACGCGCCTGCGAATTGCGCAATATATGCTAATTCACGCTTTATTAGCTTTTTTCCAAAAAATGACATGGAATTTCAAGCACACTTAAAGAAACCCCAAAATATTATTGATATTTCAACAGGAGAGTTGCTTGAGCAAAAAGAGATAATTACGCTGAATATTAAAGCAAAAGGCTTCAAATTTTGCCTATTTAGTGGATAAGCAATGCTTGATGCTGTGGTTTCAGTTAATTGGGCTCCAAACTATTGCATCTAGCTTTTTTTGTTTTTTAAGACTTTTATTGTTTTTAGAATGCACATGCTTGACATTTTGCAATGCTGGAGCTATACTACTGCATGGTACACCCTTGTAGACAATTAGTATACGCAAGATGGATTATGACACATGAAAAAATTAAACAAAAAAAGCGCTGCTCCAATCTATTATCAGATAGCCTGTGATTTAAAAAAAAGAATTATATCTGGCGAGTTGCCATTGAGAAGCAAACTGCCGCCGGAAGAGACATTAGCAAATGAGTATGAAGTAGCTAGATTAACTTTGCGTCGTGCGTTTGATAAGCTTTCCCAAGAGGGGTTTCTAAAACGCCGCATAGGCAAAGGGTCTTTTGTGCCTGCCGCTATCCCTGAAAAAGAAAAGTGTATTTCGATACTGTTAAATAATAAATCGCGCCATATACCTTCATCGCTATCAAAGATAATTAGTGGAGCTGTAATGCATTTGAGGAAAAATGGATGTGCAGTCAGAATAGATTCAGTCGACGAATTAGAGAAGCTTTTAGATGCTCGCAAAAATGATGCTGTAAAAATAGACGGCATGATAGCGCTAAGGATTGTTGAAGAAAATCATAAGGTTTTTGAGGCTTTATCCAAAGCCGGAATGCCATTTGTCTCTGAAGGTGTTTCAGGCCCCTTTAGTTGGGTTGAAATAAACAATGAGGCAGGCATGGAGAAGGCATTTAAATATTTATTAGAACTTGGACATCGCGAAATTGGAATCGGTTCAGTGGACGTTTTTCCTAATGAACATCACACCCGCAAGCGTTTTGAGTTTGCAAAAAAACTTTTGGAGGAAAAATTTGGCGAAGTAAAAAAGGAGTATTGCTTTAACTTTAAATTTACAACAAGAAAAAATGCAGTTAATCAAGCAACCAAGTTTCTGCAACGCAAAAAGAAACCTACGGCATTGTTGTGCACTAGTGACCTTGTAGCTTTGCCTCTTATAGCAAAAGCTCCATTCGTCGGTGTAAGCGTTCCAAATGATATTTCAATTGTTGGCTTTGAAGATATGGAAGCGTGTGAATACGTCTATCCAGCTCTTACTTCCATAAGGCAGGACTATTTAAAATTGGGTCGGCTTTCCGCAGAGGAACTTCTGGCGAATATAAATGACTGTTGCTTGAGAAGGATTCAACTTAAGGTTGAGCCTGAACTTATAGTGCGAGACTCCTGCAAAGCCCCAAGAAAAACCAAAGAATAAATAAAAAAATGCAATAAAGATAAAATCAAATTTATAGGCATAAGTTAACTTATTTCAATTAGTCAGTTAAAGCCTTTTTAATAAAAAACATATGGGGAGAAAAGCAACATGCAGGTTATCCATTTCCAAAAAGATATTTATTCATATCGCAAGCGAGCGTCCAAACAAAAGTCAACTGGATTTTTACGTTTTACGCTACTCGAATTGCTCATAGTAATAGCCATCATATCTATTCTTGCGTCTTTGCTATTGCCAGCCCTGAAACACGCGAGAGAAAACTCAAAAGGAATTGCCTGCCTTGGAAACCTTAAGACAATTGGCATTGCTCAAATGTGCTATTCAAACGATTATGACAATTGGATTGTTTTACGACAGCTAAATGGCAGAGGTTGGTATTTGTTGCTTTCCGGAGCTTACACTAATTCTTCTCAAGCAAATTATGGCGTATCCTATATTCCAGGTGTTACAACAGGAACTTTTGCGTGTCCGTCAGAAGAGGTTGAATGGGGGTGTTACCTTAATGCGCCATCAGAGTTTAATCATACACACTACGGAGTAAATGGCTATGTAGCTGGCTACCATGAAGAGACACTTAAGCAGCCTTGCCGCAAAATCAATGCGATAATAAAACCATCAGTTGCGGTATTCGGGACTGATACAAATCATAGAGCTGGAACACATATCCATTGGATAAATCTGCCAGCGTATCGTCATGGCGCAAGCGATCCACGCCCTGCTGACACATCAGATTATGCAGACTGTTGCGCTCCGTATCCGTTAACCTCATACAAAGGACGAACTCATGTTCTTTATTTTGACGGACATGTACAAGCGCGCAGCATTACGGAGCTGCGCAATCAACCAGATGAAGATGGAAACACAAGCACTACCAGTTTTGCTAAAGCAGGAATAAAGCTATAACTCACGCAAAGCATGTACAAAGAATCGAAACAAATAAGACAAATAAAACAAATAAAAAGAAAGAAATTATGCTCAAAAAACTAATATTGTTGTGCCTCGTAGCGTTATTGCCTTTTTTAAAAGGATGCATGTATGGAGGCTGCAAGGAAAATGATTTTTCCTTGATTAAAGCCAAAAAGCCGACAGCTATGTTTGTGGTAACAAAAAATCAACAAAAAGCTTCAACCGGAACAAGTTGTTATCCTGAGCGATTTAGTATTTTAGATTCAATAAAAGACTTTAATGCGGACTTGAAGGAATGTGCGGATGGTGTTGAATTGCCAGTGGCAGACAACGACGACGGCAACACTTCTGTTATCCGTTTTTCTCTGGAAAGCAGGCCCTTGCCCGACGAGGATCGTTTTTCAATTACGTTCCCTGATTCTCGCACTATGTTGATTACTGGAACTTCCTTGAGTATACGCTGGGCTCTTAACCATATTCTGGAAAAGTTTGCAGGTGTACGCTATTTGGCGCGCTCCAAAAATGGAGCTCATTTTCCTCAAATAGCAACGTTAAAACTTCCCCGTCGCAAAATAGAAATGGATTCTTCATTCAACCTGCGTCGTTATGTTTATTTTGCCGACACGAAGTATTGGTTTAAGCGCGCATACGCCAAAGTAAGGGTGCGCATGAATCATCATCTGCCATTCTTTATATTTCCTGTACAAAAATATATGAAAGAGAAAAAATGGCCGGAATTCATTTTTCCAATAAAAAATGGCAAAAGATTTCTTCCTTATTTGCCGTATGGCAATCCTGAATTTAAAACAACAGTTGAATTCGCAGTTGGCTGGCAACCATGCATGACAAATAAAGCTACCATTGATGAGGCTGTGAAAAATATTTGCGAATACTTTGATAAAAATCCCAATAAACCGTCTCTCTCACTAGGGGTTAATGATTGCGGTGGGTTTTGCGAATGCAAGAATTGCAGCAAGCTTGGAGGGCAAAAGCGAACGGTTACCGGGCATCGTGATTATTCAGAACTGTATTATACATGGATTAATAAAATAGTTGAAGCTGTGGCAGAAAAATATCCCAATAAATATTTTGGCTGCATGGCCTATCGCGAAGTACTTACTCCGCCAAGCTTTAAACTTCACGAAAATATTGTGCCTTTTATATGCTTTGAAAGTTTTGCTTGCATGGATAAGGATGTAAAAGCCAGCCGTGTCAAACTGCTGGAAGACTGGAGCAGGAAAGCAAGTAATGTCGGATGGTGGGAGTACAGCATGAACCGGGATTACCTCTTGCCTAAAGTCGCGTTTGGGCTCCAACAAGACATGCTCAAAATAGCGTATAAAAATAATGTTCGCGCCGTATCCATGCAAGCAGAAGGAGCGATTGAAGATGGCCCGACAAGATACTTGTTTCGCAAGTTGATGTGGGATATAAACGCTGACCGCGAAGCGCTGCAGCAGGATTGGTATGAAAAGTTCACTTGCAAGCAAGCTGCACCATACTTGGCTGAATATTATAAATGGTGGGAAAAGTTTTGGCGTGAGAAAGCAATAAATAGCGAATGGTTTCAACACTCCAAAAAGAGTGTTTACCTTAACCTTGCTGATAAAAGCTATATGTATAAGGTCAAGCGCGGCGATATGGAAAAAATGCGAAAACTCATGGACAAAGTAGTTGACCTCACCAATAAATACGGAGATAAACGTCAAAAAATAAGGGCAAAATGGTTAATGCGCGAATTTGAATATTGCGAAGCCTGCGTTTACGCTCTTGGCTCTGATATTTTTTCATCCGACAGCGTTAGCAATAAAAATATTAACGAGGCTCTTGAATACTTGAATAATATTTCAAAAGCCATTAAATATGAAAACCGTCGTGTAAAATTGAAAAAGGAGCGCGCGAACGACCCAGATTTTGCGTCTTCATACAAGTACGAAAATGCTTCCAGTTTCATTGTTGAGGCTATCTCGAAAATAAGCATTGTCGCTCAAAACCCCAAAGTGCAACAAGCCTTTGCTAAAATAGCGAAAAACAAAACTGTGCCTGCTGATATTCGTGGATTATTAAATGTTTTGGCTAAACTTGAGAACAATGAGCCCCTGAAAAATATGCATGCAAATGGATCATTTGAGAACGGCAATTGCAATAGCTGGAATGGCAACGGAAAAATTAGCAAAGAGAAAGTTTACCATGGCAAATATTCCATGAAATTAAATTTGAATGGAAGGTGCGTGATTGCCCCGAAAAATTATTTTAAAATAAAGCCTGGATTATATTTTATAAGCTTTATGGCATACATAAAACAGGATAACCCAGACGTCGAAGAATATGTTCAAATGTATGTTTACGCTCAGAGGAGAGAAGGGGGAGGAAATGTCAGAGAATATAAAACGCCCAAAATTAGTGTGACACCTGGAAAATGGACCCGAATATCATTGGTTGCAGACATTCCGGCACACTGCAAAACTGCCGGCATTGCCTGGATTGTGTTAAATCATTATCAAGAAGCTACGGCTTATATTGACGATGTCATAGTCACGCCATTGGAACACAATGAGATTTAAATGTTTCCGCAAATTCAATTAGAAAATTAAAAGGAGAAAAGCTATGGTTAACTTTAAACATAGATGGGACGAAAAAGTAGGCCTGTTTTTATTGACTCCAGAAGGCAAAGGGCAAAGGGCAAAGGGCATACTGCGGATTGTTTCGGGCAAAAACACCTGCACCCACTTCCAGACAGTGTTTCCTTTATGACATATGCGGCGCAGGTAGGACGCCTTGACGAAGTTGACAACTTGCGCATCCTTGAAAATATAAGAAAAAGCCAGTTTGCTGACGGTGAAAAATGCGGCCTCATCAAGTGGTATATTGAAGACCGTGAGCACACAGATGAAAACACTCCATTGTTCATATGCGTAGGGCTCATTCCGTTAAAAAAGTACTTTTCAAAGGAACTTGGAGGCAAGTGTTGCCTGTTAATTGATGAAATACTTTCAGGCGCTCTTCATTATTTTATAAAAAAATGCAAAGGATGGACCTGTTACTATCCGAACAGTTGCCTGGGAGATATAGTTTTCGCATGGCTCCTGAATGAAATATTTGGAAATGATGATAATGATTTATTTCTCCTGGAAATTCTTAATGGCTCTGGAAAATATTGGACTGAAGAAGGCTGGGGATGGGGGGAACATATGAGTGATATATATTCGAAGGTTTGCTGTTATGAAATCTCAATACTGCTCCTGATGTCCGAGCAACTCCCTGAAGACACCCGAAAACTGTATATGGGAGCACTTGCTCAGCTTCTTGAAATTGAGGATGTTTACGGAGGAAAACCCAGAGGCCTCTCATAAGGTCGTATTCATTCGAGACTCCCCCGAAAACTGATTCATTTCGCCAGGCAATAAAGAACTGGGAAGTCGAGGAAAACATAGTTATCAGCAATATGCCTCCCATTGGGCAACTCCTGAATAAGTTGGGCTGGCATAAAATGGTGCCTCCAGCCACTGAGCCTCAAAAGGAAATTCAGATCCCATGCTTTAACGGGACAAAAGCAAGCGCTTTTGTTGAAAGCGATTTTAGAATAGGGGCCGTAAGTCGTTATCCGCTCATGGAATGCTGTGATTATCAAACGTCAGGCTTGTCATGGCAAAGTTTCCCCGTATCGTTTTTTCATGATGACGGAGACTGGGGCTTTCTCCAGTGGGTTGCGAAACACTTATGCTCATCCTTGCCATAAAAAGAATTACGACATAACCAAAGGGCTTTCAACAAAAGTCAACCCGCCAATAACTGGAAACACTTTTTCTTTAAGAGAAGGAAGCAATTTGCTTGTCCTTCGAAGAATGCCTATTGTCTCTGTAGCATGGACAAGACTTATCGACAGGCTACGAATTGTATCTCCTAGTTCTGAGTTCAAAGAAAAAACCAGCGATAATTTTTCAACGATGTCATTAAAATGGCAGCGGCGAACTCTCTCAGTTGCGCGTGTGACTTTGTCAAATGCCCCAGCTCATATAAATGCACGTGTTGAAGCTGGAGTATTGGATTGGGATATTGAATATGGCAAATCTGAGATTCAAGACACGTACGGGGCTGTGGTTCTTTGGGCTTTTTCAGTGGATGCAGAAATCGAAACTTCGCCAATCATAAAGCCTGCAGATATGCAAAGGCGTCGGTCGGGGAAAGAAAACTATGCTTTCAATCTGGATTGGGAGGCAGGACGTTTCCGATGGCTTATGAAGATCGATCCCGTAGCAGATACTCCTTTTGCGAGGGCGTAACATTGCTGAATTGAGCTTAAAGCCAAAGTTGCAGGCGTGAGGAAGTAGCAAGTGTTGGATATCCGCCATGCAAGAACCTTTCTGCTGAACAAATCCAAAATCG
>CAZYVR010000085.1:0-17574 GCA_964651145.1 uncultured Victivallales bacterium | reverse complement strand
CAAAGACATGATGCCGCGCTATCGTGAGGCTGCCGCCAAAATGGCGGCAAAAGAAGAGCCCAACCCGAAAGCAAAGCCGCGCAACAATAATAAATACGCGCTGCAGCTTATGGATTTGTATGGCGCCTATCCAACCGCCATAAGCCACACCAAGGAATACGTTCCATTTTTTCAGGGATACGGCGTGACTCCCAACGAACCGGAGCCCATAATGCTATTTGACGCGGAACGCAGAGCCGCCGAAATGGCTGACGACTGGAAAACCAACGAAGCCTACGCTTCCGGCGAAAAGCCCATTTCTGAATTCATAAAAAATGGACGCAGCGACCACGCCACAGACATAATCGAAAGCATGTGGGGCGGACTAGGAAAGCAGTTCTATATCAACACCGCCAACAAGGGAGCCGTCTCGAACATGCCTGATGACGCTTTTCTGGAATTGAAATGCAACGTTGATATGAACGGCCCTGTCCCGCTTCCGTTCGGAAAGCTTCCCAGAGGCATTCTTGGTCTTCAACATCAAGTGCTAGACACGCACGAACTGACAGCCGAAGCCGCTGTTTCATGCGACAAAAACATCCTGATGAGAGCCATGATAACCGATCCGATTATAAACAATATCGGAGACGCAAAGAACGCAATGGAAGAGCTTCTGGAAGCAGAAAAAGAACATCTGCCGGAAGCCTGGCGCAAATAAAAAGGAACATTTTGGGATAGAGCAGGAAGAGGAACATTTATATAAAAAAATGTTTTTCTTCCTTTTTAAATCTGTCTATGATTTAAAGCTGATCATCATAACTTTTAGGAGTTTATTTTGAATAGACTCCTTAAAATGCGCCTATGTGTCAGAATTTATCGAAGTTGACAAATTCCGGCTCAATCATCAGCTGCGTTTTAAAATGGTTGTTCAAGTAAACCATTGCCGCGTCAACGAATTTTTCCTTGTCCTGAAGAAGATACGGAATGGGCCTGACAATGATGTCTTTGTATTCTTTAAGCAAATAAAAAGGATCGGGCATAAAAGGAGTGTCAAAGCCTGAAATAAAATAGTCTTCTCCAATGCGCATTTTTAATTCCCTGCAATATTCGACAAATGTTGAGAAATCATTTCCCAATCCTTCAAAAAAAAAGAGCGTGTTCTTTTCTGCGTGCTTGAGGGACTCTAAAAGATTGCCGCGCTCTTTGATGGAAAGCGAAAGGATATCTTTGTCGGAGAAATCAATGTTAAACTCACGGCAGGCCTCCAAAAAACCATTGTATCTTTCTCGCGTGACATACAGATTGGCGGGTGATCTGATAAATTTAAAATGTTTTATGCCTTTTTTAATAAAGAACGACATTGCGCGCCGGGCCGCCGAGGCATTGTCGGTTGTAGCGTAATTTATTTTGTCCGAAGGGATGATCGAGTCTATAAAAAATATTTTGTCATCCTGAGAGATTATTTCCAGATATTCATCTAAGCGATCCGCGTTTTCCGTTATATTGAAGCGGGTTGACACAAGAATCATTTCGCAGGACCTGCTTCTCATCTGGCTGATTTGATCCAATTCGTCCTGAAGCTGCAACTCGGAAGAAGATATAAGCATTGAATAATTATCGCGCGACAGTTGATGCTCCAAATAGCGCACCAGATTCAAATGAAACGGCGATGACAGATAGCAGAGAATAAAGCCCACTGTGTTTGATTTGTCGCTTTTAAGACTTCTCGCCAGCATGTTGGGCGTGTAATGAAGCCGCTTCGCCGCATTCTTTATCAATTCCCGCTTTTCGTCAACCAGATAAATAGGCTTGTCGTTCAATACCCTGCTTACCGCGTATATGGAAACATTGCATTCACGCGCGATATCTTTTAACGTGCAAGCCATACTTTCATCCCCAATTAAATAAACGTTTATCTATAATAGAGAAGCAAAAATGAAAAATGTCAACAAAAATGCCGAAAACTCATTGACAACAGCCGTGAAATGACTATATTCTAGAAATAGATAAACGTTTATTTGTTTTGCTTTAAAATCAAAATCGAGGATATGTCAAATGAAAATAGCCGCAATTGTCCTGCAATCCGTTTTGCTCGTGTCAGCGTCAATTCAGATTTTTGCGAACGAAAAAGATATGCCTTTTACGGAAAATGAATTAAAAGAAAAAGTATTTTCATTGACAAAAACATATATTGACGAGTTTCAAGACCCCAAAACTGGCGTTCTGTACAATGCGAGATTTTCCACAAGAAAAAAATGGACAACCCCCGAAGAATGCAAGGCAAAAAAGCCGTATCCGTGGGGATATGGCTCTCTTTGCGCAGACACAGCTCTCCATGCGGGGCACACTCTTGTGGCATTGCTGGACGCATACAAAGCCAAGCCCGCTCCATTCCTGAAGGAAAACGCAATAAAGCTGTTCAAAGCTTTAAAGTACATATATGAATCATGCCCCATTCCGGGCATTGTCCCGCGCGGGCCGCATCCCGACGACAGAACCGCGTATTATGATGATTCCTCAATGGATCAGAACAGCACTTTCATAATAAGTTTGAGCATATACGCAAACTCAAGCCTTGCGACCAAAGCCGACAAAGAATTCATAAAGAACGCCTTGAACGAAGTCGGAACACGCCTGGAAAAGCATGGCTGGCACATTGTTCAGGCAGACGGCAAAACAGAATGTCATGTTGGATTTGCATGGACTCAAATGAATTCAAACGGAGCGTCCGTTCTTCTGCCCGCTGTATATGCATTATATAAAGGAACAGGCAACAAACATTGGCTTGAAGCCTACGAAAAGTTCAGCGATGAAAAAAACGGTCAAAGATGGAAATTGCTGACGCCCGGGCCTCATACAAAAATAAATGCCCATCCCATTTACGCAAATCAGAATTGCTTCCGGCTCAATGCGTTTTATCACTTTCTTAAGGACGAAAAAAGAAAAAAGATTATATATGATCTTATGCAAAAATCTATAGAGCTGCAGCTTGCGAGGGATTTTCCGGGGCCGTTTATGAGAAAGTTCATCAACGAAGATGCAATAAGCAAAACGGCAAAAAACTTTAAATGGGGCGGCAAAGACATTCACGGCTCGATCCCCGCCTGGAAGCTTTACGACAAAGAAAAACTGGAAAAGACCAGAGGAAAGGAAAAAGCAGTGGCCACTTTGGCGCATGTCAGATTCCCGCTGGGCGTCTTCCATATGATTTTGGCCAGCGGAAATAAAAAGCTGATTGAAGAAAATATCCCCTATATATGGAAAATGTTGAACTCTGTCGACTTGAAAAAAGTCTATGGCGGAGAGACTAATTACTTGTTCACTGTTGTGTCGCTGCATCTTTACAATTTTTATTTTGAGCGGCAAAAGAAATAAAACAGACATTTTATGGAGAAGAACATGAAAGCAAAGATGCTTTGCAAATGGCGACGCATTGGTTTTACACTCATCGAATTGCTCGTTGTAATCGCCATCATATCCATTCTGGCCAGCATGCTGCTTCCGGCATTGAGCAAATCAAGGATGAAGGCGCAAGAAATGCTTTGCAGGAACAACCTCAAACAGCAGGGCGTTGCAATAGTTTCGTACGCCAACGACTATGATGGAACAATGCTTTCCGCAAACATGGGCGGCGGCGGGTTATGGTGGCAGGCGCGCTGGACTATGGCAATCAGTCCTTATTTGGGAGGAACACACAAGTCTTCCTCCGATTATTGCGACACGGTTGTCTCTCAGGTCTGCCCGCTGTGGGCTCGCTCATGCAACCAGCCTTATCCTCCAACCCATCCGCTGGCGTGCTCTTACACAATGGCGCGCTGGTTCATACCTTGGAGAAAAATGTCGCGCATTGTGCATCCGGCAAACACCCCGGTTATTCTTGATGGAGTTCAAGCCGCCGTTCCTAATGAGGTTATAGCAAAGTTTGCAATATATAGCGTTGATTATATTTCGCGTGTCCATGGCGCCGCCAACTCGCTTTTTAGCGATTTTCATGTGTCATTAATTAAAACTCCCCAACTAAGCGATTGGAGCTGGAACATTGAAGACCTTCCCTAAAAAAAATCTCTTCGCAATTGCCTTCATTATCCTTGCAGGCCATAGCCTTGCCGCAAATGACACGACAATATTTTCCGACAGCTCAGGATTTAAGCCAGGCTGGAGCGTCAAAGCATGGAGGGTCAAAGCTTCAGAGACTCAAAGCTTTGGCAAAAAATCAATGGAAATGAAATATGTTGGGAGAAAGCCATGGGGCGGCGCAAGATTCCGCGCCGATGACAACGCCTCTGAAATGCCGGTGAGCAAGACGGATCTGGAAACAAAAAACCTTATTTTTTATGTCAATGGAGGCAATGACGCCACTGGAAGGCACCTTGGAAACCAGACAATACAAGCTCAGTTGGAATTCAGCCTATCGGACAATTCTTCATACAGCAAAAAATATGCGCAGTGCGCGTCTTTTACTGAAGACGAAACAATAGACAATGACCCTGATACCTGGCAGATGGTGTCAATGCCTTTGAAATTGTTTGCAGGAAAAGGCAAAAAGAAAACTGACATAAAATCCATCAAAGCCTGCAATATTCAATTTTACGGCAATGACCTTCCAAAAAACCCAATGCATATAACCAATATCCGCATAGGCAAAGCGACAAGAAAAAAGGGACGCAAAAAAATAGCTTTCGGCCCTCCTCTAAAAGACGTTGTTTTCCCAGAATTTAATCAGATCCCGAAATGCCTTAAGGTCAAGCCTGACTATAAAGTTGAAATAAAAGGGCCTAATTACATTGTGGAAGGAAAGCCAAGATTTCTGGCTGGAGCTGAAATATCCAGACAGGCAAAAGTGGGAGTGGAATACAAAACGACTCCCGGCTACGACAAAAAATATAATTGGATATACGAAAAGCTCCCCGATTTTGAGTCAGCTCAGCGCTTGGGTTTTGACACAATGGGCTGCTTTATTCCCAGTGGATGGATGAAAAAATATGACCCTAATATAAAAGCAGAATCGCCAGGGACGCAAAAAAGATTTGAAAGATTTATGCGGGAAATAAAAATGCCCCTTTATATAGACTTTACGCTCTTTCCATGGGGCAGCGGAAAGCTCGTTGATACGGACAAAATTCCCCAGCGCGCAAAAAGCAACCCAAAGCTTAAGCAACACTGGCTCGGCTATGACCCCGACAATGAGGACGGATTGCGCCTCCTGAAAGATTACTGGAAATTCGGAGCCGAGCTTGTCGTGAAAAATAAAATTGACCCTCTGTTTTATGAACTTTTCAACGAGCCTACATATTTTTGCGACTGCAAGGACAACAGAATACTCTTTGTTAAATGGCTCAAGAAAAAGCACGGATCAGAAAGAGCCATGAATCAAAAATGGAGCTCGAATTATGAATCTTTTGAAGATGCGGCGCGCTTTAAAAACAGCTCTGACAATCAAGGCCTTTATGTTGATTACAGCCAGTTCCTGGAAGACAGATGGATCGACATCTTAAAAATAGGCATAGCCACAATAAAATCGGTGGATAAAAGAAAAAATATTCAGATAACATGCCAGGCCGCGGGCCCTTACACTATCGACCCCCATCTGGCTTCCTTGAATTATTATAAAATGAACGCCCTGTTTTCCACCATACAAGCTCCCACCGGATGCGGAGGATTGAGCCACACAAGAAATGTGGGAGCCAAAAAAGCTCCAAAAAATACAATTGACGCGCCAATGCAAAATCAGGGGGCCATCAAATCCAGCATGACCATGAAAATACTGCGCGGCATTTCCCCGGATAAGCCGATTGTCAATGGCGAATCCGGCTTTCCTCCGCCAAGCAGAAAAGGGCTTTGCGATCGATTTTGGATTGAAATGATGAGAGGAGTCAACGCCAGCTATTTGTTTGTGTGGACGCGAAGGGCATGGGACATAAATCCATCCAATTCCATTGAGGCCGCCATGGCAAAAGCCAAACAATATCCCTATCTTATGCTTAATCCTTACGCCATTCCAACATCCGCGCTTCCGGGCATAATGGACTTCAAAAAGGAAATGATTGCCCTTCAAGACATAATGGCGGAGCAGCCCAGAGGAATAAAACCCGAAGTGGCCTTGCTTCACTCATTTGCTTCAAGAAGATTCAGCTATGTTTCAAAAGAAGACTCCACCGCCGATGAAATAATCAACTACTACGCCGCTCTGGAATATAGTTATTACCCATTTGACGCGTTGCTGGAGGAGCAGATAAGAGATGGAGAAAAGCACAAAAAATACAAAGTGATTATAGCGGGCGGAGTTGAAAGCACATTGCCGACTGTCCGCAAAAAACTGGAAGATTTTGTCAAAGACGGCGGGATTCTTGTGCTTGGATTGAACACCCTGTCGAACGATGAATACAACAACAAAACAGACAGTACTGAATGGGCTGGAGTCAAGCTGAGCAGAACGAAAAGCAAACCCATAAGCTTGAAATTTTCCATTCCTCAAACCTCTGCGCTGCCGGACACAATTCGCGGCTTGTCATACGCCAAAATAACGCCGAAAGACTCCTATGTTATTGCAACCGCAGGAAGCGCCCCTATCATCACAGAAAAAAAATTAGGGAAAGGAAAAATTTATTACATTGGCGGAATTTTCAGAGAAGGTCATCTTGTGGCAATCCTGTCCACAATCCTTGAAAGGGAAAAAATTAAAAAGCCTGTGGCGCTGACCGGGCAAGACAAAAGGCTTCTGCCGAATATTGAATCCATACTTGTTGACCGTGGCGACACAAAGGCAATATTTCTGTGGAACTGGGACCTTTACACAAAAATAGGAAAACTAAACCTCAATGACTATTTCATGATGGATTCGGCTTATATTTTTGACCCCTTGGAAAAGATTTCTTTCTTGACTCAAGAAGGGAAAAAACAATGGACCCCTGAAGACGCAAAAAGGGGCAACATATACCTAAAATTGCCTCCTCATGGCAAAGCTATAATTGTTATTTCCAAAAAACCATGGGTAAAGTATGACCTAAAAAAATGCAAGCCTGAAGAACTGTTAAAGCGCTTATCGGAAGAAATAAAAGAGCTTGCCCGCAAAGACTCAGACAGAGAAAAAGCCGCCGGAGAAGAAGAAAAGCTAAGGGCGTTCAAGGTCAATCCGGAAGACTGTTTCACTGTGGACATAAGAAAATTTTGCAACAGAAGCTTTATGGACAGAGTGGCCAGGGACGGCCTTGACGGATGGACCGACCAGGGAAGAAAAAAATCACTGACAGAGCTTGCGGCAGGCAGGCATGTGTGGCTGAATGTTCCATTCGACATAATCCGCTATGACCAGAACAGCGACACATCTTGCATATTCTTCAAGTCGCAGTCAACAAACTTTGGGAGAAGCGCTGCGGAAATTCCATTTATGAAAAAAGCGAAACGTCTGTTTTTCCTTCACACTGCCGCCTGGACCAAGCCCGGAAAGCCGGGGGAAATCCTAAAATACACTATAAATTACGCTGACGGAACCAAAAAAGATTTTGTGGCAAAATGTGATAAAAATTTTAAAAAATCGCAAATAGGCGACTGGTGGAACCCGAAAATGGACTTCAACGAAAATGCCAAAGTGGCATGGACAAACAGCAAGGGGCACGGCTTGTACATTTGCCAATGGCGCAACCCGAATCCTGAAAAACTCATCAAATCAATAAATATTTCTTCATTTAACAATGTGGCTGTTCCGATAGTTGTCGGCATCAGCGCTGAAAAGGCAGAGTAACAATGAAAATAATTTTGAAGCTTGCTTTGATTATTGTTTCTGTATCGGCCATGGCCGACGGAGCCATGAAGTATGGGGAAAAATTGTCAATAGTTAAAAACCTTGGCATTGGCCGTTGTAACGACGCAACTGTCGTCAAAAATAAATTGTACGTTGTCGGCGGCGGCAACCTCCATATTTTTGACATAAACGACCCTGTTTCGCCTGTAAAGCTCGGCAGACTGCGCGGACTTGGCATGACGCGGCAAATCGCAATAAAAGACAACGTGGCCTATATCACTTCGCGCGAAGACGGCCTGTATATAGTTGACGTGTCAAACGCCAAAAAGCCAAAATTAGTCAGCATTTATGACACCATAGAGCTTGCCACAGGAATAGCCCTGGCCGGTGATGTGGCCTTTGTGGCATGCAGACATTACGGCGTTGAATTGATAGACATTTCCAACCCCAAAAAGCCGCTCCATCTGAGCTCCGTCCGAACAGGTGAGGCGCAATCGCTGGCATATTTTAATAACTATATTTATGTGGGCGTATGGGGCTCAAGCGAGCTTGTTGTATGCGACGTCAAAAATCCCCGCAAGCCGCGAGTAGCAGCGAAGGCCAAACTGGACGGATTCGCCGACGGAGTGTTTGTCAAAGGCAAATACTGCTATGTCGCCACTGGACATCATTCAAGAACAAGAGGAAAACAGAGGCATGGACACGGGCACGGAATGGAAATATTTGACATAAGCAATCCTGAAAAGCCTGAGTTTGTTTCGCGGATAAAAGCGCCTCCAAAATTTTATATAGGCTATGACATGTGGGACGTGAAGGTAGTCGGCAAATACGCTTTTCTTGGAGACACCTGGAACGGCATTTTTGTAATAGACATTTCTAATCATGAAAAACCCTTTTTTGTGGCAAACGGAGAATTGCCTAAGGTTAAAATCAAAAGCAGAAAGGGACAATATAATTCGCCAGTCACAAGCTTTGCGCTGGGCAAAGGCTGCATTTATGTGGCAGGAGGCTTTTCCGATCTGCATGTTTTTAAAGCTTCAATGGCGCGCCCTGTTAAGGAAAATCCTGGCGTCCTTCCTACAATTCCTCCTCTTGATAAGAGCGAGCTTAAGAATGGCAAATATCGGATTTATAAGCCGGACGGGCAAGTTTACGCTGTCGCCTTTTCAGGCGACACAGCCATGGTTGCGGCTGGCAACTCCGGACTTCATGTTATAAAACTTTGGCCAAAAATAGAAAAGCTTGCCGAATATAAAACAGACGGCTTTTGCATGGATGTGAAAGTTTTTGGCGATTATGTTTATGTGGCTGAAGGCAAAGGCGGACTAAGCATATGGAAAATCAAAAATGCCTCATTGCTGGAGCTTGCAGGCAGATACAAAGCTGGGCGCAGGGCAATAAAACAAGTGGTAGTTCCAACGCCTGGCAAGTACGCGCTTTTGCAAATTGCGGCATATAGTCTTCATATAGTGGACATTTCAAATCCGGAGTCTCCCAGACTGGCCCTGAAAGATTCCAGGCATGGGTTGCTTTACGGATATCAAATCACAGATGGGCTTCTCGATAAGCGGTACGCATGCTGCTTCTGGCATGTCAGCGGTTTTTTCTGGTACGACCTTAATTCTGTTCCAGTGAAATACACGGGCAATAACAACCCGTATCGCGTTGGCGCAAGCAACGGCATGGCAATATACAAAGACAAATGCCTCGTCACAAACAAAACTGGAAAATATTTACTTTTCGGCAAAGACGAAACCGCGCCCATAAAAGACCTCCCTTCTTATGGGGTGAAAGGATGCAAGCTGACTGGAAAGCCCTCAATTTATGGGAACAATTTATATTTGTCCGATCGCGCTTCCGGCGATGTGACCTTTTGCGACATCACAGATGTTCGCAAGCCAAAGTTGCTGCGAAAATTCAAATTCAAAGGCAATCCTGGAATTATAGCGAAACATAATGAATGCCCCATTATTCCATGCGGCTACCAGGGATTACTTGTCTTCAAAAAATAAATATTTGCAAAAAGCGAAAATTATCAGGAGGGAAAATGAAGCGTTCAATCTGCTTTCTAAAGACAATTATATTCATCACAAGTTTTGCATGCCTTACGGGGCATGCCAGCGCAAAAACATCTGAGTTTGAGATACAAGCAAAAACAGACAGGCCGGACGCCATTTATAAAGTAAAAGAGAACGCCACTTTTTCCATTGAAGTTCTGCGCAAAGGGAAACGCGTAACAGAGGGAGATGTTAACATTATATTGTCTTTGGATGGCGGGAAAATATTCAGAGATGAAAAAATGCCATTGCAAGACGCCCCATTAAAAGTCAAAGCTTCTCTTGACAGGCCCGGCTTTTTAAGATGCGATGTTTTTTATAAAAAAAACGGAAATAAATTCTCAGGATGCGCCGCGGCCGCGTATGAACCTGAAAAACTAAAAGCCGAAACCCCGGAGCCTGTTGACTTTGACAAATTCTGGGAAAACGGCAGAAAAGAGTTGGCGAAAATCCCATTGGACACAAAATTGGAGCTGGTCAGTTCTGATGAACATCAGAAAAGCTACATGATAAGCTTTGCCACTTTGAACGGCAAACGCATTTACGGCTACCTAAGTGTGCCTCAAAACGCGAAGCCGCCATTCCCGGCATACATGCACATTGCCTCCGCCGGAGTGGGAACGCCTAAAAAACCGGAAAGTACCAAAGCCAAATACCTGGATACTATCGTATTGAGCATGAGCATCCATGACCTTCGGCTTGGCATGCCCACAAAAAAGTATCAGGAGATTGCAAAAGGCAGTCTGAAACGTTATTCACTGCAGGGAGTTCCCGACAAGAAAAAATATTATTTCAGAAATGTCATCCTGGGTCTTGATCGAGCAATCAACTATATTTATTCCCGGCCCGATTTTGACAAAAAACATTTTGTTCTTTACGGAGGAAGTCAGGGAGGCGGTTTATCATTGATAATGGCTGGGCTTAATAAAAAAATAACAGCCGCGGCCATTAGAGTCCCTGCTTTCTGCGACCACTTTGGGTATATGGCTGAAAGGCGGGAAGGATGGCCAAGAATCTGGACACATTGCAGGCGGAGCAAAGCATTCAATGAAAAAGATTTTCTTGACATGGCTCCATATTATGACTCAGTCAATTTTGCCAAAAGAATTAAAATTCCAATTATAATGGAAATAGGATTTATTGATGAAATAATCCCTCCAAGCTCAATGTACTGCGCATATAATCAAATAAAATCTCCCAAAAAGCTGGTGACTGCCCCATTGTTCGGGCATTTTGGCTCATCCCATAAAATGAAAGAATTGCAGAAAAAATGGATATCAGGGCAACTTGGAAAAGGAGAAAAAATAGCCCCATAAATTACATCTATTTTTGCAGGGTCTTTTCCATTATATGGTCGTCCATCAGGAAGCCATTTCCAATGTCAATTATTGGGGATGACGCAATGAAAAAGCCGTTTTTTTTGTAGGAGCCAATGGCTTTGGTATTTTTTTTGTTCACATTGAGAATTAAAGAATTATAGCCTTGCATAGCGGCTTTTTCCTCAATATGCTTTAGCATCTTTGAGCCGCACCCCTTCCGTTGAAAATCATGATGGATGTAAAGTTTATGCAGCTTCATTTTTCCGGGCTTTTCTGCCGGGCCGTAAGCCGCGAATCCGACAAGCCGCCCGTCAATGAGCAACTTATCGTAGCAAACGCCTTTGTTTTTCAATTCGTCCTTCATTGTTTCTAAACTGTACATCCAATTAAGCATATGCTCTATTTGCTCATCCGAGACAACATCCCTGTAACAAACCTCCCAGATTTCCCTGGCGAGGCGCGCTATGTCGGGAAGGTCGCTCTCTTTGGCTTCGATTATCTCCATTTTTTATTTCTCAATGCCTTCTGTGTGTTTCAAAATAAATTCCACTATCGGCGCGGGATCTTCGAGGCAATGCGGATGATGCTCCACACCCTCTTTTACAATGAGCTCAATCGAGCCGCCGAGCTCTTTATATCGTGATTCAAGAATTTTTGTGTTTTCCTCAATGGGCACCACGGAATCCGCGTCGCCGCACACATGAAGCAAAGGTATTCCGGCTTCAGCCAGAGGCTTGAGATTGTCTATGGGATTTTTATTCCAGGCAATCATCTCATCCTCAGTCAAGCCATAAGCGTCGATGCACCTTGCCCAGTCTTCAGGGCTGCCGCTTCCCCTGCCTTTTCCGGCGGGCCAGCTTTTTACGTCGCATACTGGCGCGTCGGCATAGATGCAGGAAAGCTTTTCCGGACTTTGCGCGGCCCAGTTGTAAATGATGAGTCCGCCGCGGCTGAAGCCCTCAAGAGCGGGCTTTGGAGAGAGTCCGTGATTGCCCAAAAGATACTGATAAAAGCGGTTCCACACTGAAACAGCCTTCGGGCTCCCATACATATTTGAAACATCGATATATGCCAGATGAAATCCTTTTCCGAGGAGCGCCAGTTCAGTTTGCGGCCATGCATTCCAAAAGCGCGCCCGCCATATCCACGGCTTTCCAGGAGCCGGTGATTTAGGCTCCACAATTTTGCAGTCGCGTCCAAGCATGGAAAATTCATATAGATCAAAGCCATTCCAGTCAGATTTGTTGTATGCTCTTTTCACGTCAAAAGCTCCTTATTTGTGTTAACAAAGTTAAAGCATAGCGCTGTTAAACGTGAAATAAAAAATTTATCAATGAATATTCAGAAAAAACTCAAGAAAGCTCAAAGTCTTTGGGGTATAATAGCCCATTGCGGCGGTTGTCTTATAGCCCGGCTTTGAAACTCTCATCCTTCCAAGCGCTCTACCTCAGCAGTTCGGTAGAAGCGAGAATCACTGAAGATGTCGGTCCACTCTTTGCCTTCGGAATCAGTGAACTCCTCCGGCAGCAAACGCTGGAGTAGCCCAAATGCGCCGATGGTTGCCAGCCACTGGTGGGGGTGGCTGTTGAAACAGCGCTCTTTTTCATTCTGGTAAAACAGTTGCATGATCGCAGAGAAACGTTGTACAGATGCGCGGATGTCATCGGCGCGGTATTCCGGCATCCAGCGGCACACTAAACTGTATACATAAAGTGCGTCCAGATCCATATAGGATACCGGGCCTTCCGGAGTGGGGAGCCACAGGCCATGATCCTGCTGCAGAGCAAGGACACTGTCGACCAGGCGCTCGGGAACTGGATAAGTGCGCTGATGGTGTTCGTAGAGGGGCAAAATGTGGGCGGCGGCTCCCAGATATGCGAAGGGCTTATTGGCAGTAACGCCCTTTTTCCACCAGCCTGTGTTTTTATCCACGTTCTCTGCCAGCCACGCAAAGGCTGCTTCCAGCCAATCTTCAGTGCAGCGTGTCGAGAAACTGAAGCAATGCACACCGCCCCAGAACTTGTGCGATTCACTCCAGGGTATGATCCAGTCAACTTCATTATCCAGCCAGGGCCCGAGGTTTTCCGGAGTGTCGAAGGCATCATAAAGTCGGCAGGGATATTTCTGCTTGCCTCCCAGAATGCCCAGAGCGCCGATAATTTGTCCATTGGCGTGAAGCTTGCCGTGGCCGATGGTATCCACATAACTGCCATCATTGCCTATTTCATGATAATAGCAAGCATAGCTGTTCAGGTGGTTGCACCAGGCTTCGCGTTGATTCGGATAGTAGAGCGAGGAAAGATCTTCACCCATTATGGTACGCATAAGCGCCACGTCAATGCTACTGTAAAGGTCAGGTCGCTGACCCACGCCGCAGCGGTAGCAGCCAACAGGGCCATCGGGATCCACAAGCGCTTCCAAGCGCTCATTCACTTCATTGCGGATGTCTGCCAAATTCATCATGGGGTTGTTTCCTTTGTGTCCCTCACACGTTTCGATGTATGTATTTCCTAAAGCTATTGGCTTGAGGGAGTGGCATTTATGTTTTATAAAAACTGCTTAAAAAAATGATTGTCAGTAACTGATATTCATCTTTTAACGCGTTCCTTAATATTGGGCAACCATGATTTATGAATGATAAATAAACTATTGAATTATGATTTTAATTAAGCTTCCATTTTTAGACAACTTAATCTTTTTCTTTACAGTTTGACTGCCCTTTAGGATTGTAATTTCATATTCTCCCATAAAGCCTCTGGCCTTGAAAGATCCTTCGTTGTCTGTTTTCCCCTCAAGCTTTGTCCACCATTTTTTGAAGACAAGGTCGCGGTAAGCTTTTCCACCAGGCTTAATGCTCCAGTCCTTATTGTAAATTGGAGCGTTGTTGCCCCAGTGACAGCCATCCCACAAACCCCACATCAAAAAACCGCTGACAGATGGATGGCTGAAGGCCGTCGTAAGGAAATCACGCATATACTCGGCTTGAGTTTCTTTATTATTTGTTCTATGGTCAAATTCAGTTACTACAATTGGAAGATTAAATTTCCCAAAACGGTCAAAAATTTTGAGAAGTTTTTTGGGCGAAGTCATAACTTCCCGAAAGTGCCCCTGCATGCCAATGCCTTGGAGTGGAGCCCCATTTTTAAGGAGAAAGCGAATAGTTTTTTCGTAATGAAGCATATGTTTTGTTTCAAGCTTGCTGCCATTTGTCAGGATGCCAAAGTCGTTAATGAACAGCCGCGGCTTTGAATCGTATTTTTGGGCAAGCTTATACCACTCAACCATGCTTTTATCGCCAAGTACTCTCATAAAATCATTGTTGTTGTACGGCTCATTTACCACATCCCAGTCCGCCAGCTGACCTTTAAATGCTGTAACTATGTTCTTTATGTGCTGGTTTATAAGGCCGCGCAATTTTTCAGGGTTGCCCTCAAGCTTTTTTATTTCTTTGAGATTTTTTCTCCAAGGAGTCCATTTCCATGATGGCCACACAATAGTGTGACCACGAACTGTCAGCCCATTTTTCAGAGCCCATGAAACAGTATAGTCCACTATTTTATGATGTTTCGGCCAATTGGGCCATTTCATAACGCTTTCAATAACCACTTGATTAAAATTTTCTTTGACGGCTCTCAAATAACGTTTTGACTCGTCTGTTTTCCTGTCTACAAGCCAGGAATTTATAGCTGTTCCAAAAGTGAATTGGTGTCTAGTCATATCTACTTTTACAATTGCATTTTTAACCGGTTTTCCTGCTTTGTCCACCACTTGGATTTGCAGATTTGCTTTTCTTATTTTTTCTATGCGCTTGTTTGCCTCTTTTCGCCAGGCAGCATCTGGCTTCGAGCCTTCATAGGTATTTTTAGTGTACGGAAGGTTTTCCATTTTTAAATCATTTGGAAGCTTTAGCAGTCTAATGTCGGCCAATTCTATTTTCTGGGGCTTAAAGCCGAGATTGAACGCAAGCTGAGTTCCTCCGGATGGGTAAGCTTTCTCTTTTTTGTTTCCGCTTACTCTAAAAGGGACATAAAATTTTTGCCATTGCCTTTCAAGCCCAACGCCAAAGAACATTGATTTTGTCCATGGGGGGGCTCCTTTTTCAAACAACACGACAGCCTGGCCTTGACCTGATTCATCCTCGGAATGCAAGGCGCGGCCATAAAATGTGAGCAGAAGCAAATCATTTTCCTGCATTTTAAAGTTGACAGGACAATTCAATTGGATGCCGTATGCTTCTGCCGGTTTGACGGTTGAGTTTACACGTATGGCCTTTTTAAAAGGCATGCCACTGACAGAAACCAGTTGCATTTTTGCGTAGCCTTTTTCCACGCCAAGGCCTGAAAGTGAGAAGGCTTTCAAGTCGCCTGGAGCAATGACATCTTTTCCTGACGGCAATTGTTTTAATTTTTTCTCAGCGTTTGCGTCATCAGTTCTTATTTTGTCTGTTGTCCGGCATGAAATTAAGCATGAGGACAAAAGACATAGAGCGGCAAGTTTTAGGCAGAAAGATTTTTTGTTGATTCTTGATTCCATTTTTTCTCCTGGATGTATTTTATTGAATATTCTTTATTATTACCAAGTTTCAGACGTCTGAAAGGCGAAATAAGTGCTCGGATGGACTAGCTCACGGAATTGATTTAACAACATTCTCTCAGCATGCCCATCAGCAAATAAACTGTTAGCTGCCGTGCCTGGACTGTGCGCCGTCCAAACTCGGCCGGTCGTGCTGGCAGAGCTGCTGGGAGACCAGACTGTAGAATTTTCCGGCAATGGATTTTTTTGTTTCGTGTCTGTCATATGGACATAAGAGCTGGGCTCTTTAAGCTTGCCAAAAAATACCTGATAATAACTTACCCCGGCAATCACATCAACTTTTCTTGCTGAGCTGTAGGCTCCCTTATACATACAGCCGTAATTCAAGCCATAGGCGCGCCAGCGCAACAGCTCCCGCTCTGAGTTGTTCCAATAATTATTTTGAGCATTTGGACAACTTGCCATTTTAAAGTCAATATTATACCCCGCGTCATAAGCGGCTGTCTGCCAGGAATAAGTGCTGCTCCAACAGCCGCCAAAATTCAGCAAAACCCCATTGTAGTCATCAATGTATTCATACGTGAGCAGACTGCATTGCTTTAAATTGCTGATGCAGACCATTTGTTTTGCCTGCTGACGCGCCTTGCCTAAGGCAGGGAGAAGCATAGAGGCGAGAATGGCTATGATTGCTATTACAATGAGCAATTCGATAAGTGTAAAAATCATATTAAAACTTTTTTTCATTATTGTAAACTCCCACTTTTTAAACCTTAATTAACTGAGTGAAGCAATATTCCTTACCGATTCTCTTATTACAAGCTCTTCTTTTACCATGCATGCTTCGTTTGCTTTGCTGTCTTCGTTCATGAGACGCAAGAGAATCTTTGATGCTTTCTCCCCTATTTCCAACCCTGGTATGTCGACAACAGTAAAGCGTGGCCTGACTATTTCCGAAGGGAAAAGCTTATTAAAACATATAACAGAGAAGTCTTCAGGAATGCTTAACCCTAATTCTTTAGCGGCAAAAAGAAGCTTTAAGGCGCCAGTGAAATCATAAGTCAAGACAGCCGTGGCTTTTTCATCCTTTACTGTTCTCTTTAAAAACTCCAATTCGTCTATGCCTATGGCGTCGTGACATGAAACAGGGCAAAAAGAGCGACGCTGCAATTCTTGAAGATAAGCATGATGACGAATTTTTTCGCTGTAGTGAGTGGATTTTTTTGAAACGTTAAAATACGCGATGCGTGAATGGCCCATCTCGAAAAAATGCTCCATTGCTTTTTTTGTTCCATCAGCATCGTCTAAAAGAATTTCAGAGCCATTGGGGCCGCAGTTCCCGTTAACGCACACATATGGAGTTCCGCTCTCCTCGTAAAACTGGTAGAAGTCTTCATCGTGAGGTTGAAGAACGATTGCTCCGTCAACCTTAATTCTAATAGTTTTGCTCCTGACTTGGTCAGGTTCAGGCAATGCCGTAAGCACATTGTAGCCAGCTTCCTGCAGCTTTTTGCCAGCATAGCTGTTTATTGAATCGAATATGCTTACCGTTGGGTTGTTAAAATAACTCCATGTTCCATTTATTGATACTATATGAGTTTTTCCTTGTGTCAAATTTTTGGCTGTAAGGTTGATTTGATATCCCATCTTGCGGGCTATGGAACGGATTTGCTCTGCCCGTTTTGCCACTCGCGGATAATTGGCTTTTGTGCGATTATTCAAAACATTGCTAACTGTCGCCGGAGAAACTCCAGCTTTTTTTGCGATTTCATATATAGTGGGTTTGATCGTTTTCAAAATGCTCCTTTGCATTAGCTTGCATTTATATTATAATGCCATATTGAACCGAGTCAACATTGAACCGGTAAAATATTTAAAAATTACTTATTCAGAGTAATCCCTCAGTGAAGCTGGCGCGGCGACATCAAACAGCTATGGCTTTCGCCCT
>CAZYVR010000084.1:0-17882 GCA_964651145.1 uncultured Victivallales bacterium | reverse complement strand
TTGGAAGCATAGCTAAAGCAATGCCTTACACTGGACACGTGCATTTTGCGGACAGCAACAGGCATGCGCCAGGCTCCGGCCATCTGGAGTTTCTGGAAATTGTAAATCTTTTGACCCAGCTTGATTACAAAGGATACATATCAATGGAAATGCTTCCTCTGCCAACGCCTGACAAAGCGGCGGAGATGAGCATGAAACACTTAACCGAAATAATTGCAAATATTGCTTAAAAATCAGGAGAAAAAAATGAGCAGACTTTATGACAACGGAGAAAAACTTGTAAAGGAACTTTTTGAGAAAGCGGAAAAGAACTTCAAAGATGAAAACTATTACAGTCCTTATGAATATATAATGAATTATGGATATGATTCATTTTCGGATGAGGACATAAAAGCAGTCAATGAATACTATGGATATCCGCAGCCAAACAGGCTGAACGATCCAAAATATTTTTTCTGCCATGCTCCGTTTGGAGATGTTTATCCTGAGATATTGGATAATAAGAGCGTTATATTTGTCACGGGCTCCATGGAGCTCCACGGCGCCGTAAGCAATCTTTTTCAGGACGCGCACCAGTGCCTTGCCATCGCATACGCCATGCGCAAAAAAACCGGAATAATGTTGGCCTTTCCGACGGGCGCAGGGTCTCACCCGGCGCATCATTGCTATATGCCTGGCACAATGATCATTCCTGAAAAAACCCATATTAATACGTTGTTTTGGAACATTATAGGACTTTACAATATGGGATTCCGTAATATAATTAACTTACAGAACCATGGACAGGAATATGTAAATCAGCATGCCATTCACAAATTTGGCAAAACCACTGGTTGTCCTGCTTTAATTATGGAAACAGAATGGTATACTTGGCAGATGAAGGGATTTGATCCAAGATATAAAAGCTGCAAGTTTGATACTCCGTTTATTCACGCGGACGAGGCGGAGCTTTCCTACCAGTTGGCGACGGGGCCGACAGAAAGCGTTAACATGAAATATGCCGACACAAAAACTGAGCCCCATGGCGCGCTTCCGTATTCTCCAACAACAAAGGCAGGCGGTCTCACGCCGGGGATTTCAATGTGGCATCAATTCTATCCGCAGGGAATTGAATGGAAAAAGACGCCTGCGGGCGTTGTAGGGGATCCGAGCAACGCGAAACCGGAAAAAGCGGAAAGGCCGCTTTGTGTTTATTCCATGCAACTTCAGTTCTACATTGAATCAACAATGAAGATTGTGAATGATGACGAACGTTTTTTGTCTGACGACTTCTGCCTTTCGCCAATAGACGAGGTGAAGAATTATGCGCTGATGCCGCCATATGAGTCAATGTTGAATGAAAATAAAATACCTAAAGACAGCAATTGGAAGTCTATCTATCAGCATCCGTCAATAATGTCCATGATGGGAGTTGATTAAAAAAAATGAAGATTAAGATAGCTTTAAACATGGAGGTCAACAGATGAAAAATGTTAAATATATTTTCTTTGACATAGACCATACAATCAGCCGTTCACTCTTTGGATACAATAGAATCGGGTATTTTGAATATGTTCTTGCAGGGCTTCTTTGCAAGGAGCAAAATATGAGTCCCGCGGAAGCTATTGAACTGACAGTAGAAAAGGAAAACTGTTTCCCAGGGGCAGATCCTTTTAAAGCCGCAACGGAACTAGGCATTCCATTGCGCCAGTATCAGCAAGAGCTGGAAGCTGTTCAACAAAAGTATCTAGAAGTCTACGAAGATGCTATTGAACTGATTGCCGCACTTAAAGCGCAGAAGTATGAACTTTTCATCACCAGCAATAATGACCAGTCGCGGGCGCGAGCGGTTCTTGTGGGAGCCGGACTCGCCGATTGGAATGGGCACAAATATTTTACAGACACTTTTGGACCCGACTTTACGGGATGCTTAAAAAATTCTCCGGAGTTTTTCAGAAAGGTTATAACAGAGGGAGGATTTGACGCAGAGCGAGTTCTTATAATTGGCGACGACTTGAACTGCGACAGAAAAATTCCGGCAATGGCCGGGATAAACAACAGCATCCTAATTGATCGCAATGGCGCTTTGGAGGGAAACAGGGTTGTGACTGACTTGAGAGGTGTTCTGGATGTTTTGGAAAAATGATGCTTAAGCATAGGAGATTGAGTTATGAAAATGTTAATAACGGGAGGCCTTGGGTTGATTGTCCCCGGTTTGCTGTCTTACTTAAAGAAGCATTATGAGATAAGGCTTTCACACTGGAGGGAGCCGGAAGCCTCGCTCGAATATGAATTTGTAAAATGCGACGTAACAAAGCTGGATGAAGTTGAAAAGGCAGTGGAGGGCATTGATGTGATTTTGAATCTTGCCGCAAGAGGAGCCCAAGGCCCCAACGAGGTTTCTTTTCAGGACGCTATTGGCGTAAATGTGATTGGCGTCTTGAACCTTCTGGAAGCTTCCCAGAAATTTAAAATAAAGAAATTCATCCACTGCAGCTCTCTTTGGGTATACGGATTGCCGGGCGAAGGGACAATCCCGGAATATTTTCCTATCGATGAAGCGCATCCCGCCAAGCCTAAAAGTCCTTATGGGGTGACAAAGCTTATGGCCGAGGATCTGTTGGAAGGATTTTCCAGAAATGCGGACTTTCCCGTGTTTGTTTTTCGAGTCGGAGCTGTTATGAGGCCAGATTACACATGCAGTGATATGACCTCGGAAAGCCTTTATGCGTATTTCCAGTATATCGATGTCAGGGACGTGGCTATGGCAATGTCATTGGCAATAGAAAGTGATTTGAAAGGTTTTAACACATATAACCTTGTTGCCGGGGATTCTTCATGTTATGGGACAAAACCCACTATAGAATTGTTGAAAGAAAATTATCCAGACGTTAAAATAAAAGATATAGAGTATTTCAGGGCAAACAAATATAGAAGCATGATAAGCTCTGAGAAACTCAGAAAAGAGCTGGGCTTTAAGGAAGAGTATCCACTGGAGAGGCTTTACTCATGGATAAAATCAGGCAAAAATGAAGTTGAGTATTATGGGATATTAAAAAAATAGTTATGCAGGAAATCATTAAACAAGAAATCGGAAAAGGTTCGGTCGGCATTTGGTGGATCGGGCAAGGCGGTTTTATCTTTAAGTCATCTGACGGCAAAATAATCATCGCAGACCCTTACCTTTCCAACAGCGTGGAAAAAGAAGTCGGCCTTAAAAGGCTGGTTGAGATCCCGGTTGAGCCAGAAAGTCTCATCGCAGACCTCTTGCTCTGCACGCACGACCATCTTGATCACAGCGACCCTGACACCCTAAAAAATATTGATCTAAAAAAAATAAAAAGAATTGCTGGCCCAGGCTCGGTTTATCGCAAGTGTCGCTCTTTTAATTTGCCTGAAAATAAAATGTCAATCATCGAGAGAGGGGAAGAAAAGAGCTATGGCGGCATTAAAGCAAGAGCTATTTTTGCCAAGCACACCGAAGACAGCGTGGGCTATGCTTTAGATTTGAACGGAGTCAGGATTTACATTTCAGGAGACACTGAATATGATGATAAATTGACAAGGCTTGCTGACGCTCCCCCAGATATCATGATAATTTGCATCAATGGCAAATGGGGCAATATGAACTTCAACGAAGCGGCGGCATTGACCGCTGAAATTAATCCTGGCCTAGTCATCCCGACACATTACGGGATGTTTGCCGAAAACACAACTGACCCAACAAAATTCATCCAAGCCCTCAAAACTTTAAAATATAAAGACGAGGTCAAAATATTGAATCATAAGGAACTATTTATATACAAGAAAGGGAACTCATGAAAATCACAAAAGTTGAACCGATAGCAGTTGAGCCAAGATGGCTTTTTGTGAAAATAACAACAGACGAAGGAATCGTTGGCTGGGGCGAATCATTAGGCGACAAGGCGCAGACAATATCTATGGCCATCACAGAGCTTTCCAGATTTCTAGTAGGACAGAATCCAGCTCAAATAGAGCATTTGTGGCAGGGCATGTACAGAGGATCTTTCTGGCGCGGCGGCCCGATTCTTAACGCCGCCATAAGCGGAGTGGAAATAGCTTTATGGGATATTTTAGGAAAAAAGCTCAATGCTCCAGTTTATCAGTTGCTCGGAGGAAAATGCAGAGACAAAGTAAAGGTCTATGCAAATATAGGCTCCGGGGATGAGTCACAAGATGAACGCTGGATTAAATACGGGTACTCAAAAGGCTGGCGCGAAATGATTGAGGATAAAAATATTACCGCGATTAAACTATGTCCTTTCGGCCCCATCAATATTGCTGCTGGTTGGCGCGAAATAAAGTCGGCAGTCGACAAGGTGAAAAGTTTCAGGGAAAGCATTGGAGATAACGTTGACCTGCTTATCGAATGCCACGGCAGACTCTCTCCCTCTACCGCAATTACATTCTGTAATGAAATAACTCAATATCATCCATTTTTTGTAGAAGAGCCCTGCCTTCCTGAAAATATTGAAGCCATGGCTATGATTGCAGAAAAAACAAGCGTGCCAATTGCCACTGGCGAAAGAATTTTCACAAAATTTGGTTATGTGGGGCTGCTCGAAAGAGCGAAGCTTGCGGTAGTACAGCCTGACCTTTCTATATGTGGCGGAATTATGGAGGGAAAGAAAATAGCGGCTATGGCTGAGGCGCGCTATATAGGCGTAGCTCCGCATAATCCATATGGGCCAATTCTTACAGCTGCGTCATTGCAACTGGATGCATGCATCCCCAACTTTGTCATTCAGGAATACTGCTCTTTTGGAGAAGGAATCTTGAAGGAACCATTTGAAGTGGAAGATGGACATGTGCCCGTAACGGATAAACCGGGACTGGGGATTGAAGTAGACGAAGACGCCCTTATGGCTAGGTCGTATGTGCCTAAAGATGTGCCGAGATTTTATCACGCAGACGGCTCAATTGCAGATTGGTAGGAAAGGATAATTCAGTATGTTGAACTTAAGTGTTATTTGGACAAGACAACGTTTTATGGCGACTTTGTTTCTCAAGGCTCTACTTTGCGCTTTAGCGTTTCCAGCAGGAGCTGAAGAACGAATTAAAGACAACCCCCTGGCGGCTCTCTGGCATTTTGACGAAGGACAAGGCTCTTTGGCCATTGACGGTTCCGGGAATGGAAATACAGGAGAAATACATAATGCCGAATGGAAAAAAGGAGTTAAAGGTGCTTGCTTGTATTTTAATGGCAAAGACTCTTATGTGGAAGTCAAAAATTCGCCATCTCTAGATATAAAAGAGGGCATAACCATCAAGGCTCTGGTACGTCCTTTTCCTGTAGACAAGCCAACGCATCATATTGTTATAGGCAAAGACGGTAACCCTTGGAATAAAAACAACACCTATTCGCTGTGGTATAATCAAAAGTGTTCTTTTTCCGCGCATATCCGCTTTGACAAAGACAAAGCTCCAAATGAGCAGTTGAATTTGTATACCCAGCCGGTTGAGCCTGGCAAATGGTATGAAATATGCATGGTCAAGGACAAAGAAAGCTTTGCTTTTTTTATTGACGGAGTCAAAGTTGCGCATAAAAAATGCAACAATAAAATTCAGACATCATCTCTTAACCTTTTCATTGGAGCGGGAAAGAACGGGGCCAGGCCTTTTTGGGGTTTTATTGACGAGGTCTATATCTACAACCGGGCTTTAAATGAAAAAGAAATACTGAATGAAAAAGAAATACTGAATGAAAAAGCAAAGAAACAGCTTGTTCCCCCTGCAATCCCCACATTTTGTCCTGAAAAAAAGAAGTTCTCGTTTCTATTTCTGGGAGATCTTCACTATAGTTTGAGGAATAAATTTAAGACTCAACATGTTCTTGAAAAAATCAGCAAACAGATAAAAGAGATGAATATTCCTATAGCCTTTGTGGTTCAAGCCGGCGATTTTATTCAAGCACATGCAGGGAATGAGAAAAAAACCTCAAATGCGCAAGCGACAACCGAGTGGAAATTCGCCTTGCAAAACATTAAAGACATATTCAAGGAGCCTGTTTTTGTCACGCTTGGCAATCATGATCTGATGGGGGGAGCCAAAGAGGAAGTCAATAAAAGCATCAATAATTTATACTTCCCATGGCAAAGTAAAGAACTCGGTCAAAAACTCACTGATGCCTTTTATTCTTTCAGATATGGGAATTCACTCTTTATATTTACAGGATTCGGTCGTTTTCAGGCAACTCAAAAATACATAGAACAAGAATTGCGCCGAGTTGATGGAAATAAGCAAATCGAAAATGCTTTTGTTGTCCATCACTGTTTATTGAGACCTGTTTCAACTATTGCTTTTGACAGCAAGCGGATGAGAAGTATAATTGAAAATTCTCCCGGCAAGATGATGGCATATTTATGCGGTCATGTTCACTTTAACGAAGTTGCGCTCTGGAAAGGAAAAAAGAAAGACATACTTCAAATAGCCGCAATTCCTTTTGGCAAGACTATAAATCCCCGCTTAACAGTTAAAGACGAACAGACAACTCTAATACCTGAGAATGAAATAAAATATCATTGGGGGTATCGAGCTACTGATTCTTTTTTTATAATTACAGTTGATGGAAAAGAAATAAAAGTGGATTATTATTTACTGGGGAAAAAAACGCCCATTAGAAGTTTCACATGGAAAATCAAAGATAATAGGATTACGGTTAAGGAAATTACTGCGCCCGCGCCTCTTCCCAACATTTCTCTTTCCGCAAATGAGTTAAAAAGTGCGCTTTCTGCAAAATTGCATTATTATCACTATTTGCCAATCGACAAAAAAATTGAAATCATCTTTAACGGAAGTAAAATTGGTGTGTTGCCTACATTGCGCGACAATTGGCTCAGGCATTCACATTCTAAAGACTATGCCATAGATATTCCTGTTTCTTTGCTTAAACCATATAACACACTTGAATTTTCAAACATTGAAAAAGCAGATTTTGCGGTAAGAGACGTATATATTGAAATAGAATTTCCAGACAATCGAACTGTAACATCCCCTGTTTCTCCTGAGGTTGTTTTATCATCACAAAAATTATCGTGGAAATTTAATATTCCATCCCAAATAACTAAAATAGGAAATAGCGCGGCAAGTACAATTGCACTTGACAAATGTCTATTAATAGAAGAAGGAAATAAAAAATAATGGGAAAAATAATTGCCAAAGCCATATCAACAACAAGCATAATTATCGCTTTAGGAGCCACTCTCCTGGCTGATGATTCTAACAATATTCTGGAGTATTATACAGTATTGAAAGCTTCAAACTCTGTTGCTTGTGACGGAAAACTAAAGGAATGGGAAAGCGCGTTGCCTATTCCCTTGACCAATCGAAAAGGAGAAGAAGGTTTAACGTGGAAAGGAGGAGGAAAAAGCGATCTTTCAGCAAAGCTAAGAATGCTTTATGACGATAATTATTTATATATAGCTGTTGATGTCGAAGACAATGAACACTCTCAAGCATATTCCGGACCTGAAATATGGAGAGGCGATTCTGTTCAAATTGCATTTGACACAATGTGGGATGCAAAACAAGACGAACAATATGACGACAATGACTATGAATATGGCTTTAGTTTAACCTCTAAAGGGGCGGAGGTGTGCCTTTGGAACAAAAAAGAAAAAAACAAACTGGCGGAAAGCGTTAAATTTGCGGCTATAAAAAAGAAGGGCGGACTTGTATATGAAATGGCTTTCCCATGGTCTTCTCTTACTCCATTAAAACCAACTTTTGGAAGGCGTTTTGGCATTACGCTAATAGTTAATGATAATGATGGGGCAAAGAGAAAGGGATGGCTTCAATGGACAGATGGAATAGGAGCAGGGAAAAATCCAGTTAAATTTGCGACGGCCGTTTTCCTGCCGGACAACCTGCCATGCGTTTTTACTCGTTCCAGTATATGTCCCCAGAATACTTTCTATCAGGATAATCAGGAAATATTCCTGGCTTGCTCAATAAATAGCTCGAAGCCGTTCAATTGTGAAAAGAAATTTATTGTCAAAAAAGACGGAAAGATTTTAAAATCCATCCAAAGCAAACTAAGCTTGAAAAAAGGACAGAATCCCGTTCTTGTCTCTTGGAGCACAGGCAATTTGCCTTCAGGGAAATACAATCTTAATTTGAGCTTACTCAAGAATGACAACTGCATTAGCAAAACAAATGTCACAATAAATAAAATCACCAAAACTGAGATTGTCGCCCGAGTAAATTGTCTGCGTGAAGACTGGAAAAGGTTACAAGATTTAATAACTAAATTAAAAATGAAGGGATTGGACGCAGCATTGCCAACAGTAACATCAACAGTGGTAAAAGTCACTCTTCCGATTGTCGAAAAAGACATGAGCAAAGGCAAACTCCCTAAAGTTGAGCATCTTGTCGCTTGCTTGGAGGAGGCCCTCGTTAAGGAAATCAGCGAAACCAAAGCCATTCTTGAAGGAAAAAAAAGAAATATAAAAATTCCAGAATACCCTAATGACAAGTTTAAAATTAAAGATGGCTTTTTTACAAGCAAAAACCGTCCCGTTATTCTTATGGGGACAATGGGAGGCTACAACATTCTGGGGACTTTGCTCGATCCGGAAAGCAGAAACGATCTCCGCAATTTGGGATTTAATATCACCGAATTCTCAACTGCAGGGCCGCGTTCATTTTTTCCTTCGCCTGACGCTGTTTCAAAAACTGCCGTTTATGGCCCTGCCACTGGAAAGAAAAAAGGCTGGAAGAAATATGATCCTTCTTATTGCCTTAAACTTGCAGAGCAGGGAAATCTGGCAGTCTCATTGCTTTTAAGCATTCATCAATTCCCCAAATGGTTCTATAAAAAATACCCTGACTCAAAGCCATGCGGACAAAGATTAGAAAAGGGAAATTTTCATGCAGACCTGCCGTGCCTGGAAAATTCAAAAGCCAGAGAACTATATAAAGAATGGATAGAAAAAATGGTTTCTGATGTAAAATCAAGCCCTGCCCTCTTGTGCTACGATATGGCCAATGAACTGACATTTTTTAATATTGAAACCTCTTGCCCATATTGCAGGGACTCCTTTCAACATTGGCTTAAAAACAAATATAAGTCTATAAGCAAGTTGAATTCTTGTTGGGCAAAAAGCTACAAAGATTTCTCTGGAATAATGCCTCCGGAAAAAAAAGATGAATCTTTTCCAAGTTGGCGGGACTGGGACTCTTTCTGGCATATTAAAAACGCCAGATTCTTTAAGTGGATGAAAAAAACCATCAAAAACATAGACCCGGACCGACCGGTTTTTATAGAAAAATATGGAGTTACCGCTTTAGACAGGCCTTCCAGAAATTGGGGAATGGATTGGGAAAGTCTTGGAGAAGTGGAAGACGCGTGCGGTCTTGACGCTGTCACAAAATGGGAAAACTCAAAAGGCACTCAAAAATATGCAATCGACTGGCAGCGACAGGCAATGGTGTATGACCTTATGAAGTCATGGCATCCAGACAAACCAATAATCAATGCAGAATATCACTTTGGAAATCAGAGAGCATGGCAGAAGGTGGCGCCACAAAAGATGCCCAAAGGATATGTCAGGGCAACCTGTTGGACCGGAAGCATTCACGGACTAGCCGCAGGCATAGCATGGCTCTACAAAAGCGAGTGGCAGGAAGGGAGAAATGAATATAAGAAACAATATAATCTTCTTGACACTCCAGACGTTCTTGAAGAATATGGGAAAACTGCATTGGAACTCAGAAGACTGTCTCAATATATAGCGCCATTTTCTCAAGCTAAAGGGAAAGTTTTCATACTGCATTCAATGTCTTCTATCAACAAAAAGAGTTATCGCAAGAATATGGATGTTTTATATGAAGCTCTATATTTCGAGGGACTTCCTGTCAGATTTATATCGGAAAAGCAGCTCAGAAAAGATTTTTTAGAGAAGGACGCTTTTTTTATCATCCCCCAGGATGCGAGTATAGAAGGTGTGGCTTATCAAAAGATCGTCAAATGGCTGAATAATGGTGGAAGAGCTGCGATAATTGGAAAAGAAGCTTTGTTGCATGATGAATACGACAGGAAGAGATTAGAAGATTCATTTCTTAAAAAGATAAAAAACAGAGAGGGAGAATTATTGATAGGAAAAGGAAAAATTCACTCTATCCCTTCAACTTTAAATGTAGATGAATATAGGAAGCTTCTTGCGCTAATCCTTAAAGATTGCGGCATTGTTCCCAAAATTAGTATTGCAACGCTGGATGACAGTGACCTTTCTGGTATTGAATACAGGATTGCGCATTTTAATGATAAGAGGCTGTTTTATATGATTAACCTTAGTAGAGAAAATAAAAAGGTAAAATTAGTCGGTTCAAATGTAGAAAGAATTCGAGATCTGGTGAATGAGGAAATAGTAAAGAACGTTTTTTCACTGTCCCCTCTTGAGCCTGTTTTATTAGAATTAAGAAATTAAAAGGAGAAGACGATGAATAGAATCGAACCTACTTTTATAAATTTATTTAAGCGCAGATATTTGAATAATTATTTTTTCACTCTTCTGGAATTACTCGTAGTAATTGCAATAATTTCTATTTTGGCCAGTCTCCTTCTCCCTGCGTTAAAAAATGCCAGAATACTAGCAAGCAGAACTGCCTGTATGAATAATATGAAACAACTGGGCATTATGACTTTTAATTATGTTAGTGATTGGGATGACTATCTCCCCTGTCACTATGATACAGGGGACTTTGAGTGGTGGAAACAACTGCAACCGGATTATAGCGAATCTACAGTTTATATATGTCCCAGCGCCAATAAAGAAAAAGAAGCCGGTTCCTGGTTAATGGATCAAAGGAGTTACGGAATGAATCAAGGAGTCGGAGTATTCAATATCGACAATAACCCTGAAGCAGAGAGATTGTATAGTATCAAAAATTCTTCAAAAATTATAATATATGCCGATTCCAATAATTACGGAATAGGCTATCAATATTCATGGCCTTGGCATAAGAATCTTTATTTCAGGCATGGTAACATGGCTAATTTTTTGTTTTTAGATTTTCATGTTGAATCAAGAAAACTGAATAACTGGACAAAAGAAAACTGGATTCCATAGTCCTGTTTACATCACCAATTAATTACTATTTAAATTGAAACACTAAGAGGTATCTAAAATGATAATTGGAGTTAACACACCTATTTATTCGGAAGGAAGCCTTGAAGAAAAAACAGAAAGAATTCTTAACGCTGGGTACAAAGGGCTGGGCGTGGGGTTTAGCGTCGCCGATGATTGCGGCAAATGGATCGGCGACATGGATGAAAACGACATTGCGCGCCACAAGAAAGTTCTTAGTAAATTTAAAACGTCTTCAATCCATGCCAGCCACTCCGAAATGAAACCTTTGGCCCTCCATCCCAGGTATAGAGAAATCAGCCAAAATGAATATATAATGAATTTGGAAATGGCCGGGAAGCTTTCCGTTCCCACAGTGGTGATGCATCCTATGGAGCCAAAAGAGCCAAATCTTTTGTGGGATGGTTGCGGTTATGATCCGGACGAGATAATGAAAGAATTTATGCTGAAAATTGACGCTGTCGCTGGGGAAAACAACGTGAAAGCATGCTGGGAAACCGGATGCGGATATTTCAATCCTTTCGAAAAGTTTGACCTTATAAGAGAGTTGGGATTGAAGCATACCGGGATTTGCCTGGATGTGGGGCATATGATGCTTGTGTGGAATAATTTCGGCGTTGGAATCAACAAGAAAATCCTGACGATCAAAGATTTTATTCTGCGCTATGGAGACATCATATATGACCTTCATATTCACGATTGGGTAAAGGATAAAGAAAAAACACCGCATGGCTGGAACGATCACAATCTAGTGGGAACCGGTGAAATTGACTGGGAGGAAGTATTCCGGGCGTTAGTGGAAACTGGATACAACGGAATACTGACCTGCGAATATCATCCGCTTGTTGTTGAAAATGATGACCGCAAGCTGGCGGAAAACCGAAAGTATATCTGCGATTTAATCACGAGTCTCGGCGGGAAGGCGGAATAGACGCTATTATGTCAAATAATGTTTTTTGGAAAATAGAATGGAATCCTTCGCGGCAAATAATTGCCGGCTCAGTAGGCATATGGACTCTTGATATTTATCCCGCCGAAGACCTGAAGTCTGGCGATGTCATTCGCTTCAATCCTGATTTTTTAAGGGCAAAATGGGATGTTGGTGAATTCTTTTTTACCACAGCCGCTGATTGCGCGATAGAGCATCGACGCGTATATCCATATATAACAAGCAGAGGGGTTTCTTTTGATTCTTTTATGGAGGGAGAAATCACTGCCGGATGCATTAAGGCTGGAGAGCTTGTCAGGCTTTATATGGGCAATTATTCTCAATGCGGCAAAGATTGCATAGCTCCAAAACTGGCGGTGAAAAACGCCTCAGCTAATCTTCTATTTCGTTCAAAAGAAAAAGATGTCTTTAGAATAGTTTCGGAGATAAGTTATGATGTTTTACCTGCTGAGACAAATCGACTTTCGGCACACTTTTTATCCCCAACGGCTGAAAAATCCGATATTTGCGTTTCAGCTATAGATGAATTCGGAAATATTACGGATTGCGCTAATAATGTCGTCCTCTTCTTTGTTGGCAATTGTGGAGAAAAAAACAAATTGGCATCCGTTGCATTGGAATGCGGAAAGGCGCGAATTAATGATTTTGAAATGCCGGATATTGATGGCCCTGTCTGGCTCTATGCCGAACTGGAAGACAATGAAAATATAGTAAGTGAAAAAGCTCCATTCTTCCCTGGCTTCATGAAAAACAACGGCCGCAATATTTTCTTTGGAGAGATGCATTTGCATAGCGCTGGCTCACATAACGATGGAATGAACCAGCCGGAATTTGTTTATGATTATGCCCAGTATGTTTCCGGTATGGCGTTCTGCGGAATCACAGATCATGTGGGTATGATCAAAGATGACTTTTGGCAGCGGCAAAGAGAGATAGCAAAAGAATATTACAAGCCAGGCTCTTTTGTGCCTATACTTGGCTACGAATGGGATTCTGACTGTCAAAGGGGACATACTTGCGTTTTTGTGAAAGGCGATTTGCAAAAAATAATAAAAGGCGATTCAATTGAAGAGGTTTGGGCAAAATTAGAAGCGGAAGGATATGAGTTTTTTACCCGTCCAAACCATGTAAATACAGTTGCTGAGCATTTGCCTCTTTTGCCCTTGGAGGAGCTCAAGGCATGGAAGAATTATGACTGGTCCCAGCATGATGACAAACGTCAACCGCTTGTTGAGTTAGTGAATCCACGCGGTTCATCTGAAAACGAGGAGATTGGCGATGGCGTACTGCGCGAAGGCCATGGATCATCGGTTGACTCCGCGCTCAAAGCGGGGCATCGTATAGGTTTTTGCGGCGGCAGCGATGATCATACTGGAAGGCCGGGAGCCACGCCTTTTCAGAACTGGATAATAAAAAAAGAAGATCTGCATTCGGGCGCAACTGCCGTGCTCTCCGAAAAACTCGATATGGATTCTGTTTGGAGCGCGCTCGTAAACCGCAGCACATACGCCACAACTGGGGCAAAAATCCTACTTGACGTTCAAGTTGACGATATGATAATGGGCTGTCAAAAAAGAGTGGAAGATCAAAAAGAGGCAGTTATAAAAGTTCGCGTGATCGGAACAGATCAAATATCGAATGTTGCAATAATAAGAAATGGCGATGTAATAAAAGAATATCAGCCTGACTCTATATTTTTTGAATCGTCTTTTGTGGATACTGAAATTCCTTTTGATATTCCTTGTCGGAAAGGGGACGGCGCGCACGCGTATTATTACGTCAGGATCACTCAATGTGATGGACACCGCGCTTGGGGTTCACCAATTTTTTATTCTGTATAAGAATGCTGTTTATAAATTTTTATAGGAGTTATTACATATGATGAAGCATGATAATATGAATGTTCTTTTGATTGTTGCAGATCAATTCCGCAGTGATTTGGCAAGCTTCAATGGAGGAAAGTGGGTGAAAACCCCAAACTTGGATTTGATAGCGGAACATAGTCTTGTCTTCGACAATGCCTATTGCACTACGCCTTTGTGCGTTCCGTCAAGATCTGTAATGTTTACAGGAAAATACGCGAGGCGTTTGGGGATATTTTATAATGATATCTTTCTTGACGAAGCAAGTGTGCAGCTCCCCGAAATTTTGCGAGGAAATGGATATGAATTGGCCATGGTCGGCAAAAATCATGCCTTTACATCAAATTATTTGAAGACATGGGACTTTTGCGAGCTTTTTGGAGGCAGGGGAAAAGAGGAGCATAGTTTTTGTTCTGAAGCCAGAGATGGAGAAAAGTTGATCGCTAATTGGCGAAAAAACTCAATCCCATTTTTTGAGGCGCCTGTCCATGAAACTCAGCCGGGAGAGCTGGCTGATGATCCCACCGTTTCTCAAACTGATTATGCTTTGAAATATTTAAGTGGCAAAAATGCTGATAAGCCTTTTTTTATGTATTTATCCTATGAAGCTCCTCATTTTCCATATGTTTTGCCTAAAGAATATTTTAACGCTTTTTCTCTTCAAGATATGCCCGGCTCTACGAAAGACGACCCATTGTTTAAAGACAAGCCAGAACGGTTATGGATGCAATATTACGGCTTGAATATGGATGAGATGGATGAGGATGACATAAAGCGCGTTCAGGCGTCATACCTTGGCATGATAAAAATGCTGGATGATCAACTGGGAAGGGTGATTGATTCCCTGAAGAAAAGCGGCGAATGGGAAAACACTATTCTTATATTCACTTCCGACCATGGAGATTTTTGGGGCAAGCATGGTTTGATTGGCAAAACGAATGCGGTTTATGAGGATCTTTTGCGAATTCCATTGATGATTCGCGCACCGGGAATGACCCAGGGCAAACATTCAGCCGCTTTGCTTGACAATTCTGATATTTTTCCCACTATTCTTGAATTGCTTGGTATGGAAATACCGGAATCCATTCAAGGGAGATCCCTCGCGCATTGTTTGCATAATCCAAAAGATTTGCATAGAAAAAGGATAGTGGCGGAGAGCAGTCTTGACAAGTCGGCGTTAAACATAGATGAATTGTTTGCCGCTATTGACAAAAGGAAGGAATTGTTTGATGAAGAAGGCGCAATGTGGTTTGTAAATCGTCTTGGCGGCATGACGCGGAGCTTGATGCGCGAAGACGGAATGAAGGTCATTCACAATGAGATTTTTGAACCGGAACTTTATAACTTGAAAGAAGATTCTGATGAAATGAAGAACCTTGCCGCCTTGCCGGAATATAAAGAGATATTGATGGAGATGTTGCAAGAGTTGCAAGAATGCAACCTTGCCTGATCCATAATTCAAGAATGACTAATTAAACGGAGTTAAGCATGAGAGTTGCAGTTTTTGCTGAAAAATTCAGCATGGTTCAACTAAATAAGATTTTTGACGATTTAAAAATCCCTTTGCAATCAATATCGTTGGTTGATAAAATGGCGCAAATTGATTTGAGCAAAATTGATTTGCTTATTATGTCAATGGATGTCTGCAATGTTTTCGGGGCGCTGAACGGAACAAACACAAGAAATGTTCCCAATTTTGTGGCGAATGGCGGAATCTGCTGGATTCTCCATCAGGAGCGCGAAGGGTGGGACGCTTCGTGGTTGCCAAATCATTTGCGTGAAAACCTGCGTATAGATATAAAGCACCTGCCTAAAATGATTTCATTTAGAAAGAATTCTCCACAACGTTCTGCTTATATTGGCCCATGGATAATAGAGCGCGATCATCAGGTGTTTCACAAACCTAATTTTCTCGATGAAACCGATTTTGCGGAATGGGATGTCGATCCGGATGGACTTTCTCTTAAAACAACGGCAGTTAATGCTATTACAAGGCATCACGGTTGGAGCAAAGTTGCAGGATATGAGGATGTCAAAACCCCTCTTGAGGATGGGGCGTTGATTATGCAAGCGAGGCACGGCAAAGGACTATATTTCTGGACGCAGACTTTGTCTCCTGGACTTGTGTGGCATATGGAAGGCAGTCGTGAAAAGGAAACATGGTCAAAGTTTTTGGCAAATATTTTCCAGTATTTTGAAGACTTCAAAGCTGGCAGAGAGATTGAAGCCACGGCTGAAATTCATCCATGGAGCGTTAACGCCGACAACAAGGCAACTGTCTCTATGAAACTGCCTGAAAACTTCGCCGTTTCACGCATTGAAGTAAAAGTTGGCCTAGATGATGGGACTCTGCTTTCAAAGATTAATTGCGTTTTTGAGCAAAGAGACAACTATGCAATATTCGATTACATTCCAAACAACGCGGGAACTCATAGGATAAATGCTGTCGCATTTAGCGATGATGGAAAAAGCGCTTATGTTGATTTATTTCTGAAAGTAACAGACAACATAACACGCTATCGCTTCACAACCCATCATCATTACTGCAACGATTGGGCAACGGAAAATCTTGGGCAGGTTTACGGCAGCGCTCAAAGATGGAAACAGGACGCAATATTTCTGGCGAGCGGTTTGTTTTATCAGCGTGAAGGCTCAGGTATAAGCGAACTGTATGACCTCAGAAATGATAGGCGGGAAACAGTAAATGAAATCGGGAATGGAAAATATCAAAATGAGCTTTCCAAACTAAAGAACAGGCTTCAAGAATTTTATCTTCGCACAACAGGGCATTTAAGAAAGAAGAATGCAGAAATGAAAAGCGTCGATTGTGATAATAATAACTATAGCAAAAACAATACGGCAAAAATCAATTTCCAACCAACAAAAGGAATATGAAGGAGCTTATAAGAGAAATTAAATACAACTAGAATAACTGGCCCTATGGCCTCCGCATAATGCTGGAGGAGCGATAGGGCAAGTGGCGCTAGTGAAGCAAGGCAACTGAAAGAAAAGCTTTGTTTTTGCATTTGACGCGCCGGTGGTAAAAGGTGTTTTATACGCCTTTTACCACCGGCGCGTCTTTTTTTTTGTCTGCATTTGCTTCGCGAGTCTGCCCATTCGAGACAATCGCGAAAACAAATAAGGACACATAAGAATGAAGGAATCTAACATTCCCCCAGAGGAAGAATCACCATCAGGCCATGCTCAACTTATCAAAGAACTTGACAATGGAGCCAGGAAAATCATAAAAGGAATCAGAAACATTTATAATGCATTGCCATTGCCAGAAAAAGAAAAGGCGCGGAAACATCTAAGCCAAGCGTGGAAATATTTGAACCTAGCACGGCAAGCCGCAAAGGATAAAAAAACTGAAGGTGAATGCTTCAGAATCTTTGCTGATGAGTTCAATAACGCTAGCACAAAACTTGATGACACCAGAAAAATATTCCACTCCCCCAAATTACAAAAAGAACAGGAGCGCATAGACGTTTTACTGAAAAAAATACCAAAGAAATACCGGGGAAATAAAAATATAACTAATGGAGGCTGCCTATAGGAGAATAAAGGGGAAGAAGTTTTCGGTCCGTCGTTATACAATACGACGGACCGTCAGTTTGAAACAAACAAAAAAATCAATCAACAAGAAGGAATAAAAGATGTTGCATAGTTTCTTTTTTAATGAAGACGTAATTATTCATGAACTTATGAAAGATATGGGATTTAAGGCAGAGGAAAAAAAGTCATCCATAGAAGATACTTCCCTTTTCAAAGGTATAAAAAACAGAATAAATGAACTGGGCTGAATCGAAGCAAAAATTCATATGGAGCGCGATGCGCTGTCGCATTTTTGCGATTATCTTCTCAGGGGTTTTAACGGTAAAATGAAACCGGAAGAATCGGAAACTCCAAAAGCTCCAGAGCCTACCAGAACGCTGGACGATGAAGTAAAGTTGCGCCTTGATATTCTGGAAGAAGGAATAAAAA
>CAZYVR010000083.1:0-17965 GCA_964651145.1 uncultured Victivallales bacterium | reverse complement strand
AGGTACTTGAGCAAATCAGCAGGATCATATCCGGGGGACACTTTTGACTCGGCCTGTTGGCGGATTGCCGCGACTCTTACCATGAAGAACTCATCAAGATTGCTGCTGAAAATCGCGAGGAACTTGACTCTTTCCAGCAAGGGATTGCCTTTGTCGGCTGCTTCGTCAAGGACTCTTGAGTTAAATTCAAGCCAGCTTGCGTCTCTATTTATAAATTGTGGGTTTTCAGAACTCATTTGAAGACAATCTCCTTGGAAAGCACATTGGTGAATAAAGATGCGGATTTCTCCAGACTGGCGCGGTCAATAAATGAGCTCGGAGTTTCTTTTACTTTTATGTCGACGGTTTCCGCTTTTATTTTTAGTGAAAACTTTTTAAACATCTCGTAAGTTCCAGCCATCCCGCAGGCAAGTCGCAACAACGCGGAAAGTTTGTTTACGATGCAGCGCTGATCGGTATTCATTGCTGTAAACTCGATGTGGGAAGGCTTAGGAAAGGCCTTGCGATGATATCTGGCAGTTAAGGCTACTATCTCGCGTTCTCCTTCTGTTATCCCTGGAAAGTCAGTGGATGATATCAGGTAATAAGAATGTTTGTGATATCCTTTGTTGTCAATGAAAAGTCCCACATGGTGCAGATAGGCGGCAAGCTTAAGCAATAACAACTCTTTATAGCTCAATCCGTGAAGTGATTCTGTTTTCTTGAACAGTTCCTCAGCGTATTTCACCACGCTTTCCGAATATGCGTTCAAGCATTTGTACTTTGAGGCAGTATGCTTTGCTAATGCCAGTATTTGCGGCGTGAAATAATCGTGTTTGTCTAGAGTTTCGCTGATAAAATCCAGAAGCAGCGCGTCTTTGGTTGCAGTCATCGGGATAAGCAATTCGGACGCGTTTGTCAATTTAAAAAGATGATCAAGAATAAGACAGCAAGGAGCTATCGCGCCAGTTTGCTCTGTCTTTTTTATATTTTCAGCATAGCTGTTATTTTCCGTGTTTTGCGTGTTTTGCTCCGTGACCGCCGAGTACAGCTCCTCAAAGTTTTTTCTGCGCAATTTAAAGACCCTTTGCTTAGGGTCTGCCTTTCCGGCCAACTCTGCCAAAGTTCTTACCGAAGACCCCATTGCCACCAGTCCATCCGACTTCAAGTCGTATGACATATGCTCCAGCTCGCTGAAAGATTTGCTGATAAAAGGCCCCAGAGTTCTGCGCATGCCGCCCGGCGAAACGTTTGTCGCTATCTCTTCGAGTATTCTTAGAGTGCCAACGCGAATGGTCTCTGTAAAGCATATCTGTCCTTTGTCGTATCCGCTGATCTGACATGCCCCCGCTCCAATGTCGGCTATAAGCATCCGCTTGGAGTCAAAATCAAACTCGGGCCGTATATCCTTGTCCACTGTCAGGTAATCCAGGCGCGCCCCGTCGCTGCCTTCGAAAATTTTCAGATTGATTCCGCTTGCGTGTTTTATTCTTTCCAAAAAAATTTCCGAGTTAAGCGCTTCTCTTACAGCGCTTGTGCCTATTGCCTTATATAAAGTCACTCCGTACTCATCCATTTTATCTCGAAAGTTCTGAAATATTTCACAAAGCAGGTTGATCGATTTAGCGCTTATTGCGCCGCTGGTGAAGACTTCAGAGCCAAGAGGAACGGGTTGCGTCAGATTTTCAAGCACGTCAAAGGAATGATTTTGTTTCACTTGCGCTATCAACATTCTGGCCGCATGTGCCCCTACGTCTATGGTCGCCATTAAAAAAGTGCCTTTGTTTCCCATTTTTACACTCTGCCCTTCTCCTTTGCGAGAATAGTGGCTCCAATAGCCACCGCGTAGTCTTTGAGTTTCGAAAGTCTCACGGTCACCATGGAAGGTTCTATGCCGAAAAGATGTTTGTCAAAGCTTTTTTTAAAGACTGGCAGGAGCTCCACGCCCAAAGCTTCCATTACGCCGCCGCCCAGAACAATGCATTCCGGAGCGAGGACCGCGCAGTTTGAAGCGGCTGCGGCTCCCAGAATCTTTATTCCATTGTTCAGGGTTTTGCAAACTACTCTATCTGACGAGCGATATGCTTTTGCCAGAAACCTGCTTTTTATATTGGTGGAATGCTTGTCTATGTGACCAGACAGCTTGGAAGCTTTTCCGTGTCTGACTATTTCCCGTTTCAAGGCTTTCACAAATCCGGCTTTGCTGGCATAGGACTCCACGCAGCCCTTGTTGCCGCAATTGCATCTGAGGCCGCCGTATCTGACAATGCAATGCCCAAGTTCGCCAGCCACTCCTCCAACGCCTGTCAGAAGTTTGCCGTTAATAATAATTCCGCCGCCCAGGCCGGTGCCGACAAAGTATCCAATGGCAGATTTAAATCCTTGAGCGGCTCCGCAATGAAATTCGCCTAGAATGCCGCAATTGCCGTCATTTCCCAAATACACATCTCTGTCAAAGAGGTGCTTGAAGTGCTGTTTTATTGAAAAATTTTTCAGGCCAAGGTTGGGAGCGTGAAGACAGTCGCCTGTATTCGGGTCAACGGAAGAAGGCACGGCCACGCCAATGTTGTTTACGTTCGCAAAAGACAATTCTGCGGCGGACAATGCGTCTGCGCCTGTGTCCTTTATCTGCCTGGCTATCTCTTCTGTTTTGCCAGAGGCTGTAGTTGCGCACTTTGCCTGTGAAACTATGTTTCCTTTGGAATCTACAACAACCGCATAGATTTTTGTCCCGCCAACATCAATTCCAAGAGAGTATTTTGCTTGCATAATCCGGCCTTCCATAAAAAAGTTTTTATACGAGGCAATTGCAAAACATTTAGGAATGCTTTTGGCTTTTCATTGGCACATTTTTATTTTGAACTTATCAATCAAATGCCGTCGAGGAACATTCTCTCTCGTTCAAAAATCAAAGTTGACCGGTCGAAAAGCTCAAAATAACACCCGCATTGGACTGCGACAATCACCTCATACACAAATGCATTCTCTGAATAATCAGAATGCAGAATTGCATCACAGATTTAAAATTCAGCGGAATGCCGCAAAAGTCAAAGCGTGCTTATTGATATTTCTATTAGATCTGTGTTAGATCGAAATATCTTCTTCTTCGTCCATTTTTTCATCTTCTTTTTTGTTCAGATCCAGATTCAATGCTTTGACAGTGTCGCGCATTGAAGTTTTTTTATGGTGGTCCTGTTTCTTGTCCACATATTTCTTTAGCTGAATGTCTGCTTTTTCGACTGCCGTGTCTATTGCCTCAAAAAGGTCATTGGTCTCTGCATCGGCTTCAATTGTGAGCTGTTTTGCATTGATGATTATTTCGGCTTTATGGCGGTCCTTTTGAAGATCAAGAATAACTCTGACGCTGGATATTTTCAACGTTTTATGAGCAAGCATATTGGTAAGCTTCTCGTTGATGTAATCTTTGGTCCCGGTTGATACACTCTTATGACGTGCACTGATAATAATTTCCATTTTCAATTCCTCCTTAGTGTTATTATGCTTTGAACTGACAATTTGTCAAATCACATTGTAAATTTAGCTCCAAGATACAGTTCCCGGGCTTTGTTGTCGTTTACCAGAAAATCGCTTGAGCCTTCGCACACAATAGAGCCTTCGCTCATCAAGTATGCCCTGTCCACCACCGACAAAGTTTCTCGAACATTATGGTCGGTTATAAGTATGCCCATATTTTTTTCCTGCAACTGCCCGATAATCTGTTGCACATCATAAACGGCAATCGGGTCGACTCCGCTGAACGGTTCGTCAAGCAGTATAAAAGACGGGTCAGTAACCAGGGCGCGCGTTATCTCAAGGCGCCGTCGCTCTCCCCCGCTAAGGGTCATTGCTTTTTGTTTGGCCAATGGGGTCAATTCAAGTTCGTCAAGCAAATTGGCCAGGCGTTTTTTGCGTTCTTTTCTGGAAATGTCGAGTGTTTCCAGAATAGCCATAATATTCTGCTCCACAGTAAGTTTTCTGAATATCGATGGCTCCTGCGCCAAGTATCCCATTCCCATTCTCGCGCGCTTATACATCGGCATTTTTGTTATATCTTTGCCTTGGAAAAGGATTTTTCCATCGTCCGGTCTGATAAGGCCCATTATCATATAAAAGCTTGTCGTTTTTCCGGCCCCATTCGGGCCGAGCAGGCCAACAACCTCGCCGCGCTTCACGTACATTGAAGATTTGTTGACCACGCGTTTTCCATGGTATGCCTTTATTAGACTCTGCGATTCAAGCAGCAATTCTTTGTCGTTTGAGCCACTCATGGTTTGGCTTTTTCCTTCTTTTTTTCAGTGTCTGCTTTTTTTCCCGTTTTTGCGTTGTCTATAACTTCGTCTTTGATTAAGTCCTCAACGCTTTCTTCCTTGTCGCTTTTCGCGTTGGCTTTCGGGTTTTCGTTTAAGATATCTTCAACGCCTTCGAACTCGTCGGTCTTCTTTTGGGGCTTGTCATTCTTTTCCTGAGTCGATTTATTGCTTTCCATGTCTATTTTTTTCAAGGCTTTTGTCTTTGTCGTGCCGGGTTTGCTTTCTTGCGTTTTCTGTTTTTTTTGCTCATCGAGCAATTTCTGCTCTTTTTCTTTCTTGACTTTCTCGTCGTCATCTTCAAAAGCGGACGCTATCATTAGCTTAGTGTTGCCTTCCGCTTTAAATTTATCGGAATCTGTCCATATCGTAATTTTGTCGGCTTCTATTTCGTCTTCGCCTCGCGATATCCTCGGGCGGTTGCCTGTGAAAGTGATAATGCCTTTTTTTAGGTCGTAAACAGCGCGGTCTGATTTTGACCTTTGCTTGCCTTTTGCTTTTTCCTCGTCATCGTATATTTTTCTGATAATAACCACATCGCCTTCACAAAGAACTCTGACTGGCTCTTTGCCGCCTGCTGTTTTTTCCTTTTCTTCTTTGTCTGTTTTTTGGTCTTTGTCAGACAGCTTTTTTTCTTTTTTCTCGCCTTCTTTAGCGGGTTCGGGTTCTTTTTCTTCCAGAAAAATAGTCATCTTATGACAATTGATAATCATCTGTTCGTCATCCACAAGCACATTGCCTGTAAATATGATAGTGTCTTTCGCCAAATCCGCGTCAAGCGTCTGCGAGGTGATCTCTGTCGGCTTCTTGGGGCCTTTTCTAACGCTTTTGGGCGCCGACTTTGAGAATAGCGAAAAGGCTTGGAGGTCGGAGTCGGCAAATGCGCAAATTCCTATGCTCAGCGCGCATATCAACTTTAAATATTTTTTTTCCATCTTCAATTTCTTCCGTTAATATAATTATTTTTTTGCGGCTTTGTCAGCCGTTTTCTCTTTTGTTGCTCTCTTTTTTTCCGCTTCCTGATCTGCCTTCTTTTTTTTCTCTTTATCGTGCAGTTCTCCGCGGTAAACCACTTTTACATTTTTCTTTATTTGTAAAGTTTGAGCGTCCTGATCGGCAATAAAGCCGACCCCGTCGAGGTCGAGAAATAAGGAGCGCACATGAATTTTTTCATTGCCCTTTATTATTTTAGTGCTCCTGTCGTATTCAGCTTCCGATGTCTGAATCAACAGGTTTGAATAAGTTTTGTCCTTCCAGAAATCGACCACTTCAGCGTTGGAGCTGTTGATGTCGTACAAGGTCTTTAGCTTCCGCAAGTCTTTTACATCATCAACTTTAGCTTCTTTTTTTATAATATCGGCAAGAGCTCCCCTGAAATGGATAATCACGCCAAGCGCGTCGGCTTCGTTGCCATAAAGAATAAACTCAAGCTGACCGCTTTTTTCGTTATACTGCGGCAGTTTGAAATCTTTCAGCATCGCTGTCTGTCCGCCTCCTGACTGCGCGCAGAGCTCCGGACTTAAAGACGCAAGTCCTAGCAACAATGCGCAAAGAGCTAAGAAACGTATTTGGCCATAAGGTCTTTCCATTTCCCCTGCTCCTTTAGTAGCCACTCCACAACTTCCCTGACGGCTCCGCGCCCACCAGGCAACTTCGTGCGGAAATCGCAAAATTCATCCAATTCCGAGACGCCGTCGGCAACGGCCACAGCAATGCCCGTCTGCCTTAGCACCGGTATGTCAATCACATCGTCTCCAATATAGAGGCATTCATCAGCCGCAAGTCTGTTTTCTTCGAGGAGGAGCTTGAAAGCCTCTCTTTTGTCTTTGCGGGCTTCATAAAGAAAATCAAAATTCAATTCATTGGCGCGCCTTCGATTGGCTTCCGCGCTGCGCCCTGACAAGGCGCCCACCTTGAGTCCGGCTCTCATAGCCAGTTTCAGGCCATGTCCATCGCGGACATTAAAAAACTTAACTTCGTCACCATCGTTGTTGTACCCGACCTGGCCGTCCGTGAGGACGCCGTCAATGTCAAGAACCAAAGCTTTTATTTTGCCGGCTTTATCTTTTAAGTCCATGAATCGCCTTTACTTCCGATATTATTTGTTCCGCATCGCTGAAAGTCAAAGAATTTGGCCCGTCTGAAAGGGCTTTTTCGGGATTCGGGTGGACTTCCATAAATAAAGCGTCAATCCCGATCGCAGCTGCCGCTCTGGCCAGGGGCCTTATAAATTCTCGCTGTCCGCCGGATGCGTGCCCGAGGCCGCCGGGGAGCTGAACGGAGTGAGTGGCGTCAAAAACCACAGGCGCTCCAAGCTCTCTCATAATGACCAGAGAGCGCATGTCAACGATTAAATTATGATATCCGAAGGAAGTTCCTCGTTCTGTGAGCATAATATTCTCATTGCCCGAGCTTTTTGCTTTTTCCAGCGCGCCCGCCATGTCTTCAGGAGCCATGAACTGGCCTTTTTTAATGTTTACAGGCTTGCCTGTTGCGGCTGCGTCAAGAAGCAAGTCGGTCTGACGGCAGAGGAATGCCGGGATTTGGAGCACATCCACTACCTGCGCGGCTATTTTAGACTGTCCTATTTCATGAATGTCAGTAAGCGCGGGCAAAGCGTATTTTGATTTCACTTCTGAAATGACATCCAGGCCAGCTTCAAGGCCAAGGCCTCTAAAAGATTTGACGGAAGACCTGTTGGCTTTGTCGTAAGAAGCCTTGAATATGTATTGAACATCAAGCTTTTCGCAGATTTCTTTCATGAATCCAGCTATTTCGAGACAAATCTCTTTGCTTTCAGCCACGCATGGTCCGGCGATTATGGTCAGCTTGCCGGAGCCGATGACCACGTTTTTATTAATTTTTATATGATTCATTATAAGCTATATTCCTTCAGATAAACGTTTTTCAGCCAATTCAAGATCTTCCGGCGTATCCACGCCTATGCTGCTTAATTCGCTCAGGAGCACATTAATTTTAATTCCGTTCTCCAAGGCTCTGAGCTGTTCAAGTTTTTCGCACTTCTCAAGTCTTCCTTCCGGGAGGGACACCACTTTGTCAAGTATGTCTCTCCGATAAGCATAAATTCCCCAATGCAGATATGTTTCAACATCCTCTCCGCCATCTCTCAGATACGGAATCATAGACCGGCTGAAATATAAAGCATAATTATCCTTGTCAAGAACTACTTTAACCATGTTGGGGTTATTTTCAAATGTATTTCTATCGCATGGCGCGGCCACTGTGGCCATTTCAATGCCGGGCTCGTTCCGCATTGCATCCGCAAGACGGTTAATGATTTCCGTAGGCAACAAAGGCTCGTCGCCCTGAACATTGATGATGATATCAGCGTCAAGGCCTTGAATAGCCTCCCTTATCCGGTCAGTGCCGGAAGGGTGCGAAGGGGAAGTCATCACAGCCTTGCCTCCGAAAGCTTCGACCGCTTCAACAACTTTTTGGTCATCTGTTGCTATAAGCACATGGTCTACCTTTGAGGCCGCCGCTTTTTCGTAGACCCATTGTATCATGGGCTTGCCGCGAAGCTTTGCCAGCACCTTTCCCGGGAAACGCGTGCTTGCGTATCTTGCTGGAATTACAGCCGCTATTTTTCTTTTCACTATTTCACCTTCATTCATTCAGTTCGGTTCAATGCTATTAAAGCTGTTTGCAAGTTCATCTGCCGCAACAGAAGCCGTTCCGAGTTTGCCGACAACGATTCCCGCCGCAAGATTCGAAATTTCAGCAGCTTCTTTTCCGCTGCCACCTCCCGCAAGCGTTAACATGAATGCGGACATCACTGTGTCCCCGGCTCCGGAAACATCATAGACTTTTCTGGCCTGAGTGGGGATTATATGGAAGCCACCGTTTTTCTCAAATAAAGCAAGTCCCTGCGGGCCAAGAGAAATAAGTAAAAATTCCGGCTCCCAGGAGTTCATAAGTTTTTCGGCTGTGCGCAGCAACGCTTCGTCAGCCTTCGCGGGAAACACAGGGTCGGAGCAATAGTTTCCGGCAAGCGCAAAAGCCTCGGAGCGGTTCGGCTTCAATAAAGTAAGCCCTTTCACTTCAAGAAGCTGTTTTGCGTGAGGGTCAAGCGCCACCATTACCCCGGCTTGCTTTGCGACGGAAAGAACCTTCTGAAGCATTTCACGGTCTATGGAGCCTTTTGCGTAATCTTCAAAAATTATGGCATCCAGGTTTCCCTGTTCAATGGCTGCGATAATGCAGCCCGAAAGTTTTTCGGACAATTCTGCGCCGAGAGGAGCGGTGTCCTCAAAATCAATTCTGAGGAGCTGTTGGGAGCCTGCCAGCACACGCTGCTTTTCAGTTGTCCTGCGGTTCGAATCGGCTAAAACGCAGGAATTGTCTATTGAGTTCTCCTCCAGCAGGGAATTCAACAGCTTGCCGTTTGCGTCGTCGCCGACCACTCCATAAGCGCTTGCAGAGCCGCCAAGCGTGGCGATGTTCAGCATTACATTGGCCGCGCCTCCAAGTCGATGTTTTTTTTCTTTGGCGCTCACCACGGGCACTGGGGCTTCCGGCGAAATTCTGGAAGCTTTTCCCCATATATATACATCAAGCATCAAATCGCCGACTACGGCAATTTTTTTGCTGGAGAAGGAGCCCAGTATTTCATTAAGTCTGTTTTTGTTCATTTTTTTTCGTCATTCTTTTTGTTTTCAGCGACAGGTATTTTTATTCTGTTTTTTAAGGCAAGACGGGCAATAAAACCTTTGGAGTCTATTTGTTCCTTGCGAGTATAAAATTCCCCCAGTTTCTTCATGCTGTTGAAAATTTGTTCAAATCCCTGAAGTTTTATATAAATATCCCGTATCTGATTTCGATTGAGGCTGCTTCCATACATTCGCAAATATCTGGCGATATCGTCAAGGCACAGCGTCACGACTGTGACTTCGCCCTCCACCCTTTCCAAGCCTTTTTTGCCTTTGCAGTTCTTTATCACGCCAACAAAATTGCCTCGAAGAAAATCCTCCAGAGCAATCATTTCCTGATATGCGCTGTCGCGCTCCCAGAACTGCTCCGAACGAAGTTGCACGGGGAGCCATATTACAATTAAAAGTTCCAACAAGACAATAACCACAAAAAGAGACACCGCCAAAACAGTTACTATGTCCCTTTTTCGTTTTGTCCTGACTATATCAATGCTCAATTTTATTATACTCCTGAAGCGTCTTGAAAAGACGCGCTATATTAAAACTCACCATACTGTTTAAAAAGTCGCCTGCCTCATATAAGTTACTTTCTTAAAGCCGTCATTGCAAGCCGTGTGCGCGCTCATTTAAAAAGCTTTTTTCCACCAAAAAGCATGCTTGTGAAGGGCGCTGTTAATGTTTTCCTAAAAATACTCTAACTCAATCCTAATCAAGCGCGTCTGGATATTGGCGCAGAGAAGGCTTTATTGATAGACATCAAGAGTAGCGTTCTTTAATAAAAGAGCAAAAACAAAAAATGTTAAAATAGGAAAGAAAAGCATGATTGGAGAAATTTGGAAAATTCGCACCGTAAAAGATTATAAAGACGCCCACAGCCATCTGGTTATTGGAGAGATCATAGAAGAAAATCTTCATTATCTCAGAGTCAAAGGGCGTTCTTACAATTTCGGCCACTCTGTAAATCGGCCAAAGGATATTAAAACAGGCGTATATTCAATCCGCCTTATTCCATGGAACAGAATCGAAATCATAAATGTCCTCCCGTCCGACTTCGACCATGAAAATGCCCAAATAAAAGCAATTAAAGAAGGACATTTCGCGCTTATGGATGAAAGGTTCTCATGCGTAATGTACAACAGCCTGAGGCAGGAGCAGATTTAAAGGTCAAGACCGAGAGGCGTCGTGGAACTTGTCGGGGATTTTTTCCAATATAGAGGCGGCTCCAAAGAAAAAAAAGAATAACACAATGCATCTTATCTTGTCGCATGGCTGGCGCATCGACGATTTTTGAATGTGTTTCTATCCGGAATGATTAAACCACAATTCAGATCTCCACTTTTTCTTTGGATTATATTGAAAAACAAGCTCTGTCTTTGTCCGTTCCAAGAATAGGATGCAATAATTCTGTTGTCATTGCAGCTCCTGTGTTCTTTTTATTCATCCTTAGTAATAAAAGCGCCGGGAGAATATTTGTCACGCTATCGTCAGAGACTTTCAGGGAAAATGAGAGCGCTTAACTTGCGAATGTTTTAAACTCTAATCGTGAGCTTCGGATTTTGCACACTGCATATAATCAGTCAAGGTCCGAAAGTTTTACGATGCGGCGCTCTATATCTGAGATTTCCGCAGCGAATCCGACTTTCATTGTTTCAAGGGAATCTAACGCCGGGGTTTCAGGCGGCAGGCCTTTTGCCACCAATTCCGCTATTCGGATATTTTGCCCATGAGTATTGTGTATCCACTCTTGATCATCCTTTTTCTCATAGTCCATTGTTTCAGCAATCTTGCTGACCAACTGCTTGGGGCTGTCGGAAAACTCCCAGCGACGAATTCGGCGCCGGAACACGTCTGTCTCGATCGCGCCTTTGGTCCCAAAAATATGGTACTGAAGAGAATGCCCGTCGTCAGACTGCTTTTCCAGCATCTCAAGCAAAGGATCAGTGTGATCGGTTTCCGCAACATGCATGACAAAGTTCAAATTGGAAACAGCGTTGTTGTCAAAGCGCAAATTGATCTGATGATTATCGGGATGATTAAAATATTTCACCGCGTTGGGCGAGCTCATTGCGTAAACTTCTTCGACGCGTCCTCCGATAAACCAGCGTTGAAGATCCAGATAATGGGACAATTTTTCACCTATCAATGTGCCTTTGCTTTTGCTGCGCCATGAATCTTTAAGGTGAAATTCGCTGCAATAATAGCGGCAGTGGCAATTGACCACATCGCCTATCAAGCCTGTGTCGATCCATTCTTTTGCCTTCATATAAATGTTGGAATAATGAAGTTCAAAACCTATCTGAAGAAATCCGCCGGTTTCATTCGCTGTCTTAATCATTGAAGTAGCTTCTTCAAGGCTTATTCCCATAGGTTTTTCGCACATCACTGCTTTGCCTGCCTTTAAGGCCATGTTTGCCTGTTCGCTGTGGACTTCATTTATCGAAGCAATGTACACCAGTTTTATTCCCGGATTGTTCATTATTTCCTCAAGCCCTGCAATCTTCACTCCCATTGCTTCGGCTTTTTTCTGTTGTTCAGGGCAAGGATCAAAGCCAAATACTCTGTTTATATACGGTGATTCCAGCGCTGCTCCGATATGAGTCCGACCCATTCCGCCAAGGCCGATGACAGCCGCGTCAAATTTGTTTTCCATTTGTCTTCTCCAATTTTTTTCTAATTATTTAAGTTGGGATAAAAATTTTGAAATAATTTCCTGCTTCACTTGCCCTGACTTCTCAATGGCTTTTTTGCATTGGATTCGATTTGGCCAAAATAGCAATTACAACGAGCAATTCTATTAGTGTAAAGCATGTTTTCATGCAGCTTGTTATTCTGACCCCCTTCTTATCAGCTTAGGTTTAACAATCACTTTTTTGCCTTTCCACTTATTTAATATTGCTTCTATTGAGAGCTTCCCCATCTCCTCTTCCTGGATAGACACGGATGTGAGGGGCGGATTATAAACCTCTGTCCATGAAGTATTATAATACCCCACCACGCCAACGTCTTTTCCAATTTTAATCTTGTTTTTTATAGCATGCTTGTAGACATGCAAGGCCCTGTGGTCTCCCAGGCAGATTATTCCATCTCCTCCGGATGCAAAAAAATCAGTCAAAGGATGAGAAATCGAACTGTCGTCATGGATTTTAGGGTTGTCATAGATGACAGAAAAATTATTTTCAAAATCAATGCCATTTTCCTCAAAGGCTTTTTTTGTCCCTTCTATCACATCTCTGTCGTAGTATTTTTCTGCGCAGCCATTTTGAACATGCTCTACTTTTGACAACTTCTCGAAAGTTATAAATGCTATTTTTTTTCTTCCATTTTTCAAGAGGCAATCAGCCGCCAAATAGCCGCCTTTTCTGAAATCCCCCAGAATAAAGTTTGCGTCAGGAAAATCAATGTCGCTTTCAAAGTGGCTCACAAAAATGATTTGATTCAGCCTGTTATAATATTTTTTCAAAAGAGTAAAAGGAAAATGCCTGGTCCCATCAATCACCAATGATTTGAACCCCTGCGAGGTGAACTTGTCAAATTTAGCATCTTTTTCCCATTGGAGCATGTTGTCAAAAGCTGAAGTAGAATAAAGAGGGACAGAGAGTATATCCTCAGCTTCAAGCCCATTCAAAATAACAGAAAACATATTTTTATAAACATCTCCTGCTATTTGCATCAAAAATCCTGCCTTGTTCGCTTTTTCTGCGGTTTTTATATGCTTGGGACGGGAGGCAAAAATACCCTTTCCCCTGATCATCTTTGCGTATCCTTCGTCTTGGAGAAGATTCAGAGCTTTATTGATTGTCATATAGCTGACTCCGCAAATCTTGACCAGATCGCGGCAGGATGGGAGGCGCCCTTGGGCTTCATCATATTTCCCATCCAGTATGTTTTGCTTAATGGCGTCTTTTATCACGCAATACTTGGGCGCGCTTGTTTTATAGATGTCAGTATTTTTCAGCATTTGACACTTGATATTGTTGGTGATTGATATAGATCAATGGTACATTGTTTTTTCGAGCTGTCAAGGCTTTTTTTGAAAAAACAGTAACAAAAAAACAGATTTGGGCAATGCGATGGAGTCGCTAAAAGTCCAGTAAGCTGGCGCTGCAATGAAATAAAGCTTGTTGTTGCTTCGCGTCCCAACAAGCAGCAGGCTTTCAACGTGCCATGCGCTCTGTCTCCCTAAAAGTGGCTTTGCCACCGGCGCGTTTTCCGCTGGGCCAAGCCCGGACAAAATCCGGTTTTTATTCCGACTTTGTCGGCTTTTTTATTTATCAAGACTTTGGGCAGCTCCGTCGGGTTGCGTGAGATTCTATTTTTTTAACTATCTGCATGATACACTATTGACTTTTAAGCTATTGCGGTTAATTGTATACAGTATACAATGTTCTTATGGAAACAAATTATAAGGTATTTAAAAGGAAACAGCAATGAAGTTTAAAATTCATCAAATGCTAGAGGAAGGCCAAGCTTTCCGGTTTATCGCTTTCGGCTCCTCAAACACACAACGTTTTCAGCCAGGAATGCATTGGTTCGACTTTGTGGAGCTTGGATTTAAAAATTTGTGCAGTGTATGCGGACAGTTTATTAATTCCGGCATAAGCGGCAATACAACAGTTGATTTGCTCAATCGCTATGACAATGAGCTTGCTAGATACGAACCTAATCTTGTTGTCATTACAATCGGCGGCAATGACTCTAATCCTGATAAAAATGTTGATGCCAGGACTTATCGCGACAACTTGCTGCTTTTGCACAAAAAAATAACAACATTAGGCTCAGAAGTCGTTTTCCAAACTTATTATGGCTGTGATTTGGAGCAAATGGAGCTGTCTTATAGAAACGCGCTGTTGGAGTATATGCAGATCATACGGGATGTCGGGGCAGAATTGAACTGTCCTGTTGTCGACCACTTTTCGCGCTGGGATAAATTGCGTTTGCATGATGTTGCTGTCTATCGCTCTATGATGCGCGACGCAATGCATGTCAATCCGCTTGGCAATATGGTTCTTGGCCTGGATCTAATGGACTTCTTTGAAGTGGGATTGAGCGAAGAGCACCGTGAATATTGCAGGGAAGGACTGATAGTGAAATCTTACTTGGACTCTTTGTCTGATTAAAATGTTATCTGGAAAAAACCAGCTTTTTTATTAAGGTTGGCTTTGATGTCTTGGAAGATGAAATGTCGACAGTCATATAATTAGCTGACTCGGGCGCTTTGACGTCTCCGCTGATTTTGGTCCATGAGCTGTTTGCAAGTTTGCCCTTTACCGCAATTGTCTTGTGTCCTTTAAATCTAAAATTCACTGTTAGTTCCGTGCCGGGCGTTCCTTTTGCCATCAAGTCGAAATGGTTAATGCCTGGTTCGATTCCCGCGAGTTTGTCAATAACGCAGATGCTTCCTGCGCGTTCAGCTTTAAGAACTGTTTCAGAATCATCTTTTGCCGCTGCCACTCCCCGGGAGAGCTTGAAGCCGTCCGGGATGCCGTTCTTGTCAAGATCAACGTTGAGTTGCGGCATAATATTAACGCTTTGATTTGTCGGGAGCTTGTAAAGGATTTCCGCCCATTCCTTGTGAGTGCGGACGGGTATGTCATTTTCTTTGCACCATTTCAACAGAGCTTCAGTGTTCTTTTTTGTGCCTTCCCAGCCTCCCGTGCTTTTGGAGCCACGCGCGTGGCTGTGACCGAAGAGCACATAATGCTTTGCCAGCGAATCCGCAATTTTTCTTTTGCTGGTTTTCAGAGTTTCTCCGTCTTCCACAAAATTGCCCCATTGCATGCCGAAAGCTTTGTCATGGTCAGGATTGCGTTCGTTAAAGCATTTAATTGAGCGGTTTGGGTATGTCGCGCCAGCAGTATATCCGAACTCATCGCCCATTACGTCTTTGATTGCCTTCCCCTGGAGAGTCGGCTGCCATCCGCCAGGTTGAATCCAGGTTGTTGGCAGTTTTATTCCGTTTTCTTTGCAGATTTCTTGAACAATGCGCGTCTGGTGGCGCAGCGCTTCCGGCTCTACAGTCATTGTCTGTTTAGGGATAAATCTAAAGTTGATTTTTTTCTCTTGCGCAAAATTGACATTTTTTTCGCCCCATGGGCTTTGGATCTGCCAGGAGCCGTCTTTTGCCTGACGGACCAAGTATAACTCGCGAGTGTCTTCCAGGAAGATAAAGGGATTTCCTTTAAGCTTTTTTTCCAAAGCGGGATTGTCGATTTTTAATTGGGCTTTGCTTGCAATCGCGTCTCCTGAGTCGAATGAGGAAGTGTCTTTGGGCATAATAATGTTAAAGCACACTTTTTTGCCGGAAACATGATGGACTCCTTTTTTTTGGGCGTATGCGCCTGCTTCCTTTTGTGTGCTGAATGTCATATGAATGACGCTGTGAGTTGGGCTGTGATCCATGATCTCATGCCCCTTTGCCTGAAGTTCCTTCATGAACTTTAAGAATGATTTGTTGTTCTTTGCGGAAAGAAAATTAATAGATGCGCAGAAATGAGCGTCGTATTTTTCAAAGATATCCGCCAGCTCTTTCCACTTTTTTATTGGGTGGTTGTCGTCTGTGCGAAAGCTCAAGCCGGCTTTCTTTTGAGTTGGCTCAGCGGCAACGGCTGCTGCGGTCAGATTCATAATTAAAGCGGCGCCTATCAGTATATGTGTGTGTTTCATTCTAAATTATTTGCCTGTTTGTTTAACTTGAAATTTTTCCGCCAAGAGACACAATTTTTTCCACAAGATTTTCGTAGCCTCTGAAGACTATATCCGAATTTCTTATGACGCTTTCGCCCTTGGCGCAGAGCGCGGCTATGATAAGGGCCATTCCGGCGCGTATGTCCGGGCTGGACATTTCAATTCCGTGCAGTTTGGCGGGGCCTGTAATGACAGCCCTGTGCGGGTCGCACACGATTGCGTTTGCCCCCATGCTTATGAGACGGTCAACAAAATATATTCTGCTTTCAAACATTTTCTCGAAAAACAATGAGCTCCCTTTTGCCTGAGTCGCCGCAACTATCATGCAGCTCATCATGTCGCTTGGAAATTGCGGCCAGGGGCCGTCGGAAATGACCGGGACAGCGTTGCCGAAATCAGGCTTGACTATAAGTTCCTGATTGCCAGGGAGGAATATGCTGTCCGGCTTAAGCTCAAAGTTTATCCCGAAGCGCTCAAACACACGGCGAGTCATCCAGTAATGCCGCGATTCAGTGCCGTTTATTGTCAGTTCTCCGCCAGTTGCCGCAGCCAGAGCCAGAAAGCTTCCCGCTTCTATATGGTCGCCGCTTATTGAATGTTCTGTGCCGTGTAGTTTTTCAACGCCTTCAATGGTGTAAGTGTTGCTGTCAAGGCCGGTGATTTTTGCGCCCATTTTAATCAGCAGCTCCGCAAGAGCGCGCACATGCGGTTCGGCGGCGGCGTTTCTGATAATGGTCTGTCCTTTTGCAAGGACGGCGGTTGTCATTATATGCTCTGTGGCGGTTACGCTTGCCTCGTCAAGAAAAAGATCTCTGCCTTCTAGGGCTTTTGTTTTTTTCATTTTGAAAGGAAGTTCGTCCGCATCGATGATTGCGCCGAGGGAGCGCAAGCCGTAAAAGTGGCTATCCAATCTTCTGCGGCCTATTACATCTCCGCCGGGTGGCCAGAGAGAAACCTTGCCGCAGCGCATAAGCAAGGGGCCGGCAAAAAGCATGGAAGTGCGGATTTGCGAGCAAAGCTTTCGGGGGAGGTCGGACGTTTTTATATTGCCTGCTTTTAACTTTATAGTATTCTTCTCAAAAGAGGCAGACACTCCCAGGGATGCGGCTATTTCGAGCATGGCGCGCACGTCCAGAATATCCGGGGCGTTTCTAAGTATTATTTCTTCGTCCGTCAGGAGTGAGGCTGCAATCATGGGGAGAACGGCGTTTTTGTTGCCGCTCACTGTCATTTTTCCTGATATCGGATTGCCGCCTGTTATGTATAATTTGTTCATTGATGCTCATGTTTGTTGTCCTTATTAAATAACAGTTAGGGGCGTTAAAATCAAGCAAAGAATCGCATTTTGTTCCTTGACTAATAATTGCTGACTGTATATAGATAAAGAAACAGGACAGCGCATTAATGGACACTTTGGACAAACTTAAGATTCTTTCTGAAGATTCTCAGTACGACCTTGCTTGCGCTTGCGGAACAAGCAAGCTTGACAGGCGCAAAAGGGCAGGGGATGGCCGCTGGCTTTATCCTGTGCCGCTCCCGCAGGGCGGATATTCAATCCTGTTGAAAACGCTTCTCTCGAACGCTTGCGGAAACGACTGCAAATACTGTCCGCTCAGAAGCGAGTCAAATGTGCGGCGTTGCACAATCGATCCAGAACAATTGGCTCAGACCTTCATGGAATATCTTCGCCAGAAACAACTTCACGGTCTTTTTCTAAGTTCCGGTGTGATTGACAATCCGGACCGCACCATGGAGATGATAAACGCGGTCGCGCGAATATTAAGGACAAAGCATCGTTTTCGCGGGTATATTCATTTAAAAGTCATACCAGGAGCGTCGGACGCGGCAATTGAGGATGCTTTGTCGCTGGCCAGCGCTGTGTCATTGAATATCGAGTCTCCCGGCAAAAAGCATTTTGAGCTTCTTTCGCATAAAAAAGACTATGAGAATGACATTATTCATCAGTTAAAGCTTATGTCCGCTTTGACTGCAAAGGGCTCCAGATATTCCAGAGTCAAATGCACAACTCAGTTTATTGTGGGCGCCTCTGACGAGAAGGACTCTGAAATAATGAAATATACTTATGGCCTGTATGAGCGCTTGAAGTTCCAGCGCGTTTACTTTTCGGCTTACCAGCCTGGATTGGGGGATCCGACTATCCCAGGGGAGCGCAACTTTGAGCTCGATGGCGAAGATCGGTTAACGCGCGAACACAGGCTTTATCAAACAGACTTTTTGATAAGAAAATATGGATTTGAACAGAACGACATCATTTTTGATGAATCCGGCAATGCTAAAATGAAAAGAATAACCACTAATTATGCC
>CAZYVR010000082.1:0-18246 GCA_964651145.1 uncultured Victivallales bacterium | reverse complement strand
CTGCTGTTGTTTTCATTTCAACAGATAGGCGACCGTGAGCTGTACTGGCATGAGGGCGATTTTTCCGCAATGGCTCAGGAAATGGATTTGTTTTTTCCGGCGTCAATGGCTCACGGCGTGCCAGCTTCTGAAGCCTATCCATTGTTTCCATGGCTGGCTGCCTGTTTTTCCAGGCATCTGGGTTTGAGCATGGAATTGTCGTTGCGTTTGATCTCAGTATTGTCTTTGTTTGGCACAGCCCTGCTTGTATGGGAAGTTGGACGAAGGGCTCTGGGCCTTCAAGCCGCCTTTGTCGGTGTGGCGGTAATGATATCATCCAATATTATTTTGGAAAAAGCGCTGGATGGATACCCTCATTTTCTGGCTTTGTTGTTTATTTTTTCGGCATGGCTTTCGTGGTTCACTTTCGGCATGGCAAGAAGCAATTGGAACAAAGCCTGGATATACGGCTCCTTCTTCTGCGGCCTTGCCTTTTTTACCATAGGCTGGGCTGCACTTTTCTATTTTTTCTTTCCGCTTGTGTTTATGCGCCGCCCGCTTACTGTATGGCAAAAATTGCGCAAGCCCGGCTTTTTAATCGGCATGCTTATAATAGCGGCGTTTGTTCTTTTCTGGGGGATTCCAAGGTGGAGAGCCGGTGTGGACATTCCCTTCCAAACCATGCCGTTTGGAGCTGGAACTTTTGAAGAATACTTTCATCACCTTCTTTTCTTTCCGCTTGACACGCTTCTTAGGTTTATGCCTTGGACAATCATTGCATGGTGCCCCTTTTGCGTGGCTTTCCATCCGCTTGACAAAAATCCAATTTTCAGCCGTTTCTTGCGAACCATTGTCATTTCTTTGTGCTTTTTGCTTTGGCTCAGCCCTTTCACCAAGACCAGAGACATGATTATGCTTACGCCAATGCTTTCGATAATGATCGGAATCAATTACGGCCTTCTCGCAAGGCGTTACGGCGAAAAATACAGACAAATGCTGAAAATTTTTGCTTATGTGCCTTTTCTGGCGGCTGCGGTGATTGTTGGCTTTTACCTTTTGCCCCCGGCCTGGTGGCAGGATTTGGTCAGTCTTTCCCGTGGGACCACATTCCGTGAAGACAAAAAAATGCTGATATTTGCTTTGACATACGCCGGAATTATAGTGTTAATAGGAATTCGCATTCTGGTGGCGTCAAAATTTAAGCTTAGGCTTTGGGTGCATATTTTGCTTATGACAGTGGCGGGAATGCTTTTTTTCTGGGCTTTGATTCATCCTTACAAGGCTCAGGAAAGTTCCAAGCGTGACTTTGGCGAATCATTGCGCAAAGCAATAGGCAAATCTTTTTCGCCGGAGCTTGTGATCTACAAAGACAACAACATAGTAGGACTTTACGGGGAGTGTTTTTATCTAGGATGCAAAGTGAAGACAATCAACAAGCTTGACGGTCTGCCTCAGGATGAGGAAGAGGTTCTTCTCATCAGCACAGAAGTGCCGGTTCATGCTGCCCGCCTTTGGACAAACCTCCTTCCCAAACACAACAAATACAAAGACAAAATGGTCTATCTCTGGAAAGGGAAAAAACTGGAAAGAAAGACCGAGGAAGAAAAATAAAATGACGAAAAAGCCTTTCCTTTGCGCGCTCTCCAAAGAGGATTTAAACTCATTCCTTAAATCCGAGGGAGAACCAGCATTCCGCGCAAAGCAGATATTTGACTGGGTTTACAAAAAACGCGTCCTCAATCCGGAAAAAATGAAGAATATACCGGCCGGGCTTCGCCAAAAAATAGCGGATGTTTTTTTGTGCGAATCCTCCCATGTCGAAACTGTCGCAAAAGCGGCGGACAGAACAAAAAAACTTCTTGTAAGATTGGCGGACGGCGAAGCTGTCGAAACTGTGATTATCCACGCGCCGGACAGAACAACATTCTGTCTGAGTTCGCAAGTCGGATGCCCTGTCCAGTGCTACTTCTGCGCGAGCGGCGCAGACGGGTTTGTCCGCAATATGGACGGTGGAGAAATAATTGAACAATTTTATCACGCCTGCGATGAAAATGGCGCATTGCCCGACAATATAGTTTTTATGGGAATAGGCGAAGGGCTACTGAATTTTCAAAACCTTGCGGAAGCTCTAAGCATGCTGACGGATCCTGAAAAAATAGGAATGGCCAGCAGGCGAATAACCGTCTCCACCAGTGGTTGGACTAAAGGGATTAAAAAACTGGCGGACTTAGGCAAGCAATTTAATCTGGCAGTATCCCTCCATGCCGCCGATGATTCTGTCAGGGCAAAACTTATTCCTGAGAAGTTCAGGCGGCCCATAAAAGAAATACTTAACGCATGCGAATATTATCGGGAAAGCACATCAAGAATGCCAACCTTTGAATACACGCTGATAAAAGGACTGAACGACTCTCCTCGCGATGCGAAAGAGTTTGCAAAAATAGCCGTAAAAAGCCACGCAAAAGTAAATCTGATCCCATACAATGAAACAGACGCCGAAGGCTACGAGAGGCCATCTAGGGAAACTATAAATGTTTTTGAAAAAATCATGCTGGACAATCACGCTAATGTAACCGCAAGAATAGAAAAAGGCTCATCGTCAAACGCCGCATGCGGGCAGCTCCGGATTAATTCAATTAAACGCAATTGAGCGGTTCGTCAAAAATTAATACTCGGCCGGTTTATGTTTCTTGAGCCACTTTTCCGAAGGCTTGGGCATTGAGCGGACTGCGGCGATTGGAATATGCCAATAGCCAAAATGGTTGGAACTTTTATTAATGCCTCTGTTTTTAATATAACGCGCCAGATTTTCGGATGGGCCGCTGTCCAGTGTTGGAATGCCGGGCATGTTTATTTTTTCCAGACGCGAAGCCAGTTTCTGGTTTTGCGCTCTGTAATCCTGAAATTCGGCCGGATAAATGTAAACCTTTCCTCTTTTCAGCGCCTTTCTTTGCAGGGGCGTCCAGTCTTGCGGAATAAGTTCAGGCTTTTGGGACAGCTCCTCCACTGACAACCCTTTGAAAAACTTGTTGTGACTGAAATCGATGGCGTCAATTCTGCCGTTATTGTCGGCCTCGCACAATGCGAGGATGGGCCGTCCTGTCTTTTTCAGGAGAGAAATAATTTTTGTTTCGCAGCCAGCTTGTTGTGCAAGATTGCAAAAAAGCCTGATTCTGTCTTCATTTGTGCCATAGCCTCTTTCCCATATTTCCATTGCGGAATACGGCGGATATGTTTTTGGGGCGGCCGGGCTGTATTTTACTTTGCCTATTACAGCCTGATACAAATCATGGAGTGTGGTGTCCTTGCTTTTTATCAATGATTTTGAAAGCTTTTTTAATGCCAGAGCGTCTTTCCATCGGTCATAATCAAGGCGGTTGAAGTCGTCGGTCAGGATTGTTGAATTCATGTCATTTACGCGCAAAAGAAGCATGTATTCACGCCTGGGAAGAGAGATCTGATAGTCGGGAACAATTCGTTTTGCCGCCAGAAGCGCGCGCTTCATATCGTTTGCTTCAATGGCCGCGAGCCAATCGGCCGCGGCTTTTTTGTCGGGAACATGCGCCGTGGTTTTCGAAATAAAATAATCTTTGCCATACTCTCTGAAAAGAGAAGCCCCGGCCGCTCCCAGCAACAAAGCCGCAAAAATGGCTATCCCAATTTGTGCAAGGATGTTTGATCTTTTTTGTTCTTTATCCACAGGCTTCCTCCACTGTTTTGATAAATTCATCCACAAGCGAGTGGTCTTTTACGCCCGGTGATATTTCGACTCCGCTGCTTGCGTCAAGTCCGAACGGGCGGACTTTGGAGATTGCCTCTTTCACATTTTGCGCGCCAAGGCCGCCCGCTAGAATAACCGGCGCATTAAAAAAATCAACGGCAAAACGGGCAAGATCCCAGTTGGCTGTTTTGCCCGTCCCGCCTCTCAAATCAGGGCAGTAGGCGTCTATCAAAAACTTGTCAGCCGGATAATTGGCAAAGTCATTGAGTTCATTTTTTGTTTCCGGCCTTAAAGCTTTCCATACTTCCGCAAAGCCGGAAAGCTTCCGCGCCAAATCGGCAGACTCGTCTCCATGGAGCTGAACAATATTAATTCCGGCGTCAATATAAGCCAATATGTTTTCAAAAGACGCGTTGACAAACACTCCGACATTTTCCACGTCAGCTTTGCATGAGCTTATAATTCGGGCCGTTTGCTCGGGCGAAATATATCTGGGGCTTTTGGGGCAGGCCACAAATCCTGCCGCAGAAATATTTTTGCTCGAAATATATCTGTAATCTTTTTCAGTTGTTATTCCGCATATTTTTATAAACATGATTGCCTGTTCTGAAGTCAATAGCCAAATATTTTTTTTCTTCTGCTCTTTTTTTCATTATCTATATTTTTGTAAAAAGGAGACAGTTGCTCGCGTTCGTATTCATTCAGACTCCCGTACAGAGGGGAATCTTTGAAGCTGTTTTCATCTTCATTTTTTTCTTTTTTCTTTTCAATTTCAGCGCCTTTTTTGGCGGTATTGGCTTTCCATTCATTGATGTCTTTAAACATGGAACAGCCAGTAAGCGATGCGGCAAAAACACAAATCATTGCAATTTTAAATAATAATCCCGGCATAATAAATCCTTTCTTATGAAAGCAATATAGCGCATTTTCGGCGCAAGGGCAAGGCGGATAAGCTCGCAACTTTTTTGCTTTTCAGCAAGTCAAAAACTTGACTCTATCCATCCGCCCGCGATAAGCTGCGAGCCTTTTAGCAAAGCCAGAGCCTGCCCGGGGGTCACTGCCCGGGACGGAGAGGCTAAGCGAACAATCGTTTTGTTGCCGTCCATTCGCTCGACGTTCGCGTCAAAAGGTGTTTGATTATAGCGGACTTGAGCTTTGCAGTCGAATGGGTCAGGCGCTTCGTCAAGCCAGTTCATATTGCTGGCAATCAATCCGCGCGACATTAAGTCTTTCTGATCCATGGTCAGAACCACGCGGTTGGTCTCAGCGTCAATGGCGCAGACATATGCCGGTTCTCCGAGAGCCACGCCAAGGCCTCTGCGCTGGCCTATTGTGTAGTTGTGGATTCCATCATGCGTTCCCACTACTGTTCCGTCTATCGTTACAATTTCGCCTTTCGGCATTTTATTGTTGAACAGGCGCGCCAGAGTTTCCGAAAAGTTTTCGCCTTTTATTCCAAAGCAGGCATCTTGGCTTTCCTGTTTTTGAGCGTTCAGCAGCCCAAGCGAATCGGCGATTTGCCTTGTTTCCGGCTTTGTCAGTTCGCCGAGCGGCATATAACTGCGCCGGAGTTGTTCCTGCGTGAGCATTGCCAGAAAATAAACTTGATTTTTTTTGTCGTCCCTGCCTTTGAACAACCTTGTGAAGCCGTTTTCGTCGCGCTTAAGAACAGCATAGTGCCCGGTGACAATTCCTTCCGCGCCGATCTTGCGCGCGTAGTCAAGAAGCGTTCCGAATTTGATGAAATGATTGCACATTACGCATGGGTTCGGAGTGCGGGCGGAGCTGTATTCCCGCCAGGTTCTGCGCAAGACTTCGTCTTTAAATTCTTTTTTGACGTCAAGAAAATAATGCGGGATTCCTATCTTTTCCGCCGCCAGCCCGGCCTGGATATTGTCGTCCAGACCACAGCATGACTTTGTGGTTTCGCGCGAATCTTCGCAGGAGCGCATCTTAAGGGTAACGCCGATAAGATCGTAGCCGTCTTGTTTGCAGAGAGCCGCTGCAACAGAGGAGTCAACTCCGCCGCTCATTGCCGCCACCAATTTTTTTTTTGCGCTCATATTGTATTGGCTATATTTTTATTTCAAGCATTTTGAGAATGGGCCTTTCGGCTTTCTTGCGCATGTCTTCGTCCATTGTGATTTCTGTTTCCATATTTTCAAGGCAAGAGAGGACGTCTTCCAGGTTGATCTTTTTCATGTTCATGCAAACGGCCTGTTCGGATACGGGGATGAACATCTTCTCCGGAGCTTCCTTGCGGAGCCTGTGAATTATCCCGATCTCAGTTCCGATAATTATTTTTTGAGCCTTTGTTTCTCTGACAAATTTGATCATTCCGCCGGTGCTGAGCGCTTCATCGGCCATTGCCGTCACTTCCGTCGAGCATTCCGGGTGGACTATCACAATGGCGTCCGGGTATTCCGCTTTTTTTCTTTCGATAAATTCCGGCAATATGCGCATATGCGTGGGGCAAAATCCTGGCCATAGAATCATCTTGCGTCCCGTGGCGATCTCAACGTTGGCCCCGAGGTTTTTGTCCGGCAGGAAAATTATTTCTTTGTCGGCAGGAATGCTTTCCACCACTTTGAAGGCGTTTGCGGACGTGCAGCACAAATCGCATTCCGTTTTCACTTCGGCGGTGCTGTTGATATAGCAAACGGCGAGGGCTTCGGGATGCTCCGCTTTCATTTTTCTCAAGCCCTCGGCTGTGGCCATGTCGGCCATTGGGCAGCCGGCGTCTTCAACAGGAAGCAGCACTGTTTTGCTTGGAGACAGTATTTTTGCCGTTTCAGCCATGAATTTAACGCCGCAGAAAACTATAACGTCTGCGTCGGTGTTTTTTGCCTTTATGCTAAGCTCCAGGGAATCGCCGACAAAGTCGCCAACGTCCTGCACTTCGCCAAGTTGGTAATTATGGACAAGAATGACGGCATTCTTCTCTTTTGCTAGCTTTTTTATTTTTTCAACAGTTTCTTTCTGATAATCTTTCATTTCTGTTTCTCCAGATGTTTTGCATTCCAACGCATATAAAATTCACCTGAATCTGAAAAAATCAACCCAAATTCATTTTTGTGGCGCAATGCGTTAATTTTTTGGCGGCTCCGCCCAATTGCCTCAGAGCAGATACCATGTGTAATGCAGGAGTTTTTCGCGCGAATTGCCGCAGGTGTAGACGCAGTGCGACAGTAATAGCTTTCGGCCTTTGATCTCGCCCAGCTCCACGGGCTCTTCGGAGCCGACGCCAAAGGCGCTGATTGAATTTATGATGAAGATCTCTATTAGATTTGCGCTTTCAGGGTTGATTTCGGCGCGCGTTTCGCGGTTGTTCTCGTCTATTTCAAAGACAAATCTGAAAGTGTATTCTTCGCCGTCTATTTTAAAGATCATCTCTATTGGCTCTTCTTCAAATCCTATGACCGAGCCGGAGCTGAGCACGTCGTATTTGCCGCATTTAATTTTCATTTTCAGGTTCCTTGAGATACCATGCATAGTTGAATATTTTGACCGAAGAATCGTTCAGCGCGTCTATTCGATATGAAAACAACAGCTCTTTGCCATTAAGCGTTCCCAGCTTGAGAGGGGCAGGGGTGGCGTTGTCCACTCCTTGATTAAAGTTGCAAAAAGTTATTTCTATTGTGTTCATGCCACTTCTTTTCAGCGTTGTTTTCTCCACGGCCCCGTTGGCGTCATTGTCAAAGCTAAACGTGTATTTTTGCGGCGGCATCTCTTCGTCAAAGATCATTTCCACCGGATTGTTTCCGGCGGGAATGATTGATCCGCTGGCGTATATTTCGCAGCCTCCGCTTTGCAGTTTCATCATTTTTTATTCAACAGCCTTTCTGACAGTTGGTTTACTGTGGCGTCAAATTGCTTCAAAGTCGAATCGATCGGATCCGGCTTTGACAAATCGACTCCCGCGTCTCGCATAATGTCCAAAGCGTCTTTTGAGTCGCCCGCCTTCAAGAAACCAAGATAAGCGTCAAGTTTGCTTTTGTCAAAGCTCAAAATGTTTTGAGACAGCGCGGAGGCGGCGGAAAATCCGGTGGCGTACTTGTAAACATAGAAATTATAATAGAAATGAGGAATTCTTGCCCATTCCATTTGTATGCGCTTGTCAGGGGCTACAATATCCCCGTGATATTTGGCGTTTATCTCGAAGTAAAGCTTGGAAAGGCTGTCCGGCGTTAGCGGTTCGGAATTTGCGGAAAGCTCATGTATCATTTTCTCGAATTCGGCAAACATGGTCTGGCGATACACTGTTCCGCGCGCTTGGTCGGCCAGATGATTCAGCAGGTATGTCTTGAAATTTTCGTCATCGGAAGTTTTCATCAGATAATCCTGCAAAAGCAGTTCATTTGTGGTTGACGCAACTTCCGCTACAAATATCCTGTAGTCGGCGTAATGATAATCCTGAGCTTTGTGGGAATAGTGCGAATGCATTGAATGGCCGAGTTCATGGGCAAGCGTAAAAACGTCATTTAATGTGCCGTTGTAGTTCATGAGGACGTATGGAGAAGAATCGTAGCATCCGCTTGAATATGCGCCGGAGCGTTTGCCCTGGCATTCCAGAACGTCGATCCAGCGCTCGCTGAAAGCTTTTTCAAGAATCTCGCAATATTCGGAGCCCAGCGGACGAAATGCCTCTCTTACCCATTTGCATGCCTGTTCCCATGGGATCTCGACGTTGCACTCAGGAATCAGGGGGTTATGGATGTCATACATGTCAAGCTTGTCCAAGCCAAAGACCTTTGTCCGCAATTTAAAATATTTGTGGAGCGCGGGCAGATTGTCGTGAACAGTCTTTATAAGATTTTCATAGACTGCAGGCGGGATATTGTCCGAATGAAGCGAGGCTTCAAGCGGTGACGGATAGTTTCTTATTTTGGAGTCGAACACATGGTTTTTGATGGTTCCATCCAAGGTGGACGAGAGTGTGTTTCGGAATGACGCAAAAGTGTCGTACATTCCCGAGAACGCGGCTTTCCTGACTTCCCGGTTTTCATTTTCGAGAAATTTGATGTAGTTCCCATGTGTCAGTTCGATTTTTTTCCCTTTGCCGTCATCGATGACCGGGAATTTCATGTCCGCGTTGTTCAGCATGGAAAAAGTTTTATGCGGAGTGGACAGCACATCGGATGCCAGCCCCAGCAAGCGCTCCTCTTTTTCGGAAAGCGTATGCGGCTTGGATCGGTGTATTTCGCTGAGGGTGCGCTTATAAAATGAGAGCTCGGGAGCTTTCATAAACTCTTTGAATTTTTTTTCCGGCATTGAAAGCAGTTCTGGCTCAAACCAGGCAAGCATTCCCTGAATTTCCGCGAATTTGGAGGAAACCCTGTCCAGGCGTCCATTGTTTTCGGAATTTCCTATGTCCTCATCGGACTTTAAATGCGCGTAGACATATACAAATTCAAGGATTCTTTCAAGCTCGTCATTTTTCTTGAATGCGTCCGCAAGAGTCTGAGGCGAGCTGGATAACTTTCCTTTGAACAGTAGCATCTCTGCCAAAAGCGGATCAGCTTTGGCAAAGTCTTTTTCCCAATCTTCGATATTGGAATACATTCTGGAAATGTCCCAGGTCATGTTTTCAGGTATATCTGAGCGTTTTGGCTGAGTGCTTGTTTCTTGTTTCATCTCTCTCCCGTGAAATTCACTGTTTTTTCTTTTTGCGCGCAGGTATAATATTATCCTGTTTTTCTTTTCCGCAAATGCCGGAAAGAACTTCGGGAAACGTTCAAAAAAATCAACGCAAGCAGCTTTGGGCGTCATGCAAGGCTTTTATGGCCGCTGTCGCGCCGTCGGGATTGCGGAACACTGAAGTGCCGGCAACCATCATGTTAGCCCCGGCAGTTGCCGCGTCAATGACGGTGCTTGTGTCGATTCCGCCGTCTATCTGCAGGTGGGTTGCGTGTCCGCCTGCCTTTATTGCGTCTTTTATTTCCCTTGTTTTGGGCATCATGTTGGCCATAAAGCTTTGTCCGCCAAAGCCGGGCTCCACGGTCATGACCAGGACCAGATCCAATTTGTCAAGCAACGGCAGGATTGCGCTTGCCGGAGTCATGGGCTTAACGCTGACGCCCGCAGAGCATCCGGTTGCTTTTATTTTTTCTATTGCTTCATTCGGGTCGCAGTCGCATTCTATATGAAATGTAATATGATCGGCTCCGGCGGCGGCAAATTCCTCAATATACTTCAAAGGCTCGGAAATCATGAGATGCGCGTCAAAGCAGAGATCGCTGTATTTGCGTATGCTTTTCACCAGCGGCGGCCCGAAAGTTATATTGGGCACAAAATGCCCATCCATTACGTCCAGATGTATTAGGTCGCAGCCCGCGTCGTCTATTCGTTTTATTTCATCGCCGAGCTTTGAGAAATCAGAGGCCAGTATTGATGGCGCCACAAGCAGCTTGCCTGTGTCAAGGTTGAGTACAGTGTTCTTTTTCATTTTGCGTTGTCTCCTTTTGGAATTTGCTGTATTTCCGGTTGATATTAAGCCATCTCCGATGCGCCCAAAGCCATTGCTCCGGCGTTTCCCTTATCAATTTCTCCAGAGAAGAGGTGTACATCTGAGTTAATTTTTTTATGTCGCCTTCCTTGTCGTCTGTTGGCTCATAAACCAGGCAATCGTCAATGCGCAGCTCGAAATGAAAGTCATTGTCAAGTCTGCGCACTATGCCCACTATAATAGGTGTTCCAGTTCTCAAATGCAAGAGGGCGGGAGTCGCGTGAGAGCGCGCGGGATGGCCAAAGAACACAGTGTCCACTCCTTCGGTCGTGCTTGCGTGCTGATCCGCCACTATAGCCACCGATTCGCCCTTTTTGAGCGCGGACAGCAATGGGCGCAGTCCTTTGTCTTTGGGAACAATTTTATGCTTTTTCCCTTCGCGTCGGCCGTAAATTAATTTGCCAAGCTTCTGGTTTCCCAATTTTCTCATTATGGATGTCAGTGTAATATTTGAAAAATAGGCATAGCTGTTCCCTGCCATTTCCCAATTGCCGCAATGGGCTGTCACTATTATCGCTGGCTCCTCACTTCCGAAAGTAAGAAAGCGCTTCTTTATTTCATCTGGCCCGTTGAAGGAGAAATGCACTCTTGCGTTTTCTTTAAGTACTATCTGGTCAAACTTGATGACTTCCACCGCTACTTTGCCGAAGTGATTGTAATTAGTTTTTGCAAGAAGCTTTGCCTCTGTTTCTGTAGCCGCCACACCGCTGTGCAGAAGGTGCGAAATAGTTCTTTTTCTGTGCCTGGCGTCAAAAATGTATAAAAGGCGGAAGATTAAGCAACTGAGCTTGTAAGCGGCGCGCAAAGGCAACAGCCTGATTGGAGTCATTAGGCATACTGTAATGCCATACTCAAGGTGTATGGTGAGCCAGCTTTTGTTTTTATTTTTGTTTCCCATAATTTTAAGCATCACGCGCTGTTGTGGTTTGTGACGAAAAACTTCTAATTTAAACCAAAAAAATATTTTTTCCAGTCCGTTGTTTTTTTAACTTTTAAAAAACCACTTTCACTGAGGGATTACGCGCGCTATCCCTGAAATGCTTGAAGTGAGACACTATGTGTCGCTTTGTGGCACATAGCTGTCGGGTTATTATGTCTCTATTGCTGAGTTTTGCCGCTCTTCTTTTTTTATTTAACTACTTTGTCTTTAAATATTTAAGTGTTTTCTGTCTATTTTTTGGCATTGCTTCTGCTATATAATAACTCAGAAAATCGAAATAAATTAACAATAGCAATCCCCCAAAAAAAGCAGGGCTGCCTTTTAAGAGAGGCAGCCCTGCGCTTTTTAAAATCAGTTTTTTTTAAAATTTTATCTTTGTTGTGCGGTTTATGAAGCTTGTTCCGCAGCCTTCTGATGGAGCTTTGCTGTTGTCTGTTTCTTTTGAAAACAGACAGGGCATTTGTTCGCGCATGTAGTCGGCAAGCGCAACGATTGTGGGCCCGTAGCCGTCTTTGTATATATAGTATTCCAGATCTCTCGCGAGTTCGGCTGTGTCCTGATGCCTGTCACATGGATTTGTCGCCAGCATTTTGCGCAGAATGGCTCTCAGGTCGTTGTCAACTGAGTCAGGGAGGTTTTCCCAGGCAATAAAATTGTCTTTGGCTTGATTCAGGATATTGTTCAATGTGGTGTCCATATTGCGAGTGGGTTTCCCGGAGAGCATGCAGAACAGCACTATTCCTAGAGAGTATATGTCAGATCTGAAATCCATGTCTTTTCCCGCGGCCTGTTCCGGCGACATGTACGGGTATTTGCCGGAGACTGTGTCATAGACGGCCATGTTGGCGGCCTTTGCAATCCCAAAATCTGTAAGCTTTGGAAGCCCTTCTGTGTTAATAAGGATATTGGATGGGCAGACATCGCAATGCACAATGTTTAGCGGGCAATCTGAAGCGTCGCGTCTGCTATGGGCGTAAGCCAGGCCGCGCGCAATTCTGCTGGCTATAAAAACTGCCAGCTTGACGGGCATTCGCAGGTTGAGTTTATTGTGAAACTCCAAAAAATCATGCAAAGATATTCCGTCCACATATTCAAGGACAAAGTAGTAGTCATTCTCAAATTTTCCGAGTTGGTATATTTGCACAATATTTTCATGCACAAGGTTTGCCACAAGCAAGGCTTCGGCCTTGAACATCTTTACAAATTTAGGGTTGTTGGTAAATTCGGAAAGAAGCGTTTTTACTGCCACTGTTTTTTTGAAGTTTTCGACTCCGTGTTGCCAGGCTTTGTATACCGCCCCCATTCCGCCCTCGGCAATGATCTCAATAACCTCAAGCTCTACTTTGTCAGTAATATTAATCATTGATCTTACCCTCCCAGCTTCTCAAGAGCCTTTTTTAATTCGCTTAAATGCTTCATTTTTAGGTCGTTGCGGGAACGCGCGGCGGAATTTGTGAAGAATTTGTGCTTTTCCATGAAATCTATTTCAAGTTTCAGCCATTCCTTTTCGGAAAAATAAATGTCCTGATCGGCCAGTTCTTCTCTAAGGGCGTTTGAGAGAGAGCAGAACCTGTCAGTTCCGAGGTATTCCAAATCTGCGTCGCACAAAATTCTTTCGGATAGGTTTTGTGGCTCTTGAGGGATGCGCGTGGCCATGATCATTTTGCAAATGCTTTCAATCTGTTCCTGGCTGTAATCAAATTCAGGCAGAAATTCTTTGGCAAGCACGCAGGCCATTTCCTCGTTGTTTTTGTACTGGACAAGAAATCCTGAGTCATGATAAAGCGCTGCTGTTTTTAACAACACAAGCTCATCGCCCGAAATTTTTTCGGCGGCTGCAAATTCCATGACCTCGCGCTCAACGTCAAGAGTGTGGCGCAGTCCGTGATAGTGAAACAATTCGTGAGGCAGGCCTTCTTCAAGGCGCGTCAATATATATTTTCTGGCTTTTTTGAAATTCATACGGCTATTTCCTCCGTTTTAAATCAATTGCAACAACCTAAAATAGCGGAGTACGAGCGCGATTCAAGTGAAAAAGCGAACACTGGCCTTGACTTCTGACATACTCTGACATATTGTATATAATGCAATCAGGAGAAACGGACAATATGCAATTAACGAAAGCCTCTTCAAAATCAAGTCAGGTGACTGCGTTCATTCGCCATAAAATACAGTCAGGCGAACTTGCGGCCGGCGCAAAGCTGCAGAGTGTCAGAAATCTTGCCGAAGAATTTAATGTGGGACGTCAGGTAGTGCTGTCTGCTTTCAGCATATTGGAGCGGGAGAAATTAATTCACATGAAAGCCCGTCAGGGCGCGTTTGTGATGGAAAGAAGCGCAAAGGCAGCAGGGCGCGGAATTTATTTTCTTGCTTACTGTGTAAATGAAGGGAATAAATATCTTGAGAGTCTGCTTAGACTGACATATCCTCCTTGCTTGAAGGAGGGGCATAATTTTTTTACGCGCATAATTCCTTCCGGGCTTGCCAGCGAAGAGCTTCTGGACGTTGAGCTTAAAAGGATAAAGGACACTCCTGGATTGGACGCGGTGATAATTCACGCAGCCAATTTTGAAAGGAAACAAATAGAAAAATGCCTGACTCTCCCTCGCCCTGTTTTGTTTGTGGGCGATTTTAATAAAGGCAAATTTCCTGATATAGCATTAAATCAAATGGTGAGCGTTAGCGATTCGCCAGAAAGATGCCTCAGGCATTTAGTGGACAGGGGCAACTCCAATATAGTCCTTTTTGTCTCGTCCTTGAAATATGCATACAATGCGAATCTTGCGGGCGCTGCAAAAAAAACGGCAAAAGATTGGGGCATCGATTTAACGGTTATAGACTTCCCGACAGGGATTCACTCGCTTCCGCGCGCCAAAAGAGACAAGCTGGCTTTGAGTGTTATAAAGCAACATATGCCAGCCAATTTTGGCGCGGCTTTTTCGGCCGGAGCCAATTTTGAAATGCTGAAAAATGCCATGGCCGCGCTGGATATAAATATTTACAAGGATTTGGACTTCATAACGGCGGAAGAAAATGTGGAAAACATCACATGCTTGGAATACGATTACTCAAATATGTTTGAAAATATATACTCGCAACTCGACAGGTTGTTTGAAAATAAAGGAGTTGGGGAGCGTTGCGAGGCAAAGGTCGAATGCAAAATAGTAAAAACTCAAACTCTAACAAAGCGCAGGGAGACATCATGATTTATAGAGGAAAAACGCGTTTTACGCTCATTGAATTGCTCGTTGTGATTGCCATCATAGCAATATTGGCCAGTATGTTGCTGCCTGCTCTTAAAAGCGCGAGAGAAAAGGCAAAATCACTGGTTTGCGCCAGCAATCAAAAGCAAATAGGCGCAATGTTTAACATGTACGCATGCGACTACGCGGGATATCTGCCCATTTCAAGGTCGGGCTCGGCCGTTGAGCAACACTGGCCTCAGGCTCTTGTGGATGGCGGTTATGTAAAACATTATTCAAGCATAAGTTTTTCCATGAAATCCAGCGCCCCTTATAAAGAGTTAAGAAAATTGTATTGCCCGGTCAATCAGATATCAACCATTACATATGGAACTCCTCAGGGAGCTGGAGCCGTAGGAGATTCGAGCGCTTATCAAACTGCGCATGGCTACATACAAGGCTCCACACTTTTCTGGACGCGTCTGTCGCAAATAAAAAAAGCGTCTGAAGTTGTGTCTTTGGCTGAAATGCAATTAGGCTCGCTTGATTTTTACAAAGGAGTCACGCCAACTTACACATACCAATTTATTCATAGCAATGGGGCAAACTATCTCTTCGCAGACGGGCACGTCAACTATAATAAATACGGCTGGTTTGATTTTGACAAAAATGCAGTGGTAAAATATCCGTGGAAATAAACTCAATATTAAATGTATAAAAAGGAGACTTCTTCAATGGACAAAAAAATAACATTCTTTATGCCGCTGTTTTTATTTTTGGCAAATTTTATGTCTGCCGACGAAACGGTGTACAATAAAAAAGAAATTCCTCTGGCTGAAATAAATAAAACCGTTTTTGGAAGCGTTTTGACGATGCCTTACACTGAAAAATACAAAAGAGCCTCAAATGCAAAAGACGAAGGCTGGTTTTGCGCCGACATAAAAAAAGCCTGCAATATGGGATTCAAAGATGAGAGGCCGGACGACGATAAAGGCGGATGGACCGACAGCGGCGAGGCGTATGACCTGCATCCTTTCGGGCCGGGATATGGAAAAGTGAAGTTTTATGGAGTCCCATTCGAGGTCATTAATCCCGCAAGAAATAATGGCAAAACAATGATAACAATGCGCTCCGGTTGGAAAACCGGCAAGCATTTTCCAGAAGAAGCAGTGATTCCAGTCAACAAAAAAGCTGGAGCCCTTTATTTTTTGCACGCTAGCTCCTGGGCTGACACCAAGGGTGGGATGGGCGCTTCCCGACGCTACGAAGTGGCTTATGACGATGGGACCATTGCGCGAATTCCAGTCATATGCGCAGGAGGACATGAGAATATGGGCAATTGGATGTGGAAGCCGTCCGGCGGCGCGCCATTGTTGAACACAAGCTCGGCCAAGCCGGTTCCGGTGAAAATAGACAAAGATGTTCGTTATTTATTTGTTCTTGAATGGGTTAATCCATGCCCTGACAAAACTATAAAAGATGTTAGAGTTTTGACAAAAAATGACAAAAAATGGTTCACTATAGCTTTGCTTGGCATTACAGGCTTGAAAGCTGAAAATAAATAAACAATGAAAGGAATTACCATGATTATTTTTAGAAAAGTTCTTTGCGCATTCTTAATGCTTTTCTCATTTGCCGCATTGGCTGAAGAAAGCCCGAAGCCTCCCATTGAATTTAAATTTACCCAAAGCGCGCTTGACGCTGGATTTGTAAAAAACAAGGGGTCTCTAAAATTCAGGGCTGTCGCGCACAGCAACGCGCCTGGTGGAAGCGCGGGATGTTTTGTGAAAAATCAAAATGGATATAGCTTCAAGTTGGGAATGAAAACCAAGAATTATATAGCGACAAAACCCAATCCTCAAATAGACAAAGTGTTCGCCGCGGGATTCGAGCTTGAGTTGGGATACACAATGCCGAAAAACCTTGCTAAGTTGAGGGACGCAAATCATGTGCTTGTTCTGGCCGCAAAGTATGACAATAAAATCAACGCAAGAACTTTTTCTCTTTGCCTGGGCGCAGACGGCACGCTGAGGTTTGAGGTTTCAAAAAATGGACTGAGCAACGTTGTATGCGGAAAAAGCAAAGCTTTGACTCCCGGAAAACGAGAGCTTATTAAAGCCATGTTTATTCCAGAAAAAGAAATAGCTCTTTTTGTGGACGGCGCAAAAGTCGCAAGAAAAAAGCTGCATTTCAATACTCTTTTCCAGTCAGAAGTTCCACTATGCGTTGGAGCCAGATTGCACAATAATAGACCCATAAATTTTGGGGAAGGCCTTGTCGACTTTCTAAAAGTCACGCCTCTTGATCTTGAAAAAATGCCATCAAAACAGGCTGACACAAAAGACGCCGTACCCCCCCAATCCTCTTCCGGGCTTTTCAGAGAGAGCACAAAGAGATTTGCTCAGGATAATGCTTTGCGAGGCGAAATATGCCTGAACGGCATCTGGCTTTGGCAGCCGCAAATAGAAGAAAACAAAGATGCTCCTGATGAAGCAGATTGGCTGCGACGCAAGGTTCCAGCTTTTCGTAATTCTGGCTTTAAGGTGAGCAATAAAAATGGTGAAAAAGCCAAAGCTTACAAAGGCAAAAAACTGAACGGCAAAGAACGTTCATGGATTGGGACGGAAATAAAAATTCCTGAATCATGGAAAGATCGTGATGTTTTCTTTGAGCTTCAAGGTGTTGCGGGGGAAGCTCCTATTGTCATGGTCGATGGAGAAAAAATGTCCATATCTCCTGACATACCTTATAAATTTCCTTTGAAATATTCCAATGAACCTGTAAAAGTCAGGATTAAAGCTGACGCTCTCAAGCAGAACACATGGCTCAGGTCTTATCCTAAAAAGAACAGCATTCGCTTTGCCGGGGTGTCTCCTTCGTGGCGCAAAAAAGAGCTTGGTGTTTATATTGAAGGGACATGTGTTTCCAATGAACAATTGTTCGCCCGAGCGCTTGTTTCGGAAAACAAGAATATGAAGAATCCTGTCAAAAAAGGAGCATGGAGCAAGATCAGCGCTAATGGGAAAACATTTGTCTCTAGATTTTCGATGCCATGGGCCAATCCCAAGGAATGGACGCCTGACACTCCTAATTTGTATTATTTTGCGGTTGAACTCAAAAATGAACAAAACAAACTATTGGACAGCTCTTTTCCTCTTCGCTTTGGATTCAGGGAGATATGGACAGAAGGCGGAAGGCTAAAGCTTAATGGCAAAAATGTGAACCTGCGCGGGAACAACCATACTCCATTTGGGGCCAAAGCAACCAATACGTCGTACGTTGGTGACAGAAAAAACATTGAATGGGTACTGAAAAACTGGAAAGAAAAAACTAATCTGAACTCTTTCCTTATATGGGGATCAGCAAAGCATGGTATGCCTGACAAAAGCGCAGTAATGGATGTGGCGGATGAGCTTGGTATGCTTATAGTTTATCAGCTGCCGCCCGGACAGATAGACTTTTCAGACAACAACGCTGTTGACAATTACAACAAGCGCCTGCTGAAAGGGGAAGTGAAGCGATATGCGCATCATCCGTCAATCTTTGCGTGGAATTTAGGCTCCAGTCATTACACCTGGATTTGCGCCCCGTCAATCCTGGCTTCAAAGCTTGAGCCGGAAAAGCATTGGAATAAAATACGCAAGCAGACAGAATACTTTTTGCCCAAGAAGGAAATGATAAAAGCAATTGATCCGTCCCGTGTATTCACAACGCATTCCGGGGGACACAACAAGGTGTCTGATCTGTTGACGGGAATGGTTTACATTAACCCTGACGCTGGGCTTCAGGAGCGGGCTAATTGGCCATTGGAATGGTGGAAAAACCGCAAAAACCTGAAGCCGCTTTTTCTTACAGAAATCTCATGCATATTCTGGGGCGTTTTTTATCAGCGCAGGGCTGCCAATTCATTCCCGGCTTC
>CAZYVR010000081.1:0-18321 GCA_964651145.1 uncultured Victivallales bacterium | reverse complement strand
GGAGTAATAACTGTTCCTTCGCAATACGCGCAGGACGTGGCCGATTTGATGATTTCAGCGGGGATTAAGGGCATTCTTAACTTTGCCCCCACGCCTTTGAAGCGGACTGACGAGGTGTTCGTCGACAGAATAGATATAACAATGACTCTTGAAAAGATAGCATATTTCGCAAGCTAGCTTATTCGGAGTCTTTTTTGGAGCAACAATGAAAGACGCAATAGACAGGATATTTCAGAAGCATCCCGACGCGCATCGGGACAGTCTGATACCAATTCTACAGGAAGCGCAGGAAATCAATGGCTACCTTTCTAATGAGGTAGTGGTGGAGATCGGCCGTCATCTCAACTTGCCTGCAAGCAAGATTTACGGAGTGGCAACATTTTACAATCAATTCCGTTTTTCCCCGGTCGGGAAATATCACGTCATGGTTTGCCGCGGCACGGCATGTCATGTAAAAGGATCGGCCGCGGTTCTTTCCGCGATTGAGCAGGAATTAAAAATAAAGGCAGGAAACACAAGCAGAGACGGCATTTTTAGCATAGAAGTCGTGGCTTGCATCGGAGCTTGCGGCCTTGCGCCGGTTATAAGCATCAATGGAGAATTTCACGCCAATGTCGATTCCAAAAAAATCAATGAAATTCTGGACATTTACCGTGAAGATGAAAAAGCTTCAAAAGATGGAGGCTCGGAATGACAAAAGAAACTGACAATATTAAAATAGACAAATTGCTTGTGGCATTGTCGCATCAGGCTGTTTGCTCAGGAGATGCGCCCAAGGAGGACAATGAGCTTTCCGGCATTCTGTCCACTTTGCGTCGCGAAAAGATTTCAAAGCCGGTTCTCTATCTTGGAGCTGCCACATGCGGGATCAGCGCGGGCGCCAACAAAACGCTGATAGCCATAGAAAATTATATTTCAGAAAAAAATATAGACGTCGAAGTCGTCGAAATCGGCTGCATCGGCCTTTGCTCCGAGGAGCCGTTGCTTGATGTGCAGCTTCCCGGAAAAACTCGTCTGACTTTCAGCAAGGTGATGAAGGACGACGTAAATGACCTTCTGGACGCAGTTCTGAGCGGAGCCCCGCTCAAGGAGAAAATCCTTGGTCAGCATAGCAGTGAAACTCTTGAAGTCTGGAACGATGTTCCTTATTTAAATGAATTGCCCTTCCTCAAGCCTCAGAAGCGCTGTGTTTTGAAAAATTGCGGAATAATCAATCCATCCAATATCAACGAATATCTTGCCTATGGCGGATATCGCGCATTTGCCAAGGCGCTTCATTCCATGACCCCACTTGAGGTATGCAACGAAGTCGAATTCAGCGGATTGCGCGGGCGCGGAGGCGGCGGTTTTCCGACTGGGAAAAAATGGAAATTTGCCCTGGGAGCTGAAAGTGACCAGAAGTATATGATATGCAACGCGGACGAAGGCGATCCGGGCGCTTTTATGGACAGGGCAGTCATTGAGGGAGATCCTCACAGACTGCTTGAAGGCATTGCAATTGCCTCTTATGCCATTGGCGCGACAAAGGCATACATCTATATTAGAGCCGAATATCCTTTGGCCATAGACAGGCTCAAAGAAGCAATTGGACAAGCTAAAAAATATGGTTTGTTGGGAGAAAATATACTTGACAGCGGTTTTAATTTAAGTATTATAATAAAGATGAGTGCCGGAGCGTTTGTATGCGGCGAGGAGACTGCCCTAATCCACAGCATCGAAGGAAAACGCGGAATGCCTCGTCCGCGCCCCCCCTTTCCCGCTGTATGCGGACTCTTCGGCAAACCCTCTGTCATCAACAACGTAGAGACCTTTTCCAATGTTTCCTCCATCCTTGAAAAAGGAAAAGAATGGTTTAGTTCCATGGGCACAGCCGGGAGCAAAGGCACGAAGGTTTTCGCTCTTTCCGGAAAAATCAGCAAAACCGGACTTGTCGAAGTCGAAATGGGAACAACCTTGCGTCAAATAGTGTTTGACATTGGCGGCGGAATTCCCAACGGCAAAAAATATAAGGCTGTTCAAATTGGCGGACCATCCGGCGGATGCATTCCAGAACATCATCTTGACATCGAGATAGACTATGAATCCCTGAAGGAAGTTGGCGCGATGATGGGGTCAGGCGGACTTGTCGTTATGGACGAGGACACTTGCATGGTTGACGTCGCAAAGTTCTTTATGGACTTTATTCAGCGTGAAAGCTGCGGAAAATGCATACCCTGCCGTGAAGGCACGCGCCATATGCTTGAGATTCTTGAGAGCATAACGCGCTCCAGGAAGAATGAAGATCCGCACAATACCCTTAAAAGGTTTAAAGGGATCATGTATTTGCACAGATTGGCGGAAGTCATTAAAGACACAAGCCTTTGCGGCCTGGGTCAGACAGCTCCTAATCCGGTGTTGAGCACGCTCAACTGGTTCAGAGACGAATACGAAGCTCATATTTATGAAAGAAGATGTCCGGCTGGAGCATGCATTGAGTTGCTTACCTACAGCATTATCGAAGACAAATGCGTCGGTTGCGGCGCCTGTGCCAAAAAATGTCCGACAAACGCTATAATGGGCGCTAAAAGAGCTCCTCATTATATAGTGAACGACAAATGCATCAATTGCGGAAGCTGCAAAGATATCTGCAAGTTTGACGCCGTGGTTGTGGAATAGCTCAAAGAAGGAATTTAAGCATGTTCGAAATTGAAGCCAATAAAAGAATAATAGACGCCGAACCTGGCGAAACAATACTTTCAGCCCTGAACAGGGCTGGAATAAAAGTGCCTACGCTGTGTCATATGGATGGCTTGAACCCGTCAGGGGCCTGCCGCATATGCGTGGTTGAAATTGAAGGAATGCGGGGGCTTGTTCCCAGCTGCTCTTTCCCTGTTCAGGAAGGCATGAAAATAGAAACCAATTCACCGCGCGCCATTCGCGCCAGAAAAACCATCATTGAACTGTTGCTGGCAAACCATCCGGATGATTGCCTTTACTGCGTTCGCAATGGAAACTGCCAGCTTCAGGATCTTGCCGAAGAGTATGGCATTCGCGAAAGACGTTATGCAGGCAAAAAGAATGTTTACCATCTGGATAACACAAGCCCTTCAATTATCCGCGACCAGGCCAAGTGCATCTTGTGCGGAAAATGTGTCAGAGTTTGCGAGGAAGTTCAAAATATTGCCGCCATCGACTTTGTCGGACGCGGAAGCAAAACCGTCATAGCTCCGGCTTTTGAGGAAAGCTTGAATGTTTCAAGCTGCATCAACTGCGGACAATGCATTCTTGCATGTCCGACTGGAGCTTTGCGCGAGAAAAGCTACTTGAAAGAAGTAGTTGACGCTTTGCTTGACCCTGAGAAATATGTTGTGATCCAGCATGCTCCGGCAGTGTCTGTCTCCATCGCGGAAGAATTCGGCCTTAAGCCTGGAAAAGACATCGACGACTTGATGGTTGCGGCTTTCAAGCGCCTGGGCTTCAAAAAAGTTTTCGACACCTCTTTCACTGCCGACCTTACCATTATGGAAGAAGGCTCGGAGCTTGTGAGCAGAGTCACAAACGGCGGAACGCTTCCGATGATGACAAGCTGCTCTCCTGGCTGGATCAAGTATGTGGAGCAGTTCTATCCTGAGATGATAGACAATCTTTCCACCTGCAAAAGTCCTCAGCAGATGCTTGGCGCAGTCATAAAAAGCTATTTTGCCCAGAAAGAAGGGATTGATCCCAAAAATATATTCAGCGTTTCAGTAATGCCTTGCACTGCAAAAAAATTCGAGTGTGCGCGTCCTGAAATGGGGCGAAACAACATTGCGGACATTGATGCAGTGCTTTCCACCCGTGAAGCGGCCAGACTAATAAAGATGCACGGAATTGATTTTGATTCCCTGACTCCTGAGTTGCCTGACATGCCTTTTGGCGAACGCAGCACAGCTGGAAAACTTTTCGGAGCCACTGGCGGAGTTATGGAAGCTGCTATTAGATCAGCACATTTCCTGATTACAGGCAAAGAGCTGAGCACTTTGAAAATTGAAGATGTTCGCGGTCTCGAAGGCATTAAAGAAGCCAAAGTGAAGATCGGCGACTTGGTGTTGGGCGTGGCTGTGGTTAACGGAGTCGGCAATGCCGCAAAGCTTCTTGACGAGATCAAAGCTGGCAGAAAGGACCTCCATTTCATCGAAGTTATGACTTGCCCGGGCGGTTGCGTGGCAGGCGGCGGACAGCCGCTCAATACAGATAAGGATGCCATCAAAGCGCGACTCGGAGCTTTGTATAATATTGACCAGACGGAAACTTTGAGAACTTCGCATAACAACAAGCAGGTTCAGGAGCTTTACAAGGATTTCCTTGGCAAGCCTCTTGGCGAGAAGAGTCACGAGCTTCTTCATACGCATTATGCAAAGCGCGATGTGCTTCTTTAAGGTATTATAATCAAATTAAGGCAGTTTGCTGACTGACAGATTGAAAGAAGAATGAATAAAAACTCAACGATAGTAACGACTGTTGGAGAAATCTGCAAGCTTTGTTACACATGCGTGAGAGACTGTCCAGCCAAGGCCATTCGCATATCGAATGGCCAGGCTGAAGTTATCAGCGAGCGTTGCATTGGCTGCGGAAACTGTGTGCGTGTCTGCAGTCAGAAAGCCAAAAAAGTTTATGACTCGACAAGAGAAGTTCAAGCTCTGCTTGATTCTGATTCAGTCAAGGTTGCCATTGTTGCCCCGAGTTTCCCGGCCGATTTTTCTGAAATAGAGCCGGGACAGCTGGTGGCTATGATCAAGCAGCTTGGTTTTGACATGGTTTGCGAAGTCGCGGCCGGAGCAGATCTGGTGGTTTCCGAATACAAAAAATTGCTGAGCAGCAATCCAGGCGAAAGCTACATCGCAACCACTTGCCCGGGAATTGTCTCCTATGTCGAAAAATACTATCCTAAGTTAATTAAACGCCTTGCGCCAATAGCTTCGCCAATGATAGCCATTGCGCGCGCTTTGCGAAAGATTCATAAAGACAAGAAACTGAAAATTGTTTTTATAGGCCCTTGTCTTGCAAAAAAAGCTGAAGCCGTAAGAGATCAGAGAGAACAGCCCGATGTGGACTCTGTCCTCACATTTGTTGAATTGAAACAAATGTTTTGCAGCGCAAATATAAAGCCGGATGCGGATGAAATCGCTGAATTCGCCCCCCCTCTTCCTGGACTTGGAGCATTGTTTCCATTAAGAGGAGGCATGCTTCAGGCTGCTGGCTTGCAAGTAAACCTGCTTAATTGCGACATATTGATGGCGGACGGCAAAAATAATTTTGTCCAGGCTATTAAGGAGTTTGAAGATGCGTCATTTGATTCAAAACTCCTTGAAATACTGTGTTGCGAAGGCTGTATAATGGGCTGCGGGATGAATACGGACAATCCATATTTCAGCCGCCGTTCATCTGTTGGCAAATACGTGCGGAAACGCATGGAGGGCATTGACAAGGAGGAGCAGCAAAAAGCATTGGAGCCCATTTATGACGGACTCAACTTAAAAGTGGAATTCGATGGCGATGACCACAGATTGCCGATGCCGTCAAAAGAGGAGCTTGATGAGATACTTGAGCGTTTGGGGAAATTTACGCCGGAAGACGAGCTTGATTGCGGCGCATGTGGCTACAGCACCTGTCGCGAACACGCCATTGCCATCCATAAGGGCATGGCAGAGATGGAAATGTGCCTTCCGTATACGATTGAGCGTTTGAAGCAGTCCTTGAAAGATTTAAGCCAGTCAAACAGCGAGCTTGAATCGACCAGACAGGCTCTTTTTAATTCGGAAAAACTTGCGAGCATGGGGCAGCTTTCCGCAGGGATAGCGCATGAGATAAACAATCCGCTTGGGGTTATTTTGCTGAATGCCAATCTTATACTGGAGGCTTTTCCAGAGGATTCGGAAGATTACGAGGATATGAAATTGATTGTGGAACAGGCTGAGCGCTGCAAAAAAATAGTGTCCGGCCTGTTGAATTTTGCCAGAAAAAACAAAGTGGTGAGGCAACCAACCAATCTCAGTTCTCTTATCAAGCATTGCATGAAAGCTATAATGATCCCTGACAATGTGGACGTGTCAATAAATAGTTCGCTTGAAAATCCCACTGCCGAAGTCGACGCCGATCAAATTGTTCAGGTGGTAACCAATCTGGTTGTAAACGCATTTGAGGCGATGCCCGATGGCGGCAATGTGAATATATCTGTTTCGGACGAAAATACTCCGGATGAAGTTCGGATAATTGTAGAGGACAATGGACAGGGCATCCCTCCCAGTCTGCGCAATAAAATATTTGAGCCTCTTTTTACAACGAAGCAAATAGGGAAGGGCACTGGATTGGGCCTCGCTGTTATTTACGGAATAATTAAGATGCACAGGGGACGCATTGAGCTGGACACAAATACTGATCCGGCTCAGCGGCCAACCGGCTCTAAATTTACTGTGGTTTTGCCCAGATATGAGCCACTGTAAGCTTTTTTAGCATTTAATATTTAAAGTTTTGAAGTATATTGCTTATTGCAAAAATAAAAACACGGAAAAAAAGGAATAAATATGGCAACGGAACACAACGCCAATTATAATGGCAAAAACGCCATACTGGTTGATGACGACATCGATCTTTTGGGCCAACTCAAATTTCACCTCGAAACGATGGGGTTTAATGTTTCAACGGCGGAAAGTCAGGCGGCGGGTGAAAAACTCATTGAGAATGGAAGTTACAATCTGGCAGTTTTCGACCTGATGCTCGAAAATCAGGACAGCGGATTTGTGCTTAGCTATAAATCCAAGAAAAAACAGCCCGAAACACCAGTTATACTGGTTACGGCTGTCAGCGCCGAAACGGGATTGCAGTTTGACTCGAACACAAACGAAACACGTTCGTGGATTAAAGCGGATGTCATATTGGACAAGGACATTCGCGTTGAACAATTGCGCAAAGAAGTTGACCGTCTAATGCAATAAAGGACAGGACTCCGATGAAAAATTTACGCGTGCTCATAGTTGACGACGAGCCAGGAATGCGCAGAGGCGCCTTCAAGGCTCTGAGGGACTATCGCGTGAAATTGCGCGATTTTGACGAAGAAGTCGGATTTGACATTGACCAGGTTGAGAATGGAACGGAGGCTTTGGAAGCCTTTGCCAAAGTCAAATACGACCTGGCTTTGCTCGATTACAAACTGCCCGATATTAGCGGGTTGGATATATTGGTCAAATTGCAGAGCCAAAAGTATGACCTGCTTTCAATCATGGTCACTGCATATTCGTCGCTTGAAGTCGCTGTCAGCGCAACTAAAAACGGAGCTTTCGACTTTTTGGCCAAACCGTTCACCCCTGACGAATTGCGGGGAGTTGTTCAGAAAGCCGCCCGCAGTCTTCTGCTAAGCCGACATGCCCAAAAATTGGCTGAAGAGAAAAGGCAAGTGCGTTTTCAATTCTTGTCGGTGCTTTCGCATGAGCTTAAGGCGCCTCTGAACGCAATTGAAGGCTATCTGAACATTCTAGATCAGAAAGTGGCGGGAGATGATCTGGTCAAGTATGAGGAAATGATTTCCCGCTCCTTGATACGCATTGGCGGGATGCGGAAGCTTATTTTTGACTTGCTTGATCTTACAAGAATAGAGTCCGGTCAGAAAGTGCGCGAGCTTCATGAAGTGAGCATCAAGGACGCGGTCCGAAAATCCATTGAAACAGTGCAGCCTGACGCTGATATAAAGAATGTAAAAATAGAGCTGCATTGCTCCGGCGACGACTTGATTAACGGCGACAGCAGCGAGCTTGAAATTATATTTAACAATCTCGTTTCAAATGCGGTAAAATACAACCGCGAAAATGGCAGGGTTGACATTTATATTGACAAGGACAAGGAAGACGCTTTTATCATTAAAGTAGCTGATACGGGCATTGGCATGACGGCGGAGGAGAAGGACAGGCTTTTTGGAGAGTTTGTGCGCATAAAAAACGACAAAACCCGTCATATTCCAGGGAGCGGGCTTGGCTTGTCAATACTAAAGAGACTCAGTTCCTTTTACAAGGGAGACGTCACAGTCGAAAGCGAAAACGATGTCGGAACCACCTTCACTGTAATTCTCAAAAATCTTTCCCTCACAGACAACGAAGACTCTGCCTGAAGGCGATAAATAGAACCGCGGCGAGTCTATCGACTCCGCCGTTTTTTTTATTTTTTAGGACTTTTGGCGGCGCCATTTGTTGCCTTGTTTTGTCATAATAAAATTTTAAACAAAACCGGTCGGGGCTCTTGATTTTAGAGTTAGGTTAGCCTAATATAGATCAAGGCTATAAAATTATGCAATACCCAGGAAGATATAAGGTGATGAGATGACGTTGGCAGAAAGCATGGAAGGTCAAACCGTCAGGACTTTGAGAGTAAAAGGATCAGGAGCTATCAAGCAGCGGCTTCTTGATATGGGCATATCGAGAGGCGCAGAGCTGAAAGTTGAAAGATATGCCCCGCTTAAAGATCCAATACAGATCACGGTCAAGGGCTATTCTTTGGCTTTGCGCGTGGCTGAAGGACGAATGATCGAGACAGAGGCTATCAATTGAGCGGGAACCGCTGTTTTTGCGGAATATGCTATTAGGGGAGCCTAACAGTGTTTGAATTTAAGGATGTTTCAGATGTATAGAATTGCAGTGGCCGGGAATCCGAATGCCGGGAAAACATGCATATTTAATAATTTGACTGGCGGGACTCAACATGTGGGCAATTATCCCGGGGTGACTGTCGAATTTGTTGAAGGCACAACTCGGATTAATAAAGAAAAAGCAACAGTAATCGACTTGCCGGGAACTTATTCGCTTACTGCGTATTCTCAGGAAGAGGTGGTTGCCAGAGATTTTATAATTGAAGAGCGTCCAGACGTGATTATAGACGTTGTTGACGCAAGTAATCTGGAGCGCAATTTATATCTCAGCGTTCAGCTTTTTGAGCTGAACTGCCCCATTGTTATAGCGTTGAATATGACGGATGTGGCGGAAAAGAAGGGGCTTAAAATAAACCCCGAAACTTTGAGTCGCGTTCTGGGAGTGAAGGTCGTTGAGACTGCCGCAAACAAGAATCGCGGAATGAATGAGTTGAAACAAGCCTGCCTTGAAACCATAGAGGGCCAAATCAAGCCTAAGCCCCTCTGCTATTCTCACGAGCTTGCCGATTCACTGCCGGAGCTTGAAACGGCGATTAAGGGCAGCGACATATTTTCTGAAGAGTTTTCCCCTAGGTGGCTGGCTCTGAAATTGCTTGAAGACGATGAACAAATCATCGAAAAAGTCAAAAACTCTCCGCAAAAGGACGATATATTCCTGGCTCTGGAACACACTAAAAAGCATTTGATGACTCATTCAGGAGAGGACGCCATAACAGCGGTGGTTGAAGCCCGCTACGCCATAGCTTCAGGCGCGGCGCGAAGCTGCACTCAGGCGTCGGAAATTCAGAAAAGGATGCTGACAGAGAGAATAGACGCGATTGCCTGTAATCGTTTTCTTGGGCCGATTATCCTGTTGGGCGTTGTTTATCTGCTTTTTACTTTTGTTTTCAACTTTGCCGAAGATATTACCTGGCTGCCTCTTTTCAATGGCGAATGGATAAGCCCTGTAGGGCTTTTTGAGTTGTTCTTTGAATTTCTCGGCAATCTGACCGATGCGCATATACATAATCCGGCCCTTAAGTCTCTTTTGAAAGACGGAATTATTGGCGGAGTTGGCGGAGTGATGAGCTTTGTGCCGCTTATATTTTTAATGTTTCTTTTTGTGTCGGCTCTGGAAGACACTGGCTATATAGCGCGCGTGGCGTTTATTCTTGACCGCGTATTGCGAGTGTTCGGGCTTCAAGGCAAATCAATACTGGCCATGATCGTTTCAGGCGGCCTGGGCGGGGGCGGCTGCGCCGTTCCCGGCGTAATGGCTACAAGAACCCTTCGCGAAGAAAAGGACAGACTGGTCACCATTCTTGTGGCTCCTATGATGAACTGCGGAGCCAAAATGCCGGTTTACGCCATGCTTATAGCCGCGTTTTTCTCTTCCGCTCGCGGTTCTATGATGTTTCTGTTATGGGCGCTATCCTGGGTGTTTGCGCTTTTTAGCTCGTTTATTCTCCGCAAATGGGTGATAAAGGGAGAGCAGACTCCGTTTGTAATGGAGTTGCCAGTGTATCATTTGCCCACTTTTATGGGGGTGATGATGCACACTTGGAACCGCACATGGATGTATATAAAAAAGGCTGGCACTGTGATTTTGGGCATAAATGTGATTCTTTGGTCGATGATGTATTTTCCACGTCAGGATGCCAAGCCCTTCGAAGAGCAGAGGCGTCAAGCTGAGGAGGCTTTTGAAAAAACGGGCAAAAGCGAGAATAAAGAGTCAAAAACATACACCGACTACACTAAACGCCTTCGGGAAATAAACGACAAGGAAGCCCAGTCACAGTTGCGAAACTCGATAGCGGGAAGGTTTGGAACTGCATTGGTTCCGGTGTCCAGGCTGGCTGGCTTTGAATGGCGTGAAAATATCGCACTGATAGGCGGATTCGCCGCCAAGGAAGTGGTTCTTGGCACATTGGGCACTGCATATTCAATGGGAGAAGTTGACGCCGAACAGACTGAACCACTTTCAACGCGTCTTGCCAAAGACAAAAACTGGAATCCGCTCAGGGCTTTTGTCTTGATGCTTTTTGTTATGATCTACGCGCCATGTTTTGTCACTGTCGTGGCTATTAAGCGCGAAACCGGTTCCTGGAAGTGGGCTCTTTTCTCAACGGTATATTCGACGACCTTGGGATTGGTTGTGGCGGTGGCAGTTTATCAAATAGGAATGTTGCTTTTTTGATCCGTCGAAGGCGGTGGCGAAGCCACTTTTAAACCCACTTCTTGGGGGCGACAGCGCGCATGGCGCATTGAAAGTCTGTAGCTTGTTGGGTGTTGCGAAGCGACAACAAGCTTTATTTCGTTGCAGCGCCAGTTCCCGGGGCTTTTGGCGCCTCCGACCTTTTGCCTATGTTTTTTTAAAAATCATATATTTTTTTAATTATGCCCTAAATTCTTTGTCAACGCCTCCGATAACACAATAATGTCGGAAAGAAAGATAAAAAAAACAAAAAACAAAAAGAAGTGGAAAGGAGGAATGGAGCGACAATAATGTTTCATTAAGATTTAGTTATCTTGCCTTTTTAAAGGCTGTTGAAAAGCTCCCGATACTTTTCAAAAGCCAAAAAATAATAATCGGGACCCTGACAAGGAAGTCGGGAGTAAAAACATGGAGTTGTTAAAATGAGAATTAAAAATAATTCAGCTGCTTTTAATGTATGGACTAACTACACAGAGAACTCTTCGAATATGAAGGCGTCCATGAGCAAATTATCCACAGGTTTGATCAGCGCCACAGACGACCCGGCCGGCATAGGTATCAGTGAACGTATGCGTGCTCAGTACAAAGGCACCGCAATGGCCCGCCAGAATACTGACAATGCTATATCCCTTATGCAGACAGCCGACGCATGGTTGCAGAAAATAAGCGATCAGGTCTCCAGGATGAAAGCTCTGTCGATTGAAAACGCAGGCGTTATGTCCAGCGCTGACAAAGAAAACGTGCAAATTGAATTCAAGGCGATGCAGGAAGAAATCACTCGTATCACATCCAAATCGACTGCGGCTGCCAAGTTCAACGGCCTGTATCTTTTCCGTGGCGGCAACGGTGTTGCGGTAATTACTGGAGACACTGTTCAGACTGGCAATGTTTCTGTTCAAATCGGAGCCGATGTTGGGCAAGGCATTAATCTGACACTGGCAGACCTCCAATTCACCAACACCGATTCAATTGGAACAGTGAGCACGTATTCGTACGGTTCAGATGGAACTGACACTTCTCCTTCGGCGTCAACACATACCTCAGTCACATGGGCTAGTGTTATTGACGTTACTAAAATGAGCGCAGGCAGCGCAGATGGCGTAGGCAAGCTCGACTTGGCTATCAACTTTGTTGCGAATGCTCGTGCTTCTATGGGAGCCCAGCAGAAACGTCTTGAAAATACAAGATCAGGTTTGTTGACTTATGAAGACAACTTGCGTTCAGCTGAAAGCAAGATCCGCGACGTTGACATGGCTCGTGAAACCACATTGTTCACACAGTATCAAGTGTTGACCAATGCTTCTAACGCTATGTTGGCTCAAGCCAATCAGCTTCCATCTTCAGTTCTCCAGTTGATTGGATAATAAGAATGGTTGCTTAGACAGCAGCGGGACGCCGGCTTGTTCGGTGGCCCGCTTTTTTTTTGCTTTTTTTTTTAATAAGACTAAATATTTGCGAAAAGAAGTCGATAACTGAATAATGAGCGCTGGATTCCTGTTTTCCGGTTTGCTTTTAAAAGAGCGAATAAAAACGGGCTCTGAGAAGGATCTTGGAGAAAAAACCTGGAGGGTTTGCATAATGAACGGCAACATTAAATGCCATTTGACACAGAAAAAGCTGGTTCCGCCGGACTCTGTTGAAAACAGAGATTCGCGGAATCTTTGCTTGTTTATGTCCGGCTTTGTTTTATGTGGCATGGAATATGCGAAACTTTATTTTAAAGTTAACATAAACAAACTATATATTTTGACATAAACCTTATTGAATTGGAGCAGCAAATGGTCACGAGAATATCAGGGATGAGTTCAGGCTTGGACACGGAAGCCATTATCACAGCTCTTATTGATTCAGAAAAGCTTCCTATTACGACGCTGGAGAATAAAGTAGCAGAAGAAGAGCAAGTTCTTGCGCAGTGGAACTCTCTGAGTCAACAGCTGTCTGAATTAAAACTGGCAACGCAGCAACTCGCTTCATATACCGTATGGAATCAGAAATCGGTCGAATCTGCAGACGAGGATTACTTAACAGGGTCCGCCTCCAGCACGGGCGCGACCACCGGAACTTACGACATTCATGTTGAAACACTCGCCAAGTCACATAGGCTTGGAAGCGATTCGCAGGCAAGCAAGACGGATGCGCTCAGCATCACAGGCGATTTTTCTGTTGGCGGCGAAACAATAACTGTAGCGGCAGACGACAGCCTGGAAGATATAGCATCGAGCATCAACACCGCTGCCGTCAATATGGATGAGGATGAAAAGGTAAAGGCTTATCTAATAGGAACTACTCTGATTATCGAACGAGAAAAAACTGGCGACACGGATATAAATATAGTTGACGGCACAAACAATATCCTCCAAAGCGGAGTTGGCGGGCTCGGTTTTTTTACAGGCACAGTAGCTGCTCCAAATGCAACATTAAAAAATGAATTGCAGACGTCAGAGGATATGAGCGCGACTATTGATGGCGTTTCAATAACCGGCACAAGCAACACAGACATAGATGCAATATCTGGAGTAAACCTTAATTTTAAAAAAGAAATGGCTGTTGGTGTAACAGAAACTCTTACCATTTCAAATGACACTGAAACTATAAAAACTCTTATTGATGATTTTATTGCACAGTACAATGACACAATGGAATTTGTCAAAACTCAAAGCACTGTTGAATTGACAGATGGCGGCGATATAACAGCGGTAGGCTATCTTCAGGGTGAAACGCTTATGGCGAGAATAAGCACAACTCTTAATTCCTTGGCTTCCTCCACTGAGAGCAATCCTAATTATATGGATCAAGACTTCAATAACCTGTATAAATTAGGCATTTGGTTCGAAGGCGACGACAACACGTTGGCGATTGTGGATCAGGACAAGCTGGATAACGCGCTGGACAACAATTTTGACGCGGTGGAAAATCTTTTCAGAAGCTATGGCACTGATGTCGGCGGCAGTGTAAACGCCGGCCGTGGAATAATGCGTCAGTTTGACACCTTTCTTGATGCCCAGGTTGACCCGGCTGATGGATCTATCTCAAATCGTGAACAGACAATAAGCGACTATATAACGAGAACCAATAAAGAAATCACAGCCAAGTATGATTATCTTGAGACATATGAGTTTGATTTGTGGGAGCACTTTGCAGCCATGGAAACAGCCGTTGGTGATATAAACTCACAAAGCAGCTATTTAATGTCAGCGCTGGGAGTAGGTTGATTTAACGCTTCTTATTGTTTGCGCCAATTCTCTATATCCTTCAAGAAACTTTCATGCGCCTTTATCCTCTTGTTTTGCAAGAGAATAAAGGTTTTTTTATAACCCTTCTGGCCAGTGGGTCATTTCTTCTATTTGAGCTTGAATAAAGCGACGCCAAGCCATGGAATGCGGATAGTTATATTATGCGGCTGCCCGTGGCATTTCCCTTCAGAGCTCCCAATAGCTCCAGAATTTAAGACATCGGTGCCGCCATATTCTTTTTTGTCAGAGTTGAAAATCTCTACCCATTCGCCGGGCAGCGGAACTCCAACAGTATAATTGTCCCTTACAACCGGAGTAAAGTTTGCAATCGCCACTACGGGGCAGGATTTATTTTTGTCCCAACGAATAAACGAAACAATGGACTGCTTGTAATCGCTTCCGTCTATCCATTCAAATCCATTGCATGTGAAATCGTCTTCCCAGAGACTGGGAGTTTCTATGTAAATGCGGTTCAAGTCTTTTGCCATGCGATGAAGCGAGCTGTGCGCCGGATATTCAAGAATGTTCCAGTCAAGGCTTCCGGTGTCTTTCCATTCAGTCCACTGCGCAATCTCTCCGCCCATAAACAGAAGCTTTTTGCCTGGATGAACTGTCATATATGAAAGCAAAGACCGCAAATTTGCAAATTTCTGCTCATAGTCCCCTGGCATTTTGCTCAGAAGAGAGCCTTTTCCGTGAACCACCTCGTCATGACTCAGGGGCAGAATAAAGTTTTCAGAAAAAGCGTAAAGAAGCGAAAAAGTAAGCTGCCCGTGATGATAGCTGCGGAAAATCGGATCGTCTTCGAAGTATTTCAAGGTGTCGTGCATCCATCCCATGTTCCATTTGCAATCAAAACCGAGTCCGCCGAGGTAGACAGGACGCGACACCATAGGCCATGCAGTGGATTCCTCGGCCACCATAAGCGAGCCTGGGAAAAGCTCGTGAGTAAGTTCGTTAAGGCGCTTCAAAAAGGAAATGGCATCCAGATTTTCATTGCCTCCATACATGTTTGGTATCCAGTCGTCGTCTTCACGGGAGTAGTCAAGGTAGAGCATTGAAGCCACCGCGTCGACTCTAAGGCCGTCTATGTGATATCTGTCAAGCCAGTAAAGAGCATTGCCGATAAGGAAATTGCGCACTTCGCAACGGCCAAAGTTGAAAATATATGTGCCCCAGTCGCGGTGCTCTCCCTGGCGCGGGTCGGCGTGCTCGTAAAGAGCAGTGCCGTCAAAGCGTCCAAGCGAAAAGCTGTCTTTGGGGAAATGAGCTGGCACCCAGTCCAGAAAGACGCCAATGCCTTTTTGATGCATATAGTCCACAAAATAAGCGAAGCCGTCCGGGGAGCCATACCTTGCGGTGGGAGCGTAAAAGCCGGAAACCTGATATCCCCATGACTGATCCAGAGGATGCTCCGCCACAGGGAGCAATTCAATGTGTGTGTAGTTCATTTCCACAAGGTATTCCGCCAATGCGTGGGCCAATTCTTTATAAGAATGAAAATCGTTTTCGTTGCCAGGGTCCAAAGCTCTCAAGCCGGGTCCGCGCCATGAGGCAAGATGAACTTCATAAATATTCATGGGGGATTCAAGCCATTTCCACTTTTTCCTTGACTCCATCCATTCGCTGTCCGACCATTTATATTTATCAATGTCATAGACGACAGCCGCATTTTGAGGACGCAGTTCAGCCTGATAGGCATAAGGGTCCAGCTTTAGAAATATATCTCCCGATGTTGAGCGCATTTCATATTTGTACACTTCGCCTTCCATCAAGCCTGGAATGAAAAGCTCCCAAATCCCGGAAGAGCCCATGAGACGCATTTGATGGCGCCGCCCATCCCAGCTATTGAAATTTCCGACGACGGAAACTCTTTTGGCGTTGGGAGCCCATACGGCAAAAAGGGTTCCTTTGACTCCGCCCAAGTCCTTTGGGTGCGCGCCCATAATGTCATAGATCCGATGATGCTCGCCCTGATTAAAAAGATAAATATCCATTTCGCCTATTGCCGGCATAAAGCAATACGGGTCTTCTGAAACGAAAACATTTTCGTTAAAATGTTTTTCCAGCTTGTAGGCAAAATGTTCTTTTTTGCCGGGGAAACGAACAGCAAAAAGACCGGCGGCGTCAATTTTGTCCATAGAATATTTTTTGTCGCTTGCCAGGAGAACAATTTCAGTGGCGTCCGGGTCAAAGCATCTTGCTATAATAGAGCCGTCTTTTTCGTCTGTATGCATGCCCAGTATGGAATGCGGATCTGCCAATGTTCCTTCAAGGAGCCTGGCAAGGATATGCTTAGGAGGCAACAAATCTTTTTTTATATTCTTTGACGCGGCCATATGTGGTTTTCCCTCGTTTTAATTATTTTATGTCAAAGGCAAATTTGCGTCCGCCATTTTACTTTATATACGTTCCGGTCAGACTGGCTTTCCCCAATGTTTTTCCTTTTATAAGACTCTCCAGGCCAGCCTTAGAGAGGAATTTTGCTTTCACTTCCAACGCAGGTGTATTCAGCGCGTAAATGGTGAACACATACTTATGGATTCCTGTTCCCTTAGGCGGATTCGGCCCGCCGTAGCCCACCTGTTTAAAGCTGTTTTCAAGGGCCAGTGTTTTGCCGGGGAGACTGCCGCCTTCCGGTATTTCAGTGGCTGTTGGCGGTATGTTTATAAGCATCCAATGCACCCAGCGTCTTGCAACGGGATTAGTGTCAATGCAGGATATGGCAAAAGATTTTGTGCCAACGGGCAAGTTTGACCAGTTTAACTGCGGCGATACGTTTTGTCCTTTGGCTGCATTTAAGGCGCATTTTTTAGGGATAGGGCTGCCATCCTTAAAAGTAGTGGATGAAAGACTAAAGGCTTTTTTTGCGCCAAGGGCAAAAAACATGATTCCCGCAAGAAGCGACATAGCAACAATTTTTTTCATAATCCCACCCTTTTTTATAGTTAATAAAAACAATATTATGTCTTTGGTTGACCTGCTATCTTAATTAACATGGCTCCTGCCAATATATCGTGCGCCGCGCGTCTTTTTGATAAAACAAAAACAAAAACAGGAGCTATTGCTCCAAAGATAAACATTAACAGGACAAACGCAAAGGCTCTGAACAAAAAAACTTCAGAAACGTCTTTTTTAACAATAAAGATGCCCCAGAACCACATGCCAAAAGTCTGCGCATACAATCCGAGTGCCAGGCCATAATAAAGCATAACAACAGTTATCCATATAAAAAACAACTTGTAGAACACGCTGTGAATGGTGTCTAGCTTAACCCAACTGGCTTCTCTTTTAGCGCCGTTCAGGCATGTGTATTTAATGCCTGTCAAGTTGTCAAGCCATACCGATCCGAATTTGTAATCAGCTGATTTATCGTTTGTTCTTTCCGGAGGAGCTTCGGCTTTCATATTATTTGCCGCTGGTTTAGGCTCGTTCCCTTCTTCATTGTCTTTTGTCGCTTCCTCTTCTTCTTCGTTGGACAATTCTGAAAGATTGATGGGTTTTCCAGAATTAATGTCTGAAAAATAAACAATAGTATTTCCTGCAAGCCATAAAAATAGCGTAAAAACAAAAATCAGAGCCCAATCAAAGGAGACGGCTGCGAGCCTTTGGCACATTCCCACTTTCGCCGGAAGATATGTGTATTCAAAAGATGTGTTGACGGGTTCATTCGTTTTCTTCTGTGGCTTGTCACTTAACGCTTTGTCCCAAAAACCTTTGTTTTTTTCTTCTTGCTGGCTTTGTTTTTCCAGAGAATCTTTAAGAAAAGCAAAGTCCTCGGCTTTTTTCCATGCGCTCATAAGGGAATTGCGCATAGGTGTGCCTGGATGGATTTTGTCAGCCTCCGTCCATTTTATCAGGGTTTCTTCGTTTGCCGGTCCCTGAACATTGCCTTCTTCGTCCTGTATCTTAAAATTCATAAGCTTCCATATATTATTATTGTAATTTAACCTTCCCAAAGGTTATTTTCAACTAAGGCGGCAAAGCCGCAATGAAAGCTTGCCAAAGCAAGCCGATGCAGGTGTATGAACACTCTGCCAGCCGGGACAAAAAAGGGAGCCGTTGGCGACCACCGATTCCGCCGCTGGAGCGCGTTTGGACAAAGTCCGTTTTTTATTTTGGCTTTGCCGGAGCCGTCGTCCAACAACTTTCATGGCTTGTCCTTCAATGATAATTCTGCGCTATTTACATATTTCCGAATCCTGTTATATTTAAAGATGATTTATATATATTAGTAATTA
>CAZYVR010000080.1:0-18364 GCA_964651145.1 uncultured Victivallales bacterium | reverse complement strand
AGCTATGACAAAAATTGGAAGTCGGGTGTTATTGCCAAAAGCGTTGTTCAAGGCCAGGGCAAAAACAAGCTCTGGATAGTAGAAGCCTCGTTTCCTTTTTCCAATATAGGAATAAACCCTGAGAAAGACAAATCTATAGGCTTTTCAATAGCCAGAACTTATCAGGAGCCTTCCGCTTATGGGGGCGTGGACTGGGATCAGAAAAGAGCTGTGGCAACTTCATTTGCCGGCTATAACCACTATCATAATACTAGGAAATATGCAAAGCTTGCCTTTTATGGCAAAGCCCCTGCTGTAAAAGTCAATTATGGAACCAGTTTAAATGCTGGAGTGATTGCGGCAAATATAAAAGTCAGGGATATCCCCAATAATAAACGGCTGAAATACTCTTGGGAGCTCTTAGGCGAAAATGACAAAGTAGTTTTTGAGCAAAAAGGCTTTTTGAAAGCAAACGGAGCTGGTGAAGCGCAATTTGACATTGACCGGCAAATAGCTGTGACCCCTAAGAACTCTGGTTCTATTTACAAGTTTGCAATAAATATAGCAGAAACAGACGGGCGTCTTCTGTTCAGGCGCGTCACTCCTTTTAAGTTAAGCGTTTCAAATTTTAAGTTTGATTATCTGGTTCAGAGAAAAAAGGGACAAATACTTATAGAGCTTGACACTTATGATTTGGGGGCGGCTCAGAGAAAAGGGACTGTCAGGGTTGATTTTAAAAGTAAAAATGGCGCGAACATTTTTTCTCGCGCTTTTGACATAAGCAAAGAAAATTTTCAAAAAATATTTATTCCCCTTAAGTCTTTGCCGGATATGAAAAAGATGACTCTCCACGTTTCTCTTATATCGCTTGCCGGAGATGTTTTAAAAAGCAAGTCAATGCCTTTTATGAAGCAGGAAGCTCTGCCTGCCCTTTTATCCAATGATCTGGGAAAGGGAGAGTGGACTCCGCCACCGTTTACAGATTTGAAATATGATGGATTGAGCATTTCATGCTGGAACCGGAAATACGAATTTGCTGGAAGCTCTTTTTTGGAGCAAGTTTATATTGCGGGGAAAAAGGCTCTTGCGGCTCCTGTTCAATTCAAGGGAGAGCTGCTTGACGGAACCCCAATCGCATGGAAGGGCTGCGGCGCAAAAATTTTGAAGAAAAAATGCGATGCAGGAAAATTAAAGACAGTGGCTGTTTCAGGAGATATTAAATGTGAAACTGTTCTTTCTGTAGAATTTGACGGAATGATTAGAATAGACACAGAGTTGACTCCCAAGTCAAAAACAAGCCTAAAGCGTTTGTTTCTTGACATTCCCATTAAGTCTGAATTGGCTAAATATAAATATCTTTCAATTTGCGACACTCCCCAAAAAAGGATGAATTGGGGGTGGAAAGATAGAATCGGCGCATTGGGCGATTCATACAGCCACAGCTTTTCTTCTGAAGTATGGATCGGAGATGAGGAGCAAGGACTTTGTTGGTATGCCGAGGATATGCGCGGATGGGGTCTGGAAAATGACGGCAAAGCTATTGAAGTAATACGCAAGAACGGAATCGCTTATTTGCGGATTAATTATTTTGACAAGCCTTTTGAACTTGACAAGCCAATCAAATTTACTTTTGGACTGCAAGCCACGCCCTTGCGGCCCCGTCCAAAGAATTGGCGTTTGCTGAGGCAGTTTGACCGCGCCAATTCTCATTATCCCAACATGTACGGGCAGAGTGTGGGAATTGTTGGCTGGGGAGCCAATGGAACTCCTCCATCTCCTGAAAAAAGAGTTGAGCTTCAACGCAGAGGCGATCCTTTGGGGCGTCTGTCAACTTGGAAAAGTTGGCCGGTCAACATTAATCCTCCCAGGATAAGGCAAGTTTTAGAGGCAAGCCTTAAAGGCCTTACTTGCAAGCCCTTGCTGATTGACGGGGCCAAAAAGCCGGAGCCAAGAATAACTCTATTCTATATGCCACGGGTTAGCAATGTTGATGATTTAGTCAGCAAGTATTACATGCAGGAATGGAGCGCTTATCCGCCTGGGCGTATTCCTCCTATGGGAGACCAATGGAATAATCGTGTGTATCAGGTATTTAGAACTTGTTATGAGTCTTCATATTCTGATTATATGCTGGCCAAAATGAAAGAATCTTTGGATATGTTCCCCAAGCTTAAAGGCATTTATTTTGACGGAGCGTTTCCCTGTGGATGCAGAAATTCGGAACATGGACATGGATATATGCGCAAGGGAAAGCTTAATTATTCGAGTCCAATTTGGGGCAGCAGGAACTTCTATAAGAGGCTATATAAAATGATCAAAAGAAGAGGAAAAGACAATATGTTTTTTGGGCATATTTCATGCACTCGCTTTATTTCTGAAATGGGATTTTTTGACATAGCGTTTGAGGGGGAACATCTTAGCCATGAATTGCAGGCGTCTAATGGCGATTATGTTTCTGCCATTCCGTTGAGCGTATGGCGCGCGCAGTGCTCTGGTAAGCAAGTTGGATATATTCCTGTTATGCTTTCACAGGCATGGAGAGTTTGCGGCAGTTACAATAACGTTAAAAAGCTTCCTCCCGGAAAATATGCAAAGATGATAAGAACATATTTGGCGATGTGTCTTATACATGACATATTGCCAATCGACAGAAAAGAAGTGGACTTAGTTCAAAATTATTATATGAATCTTGATAGCTTCGGGCACTGGAACGCTGATTTTATCCCTTATTGGAAAAGCAAAGACTTTGTTTTTACCGATTCTTCTGACATAAAAATATCTATGTATAAAAAGAAAGACAAATTGCTTTTGTGCGTGGTAAATGTGTCTGTAAAAAAATGGGAAGGCAATATAAAAGCCAATCTTGCAGCGCTTGGCTTGCCAAAGGTTCTTAATGCTGTAGACCTTGAGACTGGAGAAGCTCTTTCATTCAGTGACAGCGAAGTGAAGGATGTCGTTTTGGAAGGGCATGATTTTTCTATGATAGAATTAACTTCCCAAAAGGGTGTGCTTATGAAATAATGTGCTAGAAATCCGAAAGGATTTTCTCGTGGTCAAGGCCAAATGGCCTTGTCGTTTAATTAGCACACCCTCTTAACAGCAGTGCTAGGAGTTTTATTCCTTTGCATGGCGGAAAGACAAAAGGAACTAATGGATCGTCGTTTTTTTAGAAGTATAAGGCTGTTTAGATTTATGCGTTTTACGCTCATTGAATTGCTCGTTGTGATTGCTATCATAGCAATTTTGGCGAGCATGCTCCTGCCTGCTTTGCAGAAGGCAAGAAATGTTGCCTATCAAACAGGATGCCTCAATAATCAGAAGCAGCTTTATCTTGGCTTGGCGCAGTATGAAAATGATTTTAGCAGACTGCCCACTTTGTTTCCTAATGTTGTCGGCTGTATGGACAAGTGGGATATTGGGTGGTGTGGCTTGGGCATGCTTTATGAAGGCGAATATATAAAAAACGGGCACGCGTTTTACTGTCCTAGCCCCCAAAATATGGCTTGGACACCATCTGACAGGGTAGGGCAAGGCAGCTATAATGGCCGTCCGAATGGCGTTTATGGCTGGGATTATTTAATCAAAAATGACCATTGGATGATTAATAACTACTGGTTCCGGTGGAATGACCACACAAACGGCAAAGAGGCGAGCGACAATAATTTGGCGCAGATGCGTCCTCGGCTGTCGTTGAATTCTCCGGGCAAATGGCTTAACTGCGACCATTGGGGAAGTTATACTTTTACTTCCGATCAATATTGGAATCCACACGGCAACGGAATCAATGTGCTTTTTATTGACGGTCACGTTAAATTCTATAGAACAAGCCTTGCTAATTTGCAAACAGATTACCCACGAATCATTGTCCCCAAACTTTTGGACAACTACGGAAACTCCACCCCCTAAACATTAAAAAATTATATATAAGAAAAACCTTTTGAGGAGATCTAAATGTCAAAAAAAATGCTTGCGTTCGGAATGCTAATTACCGCTACTTTATTTTTGTCGGCGGCCAATGAAAATTTATTAAAAAATAAGGAGCTCAATGCCGACTCTTTAAAGCCTGAAGAAATAACAGGCTGGGATCTTGATTCAAGAAGCAAAATCCAAAGAGGCGTAATTGTGGCGTTTCAAGGCCTTCCAGATTCCATGTTTTATTTAAAGGGCGAGGGGCAAGCTAAAATACGGCAGAAAAACATTAAAATAGAGCCAAACTCATGGTACGTTATTTCGGCATGGTATCAAAACTTGTCAAAAGACAACATTAAGAATCCATATAACCTTTTTCTTGCCGCGGCAAAACCTGACGGAGGCAATTGGGACGCTTTTTATTACAAATATTTTGGAGGAAGCGAAGAATGGGTAAAAGTTCGCGCGTTCTTTTACAGTGGAGATCAGACACAAGTTGATTTTCTGGCGATGTTTTTTGGCAAAGGCAAATGGCAAATAGGCCGTCTTGTTTTGCGCAAAATAAAACAAAGCGACTTCTACTCGGACTTCGTGTCAGACAGCAACTTTGAAAAAGGCGTGTTGAATGGGCAGCCCACAGATTTCAGCAAAACTGGGAAACTGTCTTTTAAGCCTTTTTTAAAAGAAAATGACGGTTTTCCTGCCGGGGCAAAAAATATGGCGGCTAAGCTTTCGCCTGAGCATCCCTTGACACTGGCTGGTCCTGCGTTTATGGCGCAAAAAAATGACCTAATCAAAATCTCTGTCTGGGCAAAAGCAGACAAGACTGGCGCAAATTTTTCATTGAGAATTAATGGGGATAAATTTTTAAAAGAAAGCGGCGCGGCCTTGTCAGACAAATGGCGCAAATTTGAACTGACAGCGCAGATGCCATCAAGCGGAAAATATTTCATAAAAGGCCCAAGGCGTCTTCAAGTTTATTTAAAGGTTATTGGAGACAGCAAAAATCTTGTTAGCTTTGACCGTTTTGAACTTAAAGTCATTTCCGCCGAAAAAGCGGCTAAAGAAAAAACGGAAAAAAACCTGCTTGTAATGAACAGTTCTTTTGAGGCTGGATTTGCAGGCTGGGAATGGATGTTTGCCGAATCAGTCCAATCTCATGAAAAAGGCGGCAAAGTTTCAATTGACATGACCACAGCGGCGGAAGGCGCCTGTAGCCTTAAAATTAAAGCCCCGGAATCCGACCTAAAGAATTCGCGTCATCGTTTGTATTTGAGAAGCGCATGCTTTGACGCCCCATCCCTTGGCGTCTACACTGTGAGCTTTTGGGCCAAAGCCGACAAGGCAGATGCAAGATGCAACACAGGCATGTTTTACGGAAGCGGCAGAAATTTTAGCATTGGAAAAGAATGGAAGCGTTATGAAGTGAAGGTGATTCCTCAAAGGGACAAGCAGGGCAAAAATATGCTGAATTTTTATTTCAAGTTGAATGGCGGGACATATTGGATAGATGCCATTCAAATTGAAAAAGGGGACAAAATGACCGCATATGAGCCAAATGGCAAATTGGAGGCAGGCGGAGCTTTTAGCAAAAAAATATACCCCTTTTTCACTTTCGGAGAAAAAGCCGAAGCGGATGTATATTTGTGTTCGCGTCTTGACGAGGAAAAAGAGTTTGAGTTCTCATGGGAGGCTATAGATTACCGAAAGAAAATTGTGGGAACGCATTCCTTCAAAATAAATATTCCGGCAAAGAAAACTATAAAGCTTGCCATGCCTTTGCTGTCCAAATTGAAAGGACATTTTATTGTAAATTTTAAACTAAAAGATCCGAACTCCAAGCTTGTTGCAGGAAGCCCGTTGGTCTATGGAGTTTTTCCAAAAGCCAGAAAAGTGGATGCAAAAAAATCATGGTTTGGAATCCTGCCAGGGTCTCTCGGAGCCGGACGCGGCGGAGCTCCCGACACATATTTATGCTTGAAGGGTGGAACTTATGACGAGCATCTGAAGATGCTGCGTTTTCTGGGATTTAACTGGATTCGCACATTTGCGCCAGGAGACTGGGCCAACGCAGAAAGCAAAAAAGACGTTTTGAATTGGAAATATGACAAGGCTGTAGACGCTATGCAGGCAAACGGATTCAGAATTTTCTGTATGCTTGGCGCTTATAGGGATTATCCCAAATGGAGCGATTCTGGAATACCTTTCGAGCACGAAATAAAAGGGAAAAAACAGAATTTGCCTAAAATATCCGACTGGAAAGACTATGCGGCCGCTCTTACGAAACATTATAAGGATAAATTTGATGTTCTTACCATTCTTAGCGAAACCGGCGGCTATAGTGTGAAGGAATACTTTAATCTTATAAAAGCTCTCTATCCAGTCATAAAAAAAGCGGCTCCCGATATGCTTGTTGCCATTCCTGGATTCCCATGTCAGGGATTGCCATGGGATGATAAAGACAACACCTGGATAGGGCGTCTGATGAAGATGGGAGCATATAATTATATGGACATTTATCATGGTCACTTTTACCTTTCAGGCCACGCGCACACATTGGCCAAAGTAAGAAAAGAGCCTTTTGAATTGGCCATAAACGGCAAGTATGGCACAAGGGTTGAAGAGTTGAAGAGCCAGATGAAATATTTCAGAAAGACCTACGGGGACAAGCCCATCTGGGATACTGAAAGCGGGACTATTTTCCCCACCTCTGTTCCGTGGATGGAAATCCCGCCCACGCACTTGAGGTATGACTGGTATACCCCAGAAGTGTCAGCCAGCCGCATGGTAAGATGGGGCATTGTGAGAATGGCCAATGGCATAAAGAAGCACATGTATTTCATGTTTAACCTTCCATTCATGCATAATTATCATTGCCTGGATATTGTCAATTATAATATGTCTCCGCGCGTCGGCTTGCCTGCTCTTTCTCAATTTGCCTATAAACTTGACCTTGCCAAATTTAAGAAAAGCCTAAAACTAGGCTTGAACACATGGGTATATATTTTTGAAGTGGAAGGGAAAACTGTAGCTGTCTATTGGGACGGCTCATTAGAAAATAAAAAAACCGCAAAAATAGCCTTGCCGCTTGCGGCAAAGAATATATTGGCCGAAGACATTATGGGCAATTCTTTAAAGCCTAAAGAAAATGAGGAGCGTGTTTTTCTTCCGCTCACCTGTTCGCCTGTTTATGTGACGTCAGACAAATTGAGCTCTGAAGAGATGGCGGCGGCCTTTCAAATGGGCAAAGTTTTTGGCGGCATAGACTGCAAATTGCGCGTGATTCCTGGCAATATAAATGGAAAAGCGGCGATAGTTGCCGGATGCATTAATCTTTCTATGAAGCCTATAAAGGATCTCAAGCTAAAACTGGAGCTTCCCGCTGGATGGAAAAGCAAAAATTCCTCTATAATATTGAATTCTGTCGCTCCGCTAAAGACTGAACTTGGAAGCGCAGCCTTGGAGTCTCTGGACAATGCGCCAGACAAGACAATAAAGGTTTCAGCAATGGTCAACGATGTCGTTTACAGCGCTAATTCCAGCAAGTTGTTTCTTGCAAAAATACCTAAAGCTCCAATCTCAATAACAGTGGATGGAAAAATTGCAGAGAATGAATATGTCAACGAAGCAACATTGGCTTTGGACAAGCCGTCTCAGATAATGGAAAAAATCCGAAGTGATGGCGCACGGCTGAAGCTGAAGAGCTGGCTTGAAAAAGGCAAGCCTGTGAAAGGGCAAGTATGGGCTGGCTGGTCTCCAGATGCCTTGCATATGGCATTTAAGATTAAAGACGATTATGTTTTCAACAATGCGCCTCAAGGACAGTTGTTTGCGGGCGACTGCGTTGAAGTTTACCTTGATTTTGCGCCTGGCAAAAATATTTTTTTGGACAATTACGAGGATCATCAGATAAAGTTGGTTTTCGCGCCGGGCAATGGCGAATATCCCGCCAGATTTCAGGTTGAAGCAATGGGGCGGGCTATTGACGCCTTCAAGTATATTCCACTTAATAAAATAAAAATGGCAAGCGTAAAAACGGACACAGGATATAATATGGAAGTGAAGATTCCATTGAAAAATGTGGATCTTAATTCCGGCAGGCTTCTTGGATTTAATGTTCAATTAATTGGACACGGCAAAAAGAAGAAAGAAGACACCTACGCATTGATGTGGAACGGAAAAGTGTCCTGGAACAATCCGCGCAATTTCGGTTTTGCCGTTTTGCAAAAATAAGGCTTGTCGTTGGGAGGGGCTAGCGTTCCAGGAAGTACTTCAATATTCCCATGCGCATCCCTTTTACGGTGATGTTGATGTTGTCAAATCTGTAGCTTTTTAGGATTGTGGAAAGAATAAGAAGCCCCGCTGGCATTATTCCCGCGCGCTCCGGCTCCATTCCCGGCAAATTAGCGCGGGTCTTGTTGTCCATTTTGGACAAAGTTTTGTAATAAGACATTATTTCCTGTCTTGAACTTTCAGTGTAGTTTATTTGTTTCCTGTCATAGACCACTTGTTTTGTCAGCAAAGCGGCAAATGATGTGGCGGAGCCGCCGCACGCGAGCACTACCGGCTCATTTTTGAAAAGCCATGGATAAATGCTTTCGCCAATTTTTTTCTGAAGTTCCTTCTTTATGAAGTTTCTTGCCTGTTTGGGCGGGGAAAAGCTGGGCAGCAGGCTTCTGCGATGAGCGTCCAATTTAAACATCTCCGTAATTTTGACTCCCCCGAAGTTGAGGCAATAAGAATTTACTATTTCCTTTTTTGTGCCATATACAATCTCGGACGAGCCGCCGCCAATGTTTATGAGAAATATCGGGGTTTCATCATCAATATCCATTGCCGCGCCCTGGAAGGCAAATCTGGCTTCCTCCTTGCCGCTCAAAACTTGAGGGTATATTCCCATGGCCTGATGACATTTAAGCAGGAATTTGCTGCGATTTTCAGCGTCACGGATGATGCTTGAAGCAGTTACTATCAAGTTTTGCGCGCCATCATTCATTGCGATTGCCTGCATTTCCACTGCTGCGTTTACGGACTTATTAATCGCATCTTCGGAAAGTTTCCCTGAATTATAAAGATTTTCACCCAAACGAGTGATTGCCGTATATTCGTTTATGGGCTCTAAGGTTCCGTCGCTTAGGCATTTAACGACTAGGAGAGCCACGGCTGTAGAACCTATATCTAGCGCTGCAATTATCTTTTCTCTGGTCATTTTACCTAAAAGGGGTTGAATCTTTTACCAGCTAAAGCCATAATATCTTGTTGCTTTAATTTAAAGAAGAGAACTGTAAAGTCCATGGGACAATCAATTTTTTTTCAATATTTCTTTTTGCGACGGTCATAAGACTTAATAAAGATTAGTGTAATTTTATAAAAGACTTTTAAGGAAGGCAAGGCATGATAATAGTATTTAAACCCAATGCTCCGGCTGAGGACATACAGGATATTTCCAAAAAAATAGAAAAGATGGGATATGAGCCCAAAATAATAAACGGCGTGAACCAGACAGTAATAGCCGCAGTCGGCGATGAGCAGCTTCACAAATCGCTTGAAGTGTTCAAAACATTTAAAAGCGTGGTTGACGTGTTGCCTATTCAGAAGCGTTATAAGCTTGCAAGCCGTGAGTTCAAGAGCTCTGACAGTGTTCTTAAAGTCGGCGACAAGAAAATAGGCTGCGGCAATTTTCAGATAATAGCCGGGCCGTGCGCAATTGAAAGCTATGAGCAAATGCGCGTCACAGCCAAAGCTGTAATAGCAGCCGGAGCTGGAATTATTCGCGGCGGAGCGTATAAACCGCGCACTTGCCCGTATGATTTTCAGGGACTCGGCGAAGAGGGACTGGATATTCTTCAACGCATAAAGGAGGAGTTCAAGGTTCCGGTCATCACAGAGATTGTTGGCGTATCTCATATTGAAAAAGTGGCAAAAGTGGCTGATTGCCTTCAAATAGGGGCAAGGAACAGCCAGAATTATAATTTGCTGGAAGCTGTTGCCGGCGCCGGACGTCCGGTGCTTCTGAAGCGAGGAATGTCTTCAACTATTGAGGAATGGCTTTCGGCTGCTGAATATTTGCTGGTGCACAATTGTTCCGACGTGATACTCTGCGAGCGTGGAATAAGAACTTTTGAGACAGCCACTCGCAATACTTTGGATGTGGGCGCCATTGCTTTGGCTAAAAGAGAAACTCATCTTCCTGTAGTGGTCGATCCCAGTCATGCGGGCGGAAGGCTTGAGCTGGTGCTTCCTCTTGCCAGGGCTGGAATTGCGGCCGGAGCCGATGGCATTCTTGTCGAGGCGCATCCTGATCCCATTAACGCAGTGAGCGATGCGGCGCAACAGATACCGACCAGCGATTTTGCCGCATTTGTGGAAGAACTTCAGCCTATACTGAAAGCAATGAATGTGATAGTCGGATAATCCGTCATGAGAAAAAACATAGAAAATTCCGGTTGGAAGCAGGTTTCATTTGAAACGGTGTTCCGCACGCCTGTTTTTTCTATGAAAAAAGAAAGGTCGCGCTGTTTAAGAACCGGGGCCGAAAATGATTTTTATTACTTTGAATGCGTGGATTGGGTAAATGTGATTGCTCTCGACAAAGAGTCGCGCTTGATTATGATAAAGCAGTTCAGGCACGGAAGCAATCAATATGAAATTGAAATTCCAGGCGGAGCCATAGACGCAACAGACGCAAATCCTGTGGACGCGGGCATTCGGGAGCTTTTCGAGGAAACCGGATATGTCGGCAAAAATGCAAGGCTTATAGGCCAGGTGTGCCCGAACCCGGCATTGCAGGGCAATCTATGTTACACTGTGTTGATTGAAGAAGTCGAACAAAAGGCCGCTCCGGATATGGAGCCAACAGAAGACATAGAGACAATCCCAATTCCCCTTAAAGACGTTTCAGATATGATTAAAAGCGGCATAATCAGGCACGGCCTGGTGTTGAACGCGCTCCATTTTTTTGATTTGCATAAAAGTAAATAAAAAGGGAACCTTCGCATGGGCAGTTTAAAAAAAGGCGCTTTGGACATTTTTGATGTTAAAGGCGCAAGCGACTGGCAGATATTTCAACAGAAAGACGGACGCGCGGACATTGCCTTGTCGGGCGCAATTCATATGCCGGACTATGAAGATCCTCAGCTGCATACAATAATTCGCATGGTCAGAGAAGATTCATTTTGTCCGGCAACCAGAAATACGGAATGGCGAAAGACTGACTCTTATGACGGCAAAAGCAAGTTTGAGCATTGTTTTTGCGACATTCCCTGCGGCGGCTTGTATAGGATAGAAATAGGCGTGTCTTCAGATCCTGCCTTGCAGAGCTTCAGGATGCTCAGGACAATTCATTCTTTGGGTGTGGGAGATCTTTGGGTTATCGCTGGACAAAGCAACGCTTCAGGAATAGGACGCGGCGCCGTGGTTGATCCTCCAGAGCTGGGCGCGCATATCCTGAGAAATGATGAGCAATGGGCTTTGGCGATGCATCCGCTCAACGAAAACACAGACTCATTTCATGCGAACAATGACGAAGGCTGCCCGCAGCATTCGCCGTATCTCGCGTTTGCGAAGAATTTGAAGAATGAGCTGGGCTGGCCAATAGGCTTGATCCAGACATCCCTTGGCGGATCTCCGCTTTCGCGCTGGAATCCCGCTGAAAATGGCGATTTGTATGCCAATATGATTTATTGTTCAAAACTGGCGGGCGGCAGAGTGAAGGGCGTTTTATGGTATCAGGGATGCAGCGATACAAATTTTGAGAATTCGGAGTCATACGGAGAACGCTTCAAACATTTTGTCGACTGCGTCAGAAAAGACCTGAGCGATCCCGATCTACCGTTTGTAACGACTCAAATCAACCGCGCACAGAGAAATGACGAAGCGTCCAATCCTTTTTGGGACAAGGTGCGCGAAACTCAGCGCCGTCTCGCTGAAGAAATTTCCAACCTTGCATTGGTTCCAACTGGCGGTTTGCCTTTGAGTGACACTATTCACAACAGCGCCGCCGGAAATCTGGAGCTGGCCGCGCGCTATGCCAGAACTGTGTTGGGCATGCTTTATGGACGTGATATTGAATGGAAATATCCAAATATAAGACAAATAACAAAGCAAAGCTCAAATCAATTGCTTATGGAGTTTGACAATGTTTCATCTCTTATGACTTCCATTTCGATGTCCACAGAGGCTTTGACGGTGGAAGATTGCGAAGGCGTTGTTTTGATCGAATCATTTCAGCCTGGTGAAAACGGAACGCTTCTGTTGACGTTGGCTCGCGACCTGAAAGGTCCGGCTTGTGTGTCATCGGGATGCGGGTGCGATGCGAGGACATCTCTTTATGATTTCCACGAGCATAGACCGGCTTTGGCTTTTGCGCGCATAAAGGTTGAAGAATAATCAAAAGCGGCATATCTTTACGTGGATGGGATAATTTAAATAATCGGAGAATGCAATGAAAAGTTCATATGAACTTGCTTTGGAGCGCACAGGCGGAACTCTTGAAGATGTTGATAAGGCAGTGAAAGGAAAAATCGCTAAAATAGACATAAAATACAAGTCTAAAATAGCGGAGGCCGAATTGTCAGCTCAGGAAAGAATAATTAAGGCCGGAGGCGATATTGCCGAAATAAAGATAGTAAAAGAAGATATGGTTGTGGAGCTTGCGTCAATCCGATCAAAGGCGGAACGCGAAAAAGAAGCGGTCAGGAACGGAAAAAACTGACACGAATGAAGTTTAAAGATATAACACTGACAATGAACCAGCAGGCGTATATTGAAACAATTCACGCCTTGTGCCTTGAGCACCACCACGCTCACACAAAAGCCATTGCCGAAAAACTCGGCATAAAAATGGCATCTGTGACAGAAGCTATAAGGAACCTTGCGGAAAAAAAACTGGTCAATTATGAAGTGAGAAAAACTATTACGCTTACAGCGCTCGGGAAAAGAATAGCCGAGGAGCTTGAAAAAAGACATGAAATTCTCGCGGATTTTTTCCATAATATTCTGGGGTGCCCCAAAAAACGCTCGGAAGACATAGCGTGCAAAGTGGAGCATGTAATTGATGAGGCTTTGGGAAAGCGCCTGGCGGAATTCGCGCTTTTTTTGAAGCATGAACTTCCGGAAAGCAGCGGAAGAAATCCAATAGAAGAATTTCAGAAACTCTACAATGACCGACACTCTTCAGATGACAAATGAGAACGCCATATACCTGGACAATGCGGCATCGACGCCAGTCGAGTCCGATGTGCTTGATTTTTTCAAATCATCCTCGTTGAAATACTACGCCAATCAGGAGTCGGTCCACAGCGCCGGATACATTGTTCGCTGCAAGCTTGAAGAGGCGGCGGAAAAACTTTCAGCGTTGACAACTGGCTCAAGCTCGGCAAGCGCGCTGTGGACAAATTCAGGAACTGATTCCATAAACACTGCCCTCTCTCTGGATATTTTCCGCAAAGGCAATATTGTCATGGCCCAAACAGAGCATCCAGCTTTGCGCGAGGCGGCTCTTCGCTTCGCCGGAAATCCTGCTCTTGTGCGCTTTGTTGAAGTGTCAAAAGAAGGAGAAATTGATTTGCCAGGCCTGGCGGACGCGATTGACAAAAACACAGCGCTGGTTGCCGTTCATCATGTGCAAAATGAAACGGGGCGAATTCAGGATCTGATTAAAATTCGCGAAATTATTGACAGCAAAAAAACAAACGCGCTGTTTTTGTCCGACACTGTTCAGTCCGCATGCAAGCTGGACATTCCATGGGACGAGGCCAGATTGGATTTTGCGCTTGTTTCCGGACACAAAATAGGCGCGCCTTCCGGCGGAGCAGTCATCTGCCGGGACAAATCAATATTTTCAATGTTGCGCAAAGTAAGAGACGAACGCTATATGACGGGACGCGTGAATCCGCCGGACGCCTTGACTCTCGCATTTGCGGCGGAGCGGCTTGTCTCTCTGCGAGATTCATGCAATGAAAATATATTGTCATTGTCGACACGGCTCAGGGAGAAGCTGTCTGGCTTTTCTGGAAAAGCGCAACTGTCGATTCCGGCGGCTTTTTCGTCGCCGTATATAACGCATTTTACAGTGTCGGGCCATCAAGGCGCAGTGCTGGCGCGAATGCTTTCAAAGAATGGCGTAATGGTGTCGTCGGGAAGCGCCTGCATGGCTGAATCCAAGCTGCCCAGCAAGACGCTTCTGGCCATGGGCATGAAGCGGGAAAAAGCTTTTTCTGCAATTCGGGCAAGCTTCTGGACAAACACCACGGCCCAAGATGTTGACGCTTTTGCGGGAGCCTTGAAAAGCGCGCTGGCGAACTACTGACGAAGCGCCGCGCAATGCTGAGTCAAAGCGCTGAAAAGGCCCTGTTGTGAGCGGTCGAACGGCGCCATGAATTCAGGGTGCCATTGCACTCCGATTGCAAAATTGTCTCCGGGCTTTTCAAGGGCTTCGACCACTTCGCTCGTCATCCCCGAAGTGATGTCAGAACCAGCATTGTTGATAAGCAAATGGTGAAAGGAATTGACTTTTATTTGTTTTTCCTTGAATATACCCGCAATGCGCGAGCCTGGAGTCAGCTTGACTTGATGGCTTGCAAAGCGCAATAGGGTTGAGATATGTTTTTCTATTCTTTTGTCATTATAATGATGGCTTGAGATATCGCCGCCTGCGCGAATAGCCATAAGCTGTGATCCGCGGCATACGCACAGATATGGAATGCCAACTTTGTCCGCTATGTCAAGTATTTTCATTTCAAGTTTGTCTCTGGGTTCGTTTACCTTGGAAAGCAAGGCTTTGTCTCCGTCGTGATAAGATGGATGCAAGTCTTCGCCTCCTGTGAGGGCCAAGCCGTCAACGCGCTCAAGAATGGACTTTATTTTTTTATAATCCCTGGGGGTTATTGCTATGACCTTGGCTCCGGTTCTGGCTAAAGCAAAGACAAACGGAAGGCGCGTATAGTGCAAATGATCCACCCAGCGATTTGAAATTACCAGACCTATGACGACGCCTTTTCTGTTTCTTACATGCATCCAAAGCGTCAGAAGACAAGAGAGCAATAAGGCGATTGGAGCCGCCAGCAACGCCAGAATTGTTAGAATTATTTGTCCGCTTCTTCTCATTTAACCAGAAGCTCTGGAGTTATTTTTCCATGTTTGACAAAGATAGCCAAGGGATACAGCAAGCCCAGCAAAGGCAATGGGTCCCGCCAGTCCAGCAATTCATTGACTGCTGATTTGTCTTTGTTTATTATTTCCTTTACCGCGTGGATGCGCTTGCTCGGATTGATGGCGTGGGCCACATTTCCCAGCAGTTTTGTTATTACCGACAAGTGGCCATGCTTGATTTCGCTTTTGAATTCTTTGAACGCATTTCTCAATTCCTCGCCCGTATTTTTTGCATTTATGAATTCTTCCAGCTCCAGCAGAAGGGTCAGGCAAGGGTTGAAGGTTTTTGCGTCGCAGTTGGTTTTTTCTACCGAATCGACATGACCGTCAATGGCCAGCTTGTAAAGAAGATATGGATAGTCGATTCCAGAAGCTATGGATTGCCCGAGGCCGCCCCAGAAGCGCGGATTTATTTCTATTAGCCATGGAGTGGAGGAGCCGTCCCAGCGGAAATCAATTTCAGCCACGCCATGCCATTTAAGGTCGCGAAGCAGGCTGGAGCCCATCTCTTCCATTTCCGCGGCGTCGACGGTTTCGCGGATAGCTCCCATTCCCTTGTCCTTAGGGTAGTCTACTATATTGTGATAAGTCATGGAGGCTTTCAATTCGCCATGGTCAAAAAGAAATGTCGCACAGAAATCGTCTCCGCCAACGGCTTTTTGAATTATGGGCAAATGCTTGTCGTCGAGTTTGTATTTTTTCAGGAGCTCGTCGAATTGAGCGTTGGCCTCTTTGGGTGAATTTACTTTTATGACTCCGACCGATCCGAGAGACTCGGGCGGTTTGAGAAAACCTGGATATTCGAACTGCGAAAGCTTGTCTTTAAATTCTTCGACAGAATCGGCGGTCAGCGTCGGCGGAGTGTTTATCCCATTTTTCAGGCAATGCCGCGCCAGGGACGCTTTATTATTCACCAGATCAATTTCGGTGGAATTGGGCAACACCATTTTGACTAGTCCTTCAAAGCGTTCACGATGCTTTGCGATGAGGTAGCTGTCAGTATGCAGAGGCATCAAAACTAAATCCCGGTTTGGAGCTTTGTAATTCAAGCAGGTTTGCTCAATGGCGTCCAGATAGCCTTCGGGATTATCTTCCGGCTGAGGATAGGTGAAAAAATCATTGGAATAAAAAGAAAAATTGCTTGCCGCCACGGCGCTGGAATCGCCTGTTATCACATCAATGCCATATTTACCCAGGCATCTGGTGGCGGACAGCGCTCCCCACGATCTGGCAAAAGTAACTATGCAGCGTTGTTCCCTGTCTTCTTTTTTATGTTGCATAAAATTCCCCGTCAATTTTAAAGATTTATTGTATGCTTTCCACATTAACTTCTTTGAGCAATATTTAAAACAGTCATTGATAAATATTTGCAGAATTAAATAAAAAGATTGATGTGTTGGACGGCCCGCCAAAAGTCCTGAAAAATAAAAGACTCCGGCGAAGCCACTTTTAAACTCACTTCGTATTCATTTATAAAAACTATATGAATATTTTATTTTAGGTCTTGATTTAATATAAAATTCATATATAATATCATTATGAAACAACCGGCATATAAATTTATTTACGATGACATTAAGTCTCTTGCGGCTTCCGGCAAATGCCAGCCAGGCGCTCGCATGGACACTGAGCCGGAGCTTGCAAAGCGTTACGGAGTGTCTGTGGGAACAGTTAGAAAGGCCGTTGATTACCTTGTGGAAGAGGGCGTGTTGCGTCGGGAGCAGGGCAGGGGCACTTATGTCTCAGAAAATATTGACATTGGTTCAGCGCATGAAAAAAGCAATAGTGACAAAATAAAACTGGCGCACGGAATAACTCTTTCCAGTCAGAGCGAGGTAGACAAAGCTCTTTATGGCAATAGTGGCGGAGTTGCCCCCTTTGCAATTTCAAAAGATGCGCAGTCCTGGCTTGCTGAATTTGACAAAAGCGGCGGCTGTGATTTGATTCAGATTTCAACGGTTCACTTGCATGCCGATGGCGTTCAAGACTTTTTTGACCCAATTCCAAAGCGGCTTTATGAAAAAATTGCGCCCTGTTTCAAAGAGCAGTTGCTTGATGAATATTGCTCTTTTGACGGACAACTTTTAGCTTTGCCTTTGACTGCCAATATGTTGGTTCTATATGCAAACGAAGCTCATTTCAATAAAGCTGGTCTTGCTGTTCCGATGGAATCCCTTTCGCTTGACGCTTTGCTTGAGCTTTGCCGGGAACTCAAAAAACATTACGAATTTCCAATTGCCCTGGTTCCAGCCCTGGGGTATTTGTATGAGCCGTTAATGAACATGTGCGGCTGCGCATATTTCGACAAGCGCGGGGATGTGTCTTTGGAATTCGAGCCGTTTTCAAAAATGATGGATTTTTTAAAGGCGCTCCATTCGGAAAAGCTTTGCGTCAATGCCTATAAAATAGGCCACAGCTATCCGGCCTTTGTTAGGAATGAAAAAGTTTGCATGATTTTTCTCAATCAGCTTTTCAATAATTTGGCAGGAGATTGCGCCTCTGAATGGCGCGCGCTTCCTCTGCCGCATGACAAGTTTCAAGCAGGCTGCTTTACGTCCATAGGAGTTGGCGTTTGCAAATATAGCAGAAACAAGGAAGCCGCATGGCGCATGCTTGAGCAGGTTTTTGACAAAGGGCTCAAGCGCTTTGCCAGTCTTGACTCCGAATTCCCGGCGCGTCTTGACTTGCAAACCCCCTGGGCTGGCGCGCGCGTCAAAGGCGGGGAGAATTTTGCAAAAAATCTGGACATTTCAGAGCCGATACCTGCCAGAAAGAAAATAGCGGAATGGCAAGAAGAAGTTTACCACATTTTCCAAAACGCAATGGAAGGAAGCATCACGGCAAAGAATGCCTGGCAAACTGCAAGAAAAATATTAAACAAGAGCCAAAACAGGAGTGTGTTCAGTGACGCGGTTTAATATGACAAAAACAAAGCAAATATTTACACTTATAGAATTGCTAGTTGTAATTGCCATAATAGCAATTCTGGCAAGCATGCTCCTTCCTGCTTTAAACAAAGCAAGAGCTACAGCCATAAAGATTTCATGTCTGAATCAGGAAAAGCAAATGGGCTTGGGCATTGCTGGCTATATAAACGATTATGATGGCTGGATGCTTTCTGTGTCTGGCCCAATGCTTCCAAGCTGGAACAGATCCGCATGGGACTACACTCTTGTTCCATATATAACAAGCAATGTGGATGAATATAGAGCCAAAAGAAAAGGGACTATATTCAGCTGTTCTGTCGATGAAATTTCCCGAGGGGCAAGTGATCCTGACAACGACAGAAGATCTTACTCTGTAAATGGCGGAATAATGCAGGTTG
>CAZYVR010000079.1:0-18455 GCA_964651145.1 uncultured Victivallales bacterium | reverse complement strand
AGAAACGCCAGAAGCTCGCGTGAATTAAGAAAGCCGCCCTTCATGGCGACAACCTTGAACCCGTCAAGCAGTTTGCCTATTCTGTCCTTCTTTGAAGAGGGCTTTTCACTATTGGAAACAAGAGGCGGAGCGCGCGGAGCGTCAACGCCCTTCGCTGAAACTTTGAACTCTTTCCTCCCTGGCATAAAGCACATTCCCATATCATCTTTTGAGGGTTCTCTGCATCCCTGAAAAGCAACCTCGGCGTCATATGGAGCAGAAGACGCGCCACCTTTAAAAACCCATTCGTGGCGACCGCTTTGAAATACCATGCTTGTGCCGAGGGAGTCCGTATGCTTTATGCCTTGCGGCTTTGACTCCGTTGGCAGTTTTTTTCCTGAAGCGCCTTTCAATGCCACCGTGGTCTTGTCCGCATAGAGATAATACCCCTTGGGAACATCAACTGAGATTGTCAATTTGTCCTTTGCCAGACTGTGGCTCCATTTGAAAGGCTGAGCAAATGGAGACTGCGCTGAGCAAAAGCATGCAAACAACGCTAGCGGCAAGATTGAAAACGCACATTTCACTATTTTTGTCCTTGTGTTTTATTTTTTGATGTTCTGCAAGATTTTCTTTAAATGCTTAACGTATGCCTCCGCGCCTCCTTGCATATATCCTAAGCGCGACAACTCTTTGCCGTTTTTGTCCAAAAGCAAAACAGTCGGAAAACCCTGAACCTTATATTTCACCATAAGCTGCGCGTTTTGCTTTTTCAATTCTTCTGACTGTTTTTTGTTGGAAGGAAAATCCAGCATAAGCAAAACCAGATTCTTTTCCGCAAATTCCTTGAATTCTTTCTTTGCGAAAACTTCTTCATCCAATTTAATGCACCACGAACACCAGTCCGACCCTGAAAAATCCACCAGAATCGGCAGGCTCTTCTCCCCTGCCTCTTTTGTGGCCTGCGCATAATCCGTCAGCCATTGGCTGCTGTCCCCAGCCAAAAGCCCCGCAGACAAAAACAGAGCGAAACCACAAACGATGTTTAAAACAGCCTTTTTCATGACAATTACTCCTTCTATATTTTTTATTTTATCCATCATATGCCTTCAGCATTCTTTTGACATGGTTTTCATTAAAATGGCGACTCTCCTCAACTTCAAGAAGGGCCGCCATAATACGACTGCATTCGAAAATGTTTATTTAATCAGTTTTCGGCATTTTGCAGCACCCTGGAGCTCCCTTGTCCAATCCGCACTTGGAGCACTTCGCGGCGTCAGCTTTGCAACATTTATCCGTCCCTTTTATCTGACCACATTTTGAGCACAAAGCAACCGGGGTTTTTTGCAATGCTTCTCCAGCCGCTTTAATTTTGGCTATGTATTTGTCTGGATTATCCTTTACCTTTTTTTTGCACTCTGGACAACATACATATATCCTGTAGCCATTGACGTCCACATATTGTTTTTTGTCAATTGCTCCGCCCATAACAGGGCAAACGGTCTGCGCCTTGGAGCTTACGCTTGCTGACTTGATCTTTCCACCGGAACATCCTCCGCAACATTGAGCATGAGCCTGGATGCCCCAACATAACATTATGCCTACTCCCAATATGACTCCGACTAGTAATTTCATTTGCTTCCCCCTTTTTTGTGTTTTGTTAAATTCAAGAATTACTCTCGAACGATTCAATATGATGCTTAGCTATTATTGTGCCATAATATGAGCTCTGGAATCAACCCTTTATAGTTTCAGGCACAAAAAACAAAAATATAAAAATACTGACAAAACAAATCTGTCTCGTTAAAATAAAAGAACGAGACACTCTATAATAGAACAAACGCAGGAAATGTTTTCAAAAAAAAGCATAAAATCAATTAACTCCAAGTCATTTATATCTTTTAAAGAGCAGTTGGGGAGTGTATCACTAAGCCGAATGAGACAAATGAGGCAAATGAGACAACCATGATTTATCAAGAAAACAATATAAAGCTGCATGTCCAGCTCCTTGACTTATTTGCCAGTCGGGATATTTTCAATAAAAAATCAGAAACTAAACGGGATAGCATATTATGAATAATAAAATGCCTAAAATCGACTTTAAAAGAATCGACGTTTTAATTGACCTTGCCCTCACTGAAGACTTATCCGATATTGGAGACGCAACCAGCAATTCGGTAATACCCGAAGGAACAACCGCAGTGGCAATTCTGAAATGCAAAGAAGACTGCGTGTGCGCCGGACTGGCAGTGGCGGAAAAAGTTTTCAAAAAAGTGGATCCAAGTCTTAAATGGACTGCGCTGGCAAAGGACGGAGATTTCTGTAAATCACACACAAAACTGGCAGAGATAGAAGGCAATGCCAGAGCGCTCTTGACCGCTGAACGCACAGCGTTGAACTTTCTGCAAAGACTTTGCGGAGTGGCGACTGTGTCCAGAATTTACGCCGACGCCGCGGGCTCAGGCAAAACAGTTGTGCTTGACACCCGAAAAACCACCCCGGGATGGCGCAATCTGGAAAAATACGCAGTGGCGGCAGGCGGAGCTACAAACCACAGAATAGGCCTTTACGACAGAGTGATGATAAAAGACAATCATCGCGAACTCGCTGGCATGGAAGGCTCTGGAGGGATAACAAGGTCCGTGGAAAGAGCGCGCGCCACATATCCAGGCCTTGAAATCGAAGTCGAAGCCGACACCCTTGACGAAGTGAAAGAAGGCATTGAAGCGGGCGCCGATTATATTCTGCTGGACAACATGAGCAATGAGCAAATGTCTGAAGCTGTAAAAATCAATTGCAGTCTGTCAAAGCTTGAAGCCAGCGGTGGGATCACTCTTGAACGCATACCGTCCATCACCGAAATAGGAGTGGACTTCATATCCGTGGGCGCATTGACGCACTCCGTAAAAGCTGTTGACATATCAATGGAAATAACTTCAGGCTAAGCCAATGCTAATGTACGAAAAATCTTTGCCTTTCGCTCATAAATTGTTGTCCCTGAAAATACAAGGCGGACGCTTGCTGGATGTTGGCGGAGCTGAATGCGCCCTGCGAGTCAATATGTTGTCAAAAAATGTGGACAAGGCTATTATTCTTGACATAAAGGAGCCGACACAGGAACTGGCCGAAAACGTCTCGTTCATAAATCTGCCGGTTGAAGAACTTGCGCCGGAACAAGGAAAATTTGACCATATACTTCTAAGCAATGTCCTCGAACACTTGAAAAATCCCGGCGTTGCCCTTAAAAAATGCGCGGAAGCCCTTGCCGACAACGGAAGCATTCATATACTTTCGCCTAACTGCGAGTCGCTCAACAGGCGAATAGGAACGCTTATGGGCGAATTGTCTTCAATCCGCGAAATCACTGCCAAGGAAGCCGCAATAGGCCATTTGCATGAATTTACAGTCTCAGATGTAAAAAACATGATTGCGGCGGCTGGCTTAGAGCTTTCTGAATCTCGCGGCATATTTCTGAAGCCCGTGCCCACTCAGGAAATGATAAACTGGACGGAAGCCCGAATACAAGCATTCTTTGATATCGCCCCGCAAATAGACCCGGAGCTCTGCCATGAGGTTTATTTCCGCGCCATACATTGATAATTAGATTAACGCCGCTATCTTTTGCTAAATTTGATAGAATAAGGACAAAACAGATGATAGCCAGAATAAAAGGAACACTTTTAGAGGCGGGACTAAGCGAAGTGGTTGTGGATGTAAACGGCATCGGATACCGGGCATTCATCCCCATGAGCACTTATGACAAGATTCCGACGCCAGGCAAAGAGGTCGAATTGCTTACATATATGCACGTGCGCGAAGACGCAATCAGCTTGTACGGGTTTGCCTCAAAAAACGAAAAAGACCTGTTCGAGCAGCTTATCACAGTCAGCGGCATCGGGTCAAAGCTTGCGCTCAGCATACTAAGCTGCATGCCTGTGTCATCTTTCTGTTCGGCCATCTCCAATGCCGACCTTAACTTGATAAAAAAAATAAACGGAGTCGGCAAAAAAACAGCGGAAAGACTGGTTATTGAATTGCGGGACAAAGTCGCGAAACTTTCTCCGGAAACAGCATTCGGCCCAGGAAAAGTCCGGGATAAATCAGCGATTGCAGCTGAAGACGCAATTCTAGCCTTAGAGCAGTTGGGCATTAAGCGGGACAAAGCCCAGAAAACTGTACATGAACTGGCTATAACGCTTCCTGAGAATGAGTGTTCCAGCGAGAATTTAATAAGAAAAGCGTTGCGCGCAATCAACTCCTAAGACCAATAAATCCCTGAATCAAGACTGTTAAAAACAAATCTTTGCATTAAATTACTGATTTTAAGAAACTGAACAAGGAGCCAATATGAACGACATAGACAAAATAAACAGAAAACACAAGTACACAATCGTTGACGGCGAAAGCGGCTTTTCTTTGAGCGTGGCTGGCATGAATTTTACAGACGAAGACCTAGGCGAACTGTCCCAAAAGCTTGCAAGCGCTCACAGTGAGATGAAAAAAATTGAGTCAGGCGAAATAAAAAACCCGGATGAGCACCGCAAAGTAACACACTTCACCGACCGTTCAATGTATTGCGGCTCACAGCTTTTCTCCGAAGTTGAAAATTTTGCAGAAAACATAAGAACCGGAAAAATAGTGGGAAGCACAGGCAAAAAATTTGACAGCTTGGTGGTAAATGGCATAGGCGGCTCAGCGCTGGGCCCGCAACTAATGCAGTTCGCCATCAACGGCCCGTACTGGAACGAGCTTTCCGAAAGCAAGAAAAAAGGCAACCTCAAAATTTATTTTCTGGACAACACTGACACAGCCGGAATAGCTGACATTGAAGAAATCCTTGACCTTGAAACAACGCTTATAGCCAACATATCCAAATCCGGCGGGACTCAGGAAACAAAGAACAACATGATTTCCCTGAGAAATGTATATAAAAAAGCCGGCCTGGAATTTGCCGGACATGCATGCGCAATCACCATGAAGGGAAGCTCTCTCGACGATCTGGCGCGCGACAACAAATGGCTAAAAATCCTTGAAATGGCTGAATCAATAGGGGGCAGAACCAGCGAAACCAGCATAGTAGGACACCTTCCGGCCGCGCTGACTGGCGTGGATTTCAAAAAGTTCCTTCTGGGCGCATGCCACATGGACAGCCTGACGCGCAAACCCGACTACACCAGAAATCCAGCGTATCTTCTCGCCGCCATGTGGCACATCGCAGGCAGCGGAAAAGGCGACCGGAACATGGTCATCGTGCCTTATTCAGACCGCTTGATTCTACTTTCGCGCTACTTCCAGCAGTTGGTAATGGAAAGCATCGGCAAAGAAAAAGACCTTGACGGAAATATTGTCCATCAGGGCATAAATGTCTTCGGCAACAAAGGCGGCACTGACGCCCACGCATTTATTCAGCAGTTGAATGACGGCCGCGACGATTTCTTCGTCACCTTTATCGAAGTAATGAAAGACAGGCAGGAGCTTCCCATCTCAGAAGGAATAACCATGGGCGACTACCTCCATGCCTTCCAGGCGGGCCTCACTGGAGCTCTGAGCAGCAAAAAACGTCAGGTCATTGAAATATGCATAGACGAAGTCAATGAATTCAATCTGGGAATGATTATCGCCCTCTATGAAAGAACAGTGGCAGTCTATGCGGAATTGATCAATATAAACGCATTCCATCAGCCCGGAGTGCAGGCATACAAATTAACCAGCAAAAAAATCGTGTCACTCTTGCTGGAACTCGAAAAAAAGCTCCCGACTCTTGTCGGAACATCCGGCACTGCTGCGAAAATAGCGGCAAAACTTTCAATGGAAAAACTTGAAATAGACATCGCCGGAATATTGGCAAAGCTTGCGGAAAATCATGACAAACGCAATATCGCCGGATTTTCTGTCACGCGCGAATGGAGCGAAGAGGGTTGGACATACAACATACTCGCAAAATAAATATTGCGAATGAACAACAACATTGAACATATTCTGGAAGCGCTTGAAAACAGTCAAGCGCTTCCAATTGATGATTTGCGCAAGGTCGACGAAAAATACCCCGCGCGCGTTTCCGCGTATTATCTGGGCCTGATAGACAAATCTTCGCCGCTTGAAGACCCGATATGGCGCCAGAGCATGCCGGATATGCGCGAGCTGGAAGATGGCGGCGCCTCAGATGAAGACCCATTGACGGAAGAAAAGCAAATGCCCGTCCCGCGCCTAATACACCGCTACCGCGACAGAGCTGTGTTGCTGACAACAAACAGATGCGCCACGCACTGCCGTTTCTGCATGCGCAAACGCAAATGGAAGCAGGGCATGGAATCAGCGGATATTAGCGACAAAGAGCTTGAAGACATTCTGACCTGCCTTCGGCAACGCCCCGGAATAAAAGAAATCCTGGTGTCAGGAGGCGATCCTCTGATGCTGAGCAATGATAAGATAAAACAAATATTGGATTCACTCAGTTCGCTTCCATCAATCGACATATTAAGAGTCGGCTCGCGCATTCCAGTCGTCCAGCCTAAGCGGATTGACAACAAACTGGCCACATTGCTCGGGTCTTATCCCGGCTTGTGGTTCGCCACGCACTTCAACCATCCCAATGAAGTCACCACGGAGTCAATGAAGGCCTGCGAGCTCCTGACCAAAGCTGGAATCCCCGTATTGAACCAGACCGTGTTGCTCAAAGGCGTAAACGACAACGCAATAATACTGGAAAAGCTATTCAGGGCTCTGATAAAGAACAAAATAAAGCCCCATTATCTTTATCACATTGACCCAGTGAGAGGCGTGAAACATTTTGCGACCGGCATAGAAAAAGGCATCGAAATCCTTCGCTATTTCAGGAAAAATTTATCATCTCTGGCTGTCCCCACCTTTGCCATCGACCTCCCCGAAGGCGGCGGGAAAGTTCCCCTGCAAGCCAAGTACGGCGACGGCCTTTGCTTTGAGTCTTTTGACGGAACAACTATTGAATATCCGAACTGATCGCTCAATATTTTTTCCCATTCAATTGCCATTCAAACATCCCCGTCGACAAATCGGCCTGAAGCTTAACAAGCAGGCGCACCGCTGTTGTTTTTATCGGCTTGAATTTAACCCTGCAAAGAGAATCTTTTTTAATCGCATAGCCGCCGTTATTTTCAACGTCTTTCCATTTGCCTGCGTCAAGATACTGGATTCGCCAGCTTTCAGGAAGCCCGCACAAGCCGCCGACGGCTGTGTCGTCAAACCAATAAACGGAGCTTTCTGAAAATTCGCGCGGCTCTAAAAAGCGAAATTCCACCCATTCTTCAGAGCCTTTATGCGGCCACCATGTAAACCGCAAACACTTGGCATCATCGGAGCTTTCCGGGAGGACTCCGTCATCAAGAGCATTCACATTGTCCCCTTCTCCTTTCCATGAATGCGAAGCAAAAACGCGCCGTCCATTGCGAATCTCCACAAAAGTCAATTTGCCGAATTTTTCGGCCGCATGATAACTCCCCAAGGTTGGGAACAAAGCGCTGCGCTCCTCTTTGCCGCGCGAATTGTCAATGCGATAAAGATTGCATATCCATGACAATGTAGGCTTTGCCATATATCCCAGATCATTGAAAGATATTGCCATTTCCGCCGACCAGCCTTTGTCCGTGTCATTGCGCTCCTTCAATGTGCCGAAAACTTTCACTGCGCTTTGAAAAGAAACCGGATTGTAGGCAAGCAGCAAAGAGCGCCCCTCCGGATAATTATCGCCCAGCACAAGCGCGTCAAAGCGCGCGTTAAGAGGATTGACCTGAAGCTCCACGTAAGTCATGGGATTGCAGTCGGCATTGATAAAAGCCTCAACAGCCTCCTCTCTATACAAATGCATGTCATGGCGGCCCATAGTGGCCCACACATCCGGGTCTTCGCAAACAAAAGAAATATACAGGTTATGGTCATCCCATAGCATTCTTGTGACAGTTGAAAGCTTTGGAAGCCCGGCAGTTTTGTTAAGCTTCAATTTTGCAGGGACAGCTTTTTCCCACGCTGGCTCATCAGGAACCCCGTCTATTATAATTTTTTCATTTGTCTTCATGCACAAATATTCGGGCGCGCTTCCCGCCGCGCGCAAGCAAAGCGCCTGAACAGCCAAAAGAGACACAATAAAAATTTTAACCATAGCTTTTCCTATATTGATTTTTTTCTAATCTCGCTGGGGCTGACGCCATAAAAGCGCTTAAAGGACGTCGAGAATGCGAAAGCATTGTCGTAGCCCACATTCTCAGCAATGACGTTCAAATTCCAAGCGGAGCTTTTTAAAAGTTCCTCCGCGCGCTGCATGCGCAGTTTTGTGACCATCTTGAGCGGTGACAACTGATAATATTCTTTGCAGACTCTGGAAAAATGAGCAGGCGACAAGAACACGCTTTTAGCCAAATCGTCAAGGGTCCATTTGCGCTTAAGGTTCTCATGAACACCGTCCCATAATTTGGCAAGGCGGCTAAGCATATACACATTCCCTGGCAAAGACGAATGCTTCAATTCGCGCCTGAGATAAACGCAAATGATATCAGCGTACATTCTGGCAAGCATGTTGGCTTCCGGCATATTGGAAATCGCCTCCGAAGCAAACTCCTTCATCGCGTTTTCAAGAGATTTGCCGCAAACAGCCTTGCGCAGCCTAGTCCCTTCCGACTTCAAATATCCCCAATAATCGCAATCTTCCAAGTGAAGCCAAAGATTAACCCAATGCTCCCTCTTCGTAAAATAATGCTGCGCGACCCCGGCTGGAGAAATAAAAACAGAGTCTTTTTCCAGAATATATTCATCATTGCCTGAGCGAAAGAAACCTCTGCCGCCGACTGTTATCATTACAATATGCGTCTTCGGATTTTTCCGCGCAATCTCAAAGCCATCGGTCAATTCACTGACTCCCGCCAAGTCAACGCCCAATTCTTTAAGCGGCAAATAGCTGTTCAGCGCGCGCGGCAAAGTGATCTCCCTGGACGCCTCAGGGAACTTGATAATATCACAAATGTTTTTATTCAAAGAAGACATTCAAGCAACCTCCAACAGATGATATAATTAGAAATACATGCTTCATATTAAAACGCTAAACACAGAATTTGTCAAGCATATTCACGCCTCTTCTCAAAAAAACACAGAAAACGAAGAAAAAAACACACAAATGATAATATCACAAATGCTTTTGTTGATTTCAAGCATTCAAAAAGCGATCAACATGTGATAATATTAATAACAGACAGTTTAAATATAAAAAAATGCAGATATATTGCAAAGGTTCTCATTATAATAAAAAACTGTAAAGGAGTATTTACAGTGAAAATAAGAATGCGCTTCACACTCATCGAATTGCTCGTTGTGATTGCCATCATAGGCATATTGGCAAGCATGCTGCTTCCCGCGCTAAACCGCGCAAGAAAGCAAGCCTATCAAATATCTTGCGGAAACAACCTCAAGCAATTGGGGCTCGGCGCGGCTTCCTACAACAACGACTACGACGGCTATTCAGTATGCCATGACCATGCCGATGGCTCATCCCCCTCTTATATGCAATATTGGCACGGCAAGGTTTTTGAATATGTGCACGAAAATCTTGAGCTCTATAAATGCCCGTCAAGGCCTGGCAAAAATGCTGCTCCAACTCCAAGCAATATTGCCAGCTATTCCTTCAACGAAGCTTTTCGGCCCTGGCCAAGCTTGACGCCGATTAAACTTTCAACAATAAATGACCCCAGTGGCACGATGATGATAACCGACGCCACTATTGGAAACTCCGGCTCAACTTATGAATATGCCTGGAGCGGAATTCGGCAAAGCTATGACCGCGTCGACTTCCGACACGGAATAAATGCCGACAAAACATTGGGCACAACCAACTATAAAGGAACAGCCAGCATGCTTTTTGCCGACTATCATTATTCGGCCAAAAAGAAAACAGATGTCCCCCTGACTGACACAGGCTTATGGACTATTAAAAGCGGGGATTAAGATCTTCCCGAAGCAAAACGAAGAAGCAGCCTCAGGCAAGAACTGCGCCTGTTCAAAAAATTATCAACAATAATTGCATAAGAATAAAACAAGAGGAAAAGTTACATGAAAAAAATCTGCCGCGTGTTTTTAATCTCAGTCCTGGCAAGCGCCGCCGCCCTTACAGCATCCGCCGGAGGCGACGCCCTGAAATCTCATCTTATGTTCCACGAAAACTTCGAAAACGGGGCAGGAAAAACAATAAAAACACAAGGCCTGAAATTTGTCAAATCAAATTTGGGCAAGGGCGTTCAGATAAAAGACAAAGCCTTTTGCGCTTATGAAAGAAAAGGTCATTTTAATCCTCAATCAGGAACTCTGATGTTTTGGACAAAACAGGGCTCCAATTCTGATGCTTTTTTCACAATCGGAGACAAATGGTACAAGGGAAATTTTTTCACATTCAGAATAATAGAATCACAAAATGCGATTCAGGCAATTTTTAAAAAAGATGGGAAAACTATAGGAAACGCAAACTTTAAGAACCTCCCGCCCAAAGAAGACTGGGTTCATTTCGCCGCGACATGGGGGAATGGCAAGATAAAATTATACGTAAACGGAAAGCTTAAATCAACTGGAAAAATGGAAAGCTCTCTGAAAGCGGAAGAGATGTCCAAAACAATGTGGCTGGGAACCAGCGGCGAAGGAAACGCCCCGGCAAATTCAATAATAGACGAAGTGAAAATCTATGACATTCCGTTGACGCCAACGCAAATTGCATCTCTGGAAAACCCCAAGTGGGCGCCAAAGAAAAAAGCGCCAAAAACAATAAAGAAAAAACAGGCAAAAACAAACTACACCTGGAAAGACTGGAACTCCACCCCATATCCTGAAGAAGGGAAATGCATCAAAAACCTTTATAATTTTGCTGAAAATTATATAACAGAAGAAAACTTTCACCGCTTTGAATTCAAACTTAACAAGAAGGTCAGCGACGCATGGATCGTCTTCCACAGCTACATGAGCGAACCTTTTGACCATAAAATATTTATCAACAATGTCATCAACTTCGAATACCCGGCATCAAAAGGAAAATACGACAGTGAAACACTCATAACCATCCCCGCAAAAGGCCTAAAAAAAGGCGAAAACGTTGTTTGGCTCAATTCCCAATGGTTTGCTTTAGAGTTGATAGTCAACATGACTGACGGCTCGCAAGAAATAATAAAGGCTGGCCCAGGCTGGAGCTCGGCGTCCATAAAGCACAACGGCTGGGACAAAGCAGGCTACACAGGCCCAGGCGAAGAGGCCCAATACAGAAACGGACGCTCGGGGTACCACCTTTGGCTCAACCCCTTTTTAGACCATGTTTACATAGGCAAAATAGAGCTTGACAAGCTTCAGGAAAGCCCCGTGTATAAAATAGGCGACACTATGGATTGGATAGTGTCTGTGCCCCTGCCCTTTTACGGAACCGACAAGCCTCAGTTAAGTTATGAGATTGTGAATTGTTTTGAAAAAGCTCCCGCAATGACAGGGAAAGGCGAATTTGTGGAAGTCAAAAATGGAAAGGCTTTTTACCGCATATTGCGCAAAGCTGAAAAAGCCGGAGCCTATGACATCTGCCTGTCCTTCGGCGACAAAGAAGCAATGAAGCGCAGAGAAGAACTGGTGATAGTCGGCCCAATAGAACAGCCGGTTGCCCAAAGAGCTGACACGCTGATAAAATCAATGAAGCTTGAACTGGTGGATGAAGTTGATTGCGCAAAAGACAATCCCGGCAATCCAGTGATTCACGGCCCTCTGCCCAATGGAGCAGAGCCCGAAGGCAAGATTGTCAGAAACAAAAATGGCTTGACATATTTTGAAACAGGAACAAAAAGTGGCTTCCTCTCAAAGCCAGAACAAACCGACTACGCAATGTGGAAGCTTGACGCAAAAGACCTGAACCAATGGCATCTTGTGGAAGTTGATATTCCCGAAGACAAAGATCGAGTTCAAATCATAGCCATTGTCCACAACCTGACAAACAGAGAGTACGGTGTGGAAAGCACTGTTGAGATAGGCGAGCCACGCCCTCTTTCAGGCAAAATATACACTCACAGAATGCTTTTTATCCCAAAATTCAAAGATGTGAGAATAATGATATCGCCATCTCACAGGCGAGGAGCCAAGCCTTACGGAGCAGCAGTCAAGGCAATACGCTTTTATAAAATCGAAGGCGGCCTGCCAAAGCTGAAGCTGGGCAATTCCGGCAGAATCATCGCGAACTACAATGAGCGCGCAGATCTTATAGGCACAAGCCACTACCCAGCATCCGACCCATTCAGCGCAACGCTCCAATTCAAGGCTCCGCGCCAATATCGCCGCTGGTACCTTGCCATAAAAGCGCACATTGAATACACGCGCTTCGTGGGACAAAACGCAGTCTGTCACGGCCTCTATCAATACGTCCGGGAAGAATATCCGACACGCCCCGGACAAACAGACTTTATAAAGCTTATGCTGGACATGTATCACGCCAATGGAATCGACTTCTATTGCAACAATGAGTTTTTCACATCAGAAAAACTTGAAGGCAGAACTCTGTCCCATAAAGTTAAAAAATTAAGGGTCAGCAACGAAGAAGTGGCCGATGGAAAAGAAACGTATCGCCTTGTCTCAAACAAGGGCATGCAAGCAACCGGCTCGCCCCTGAACAATCCATGCAGCCCGGCGATAAAAGCGGACATGCTCAGGATTGTCAGCGACATCGCGTCAAGGTACGCAAGCTCTCCGGCGTTCAAAGGCATGATGGTGTTTGCCGGAACAATGGGATGCGCCACAAACTTCAGGGGGGATGACTGGGGATATGGAGACACCACCTATAATATATTTAAAAAAGAAACAAGAGTTGACGCGCCGGACTTCAAAGGAAAAGACCGCTTCAAAAAACGATGCGACTGGATAAAAGAAAACGCATGGCACGACTGGGTCACGTTCCGCTGCCAAAAAGTATACGAGCTTAACCGTGCTTTCATAGACAAAATAAAGGAATACTCTGACCAGTCCAAGCTGATTGTGAACATCTGCGCGTGGCCATGGATGGACAACATCGGAGACGGGACAGTGCGCGACCTGAAAAAGCGCCTCATCGACACAGGAACAGATGTGAGGCTATTTGCCAACGACCCAGACATGATTATAATGCACAACGACTGGATGGGGCAGCACATAACAAAAAAAGAACTATTCTTTGTGGAAAAATACAACCGCGACAAAAATATCTGGAAGTATGTGACCCAAGACAAGCCTTGCGGAGTGTTCTTCTGGACCGGCTTCTACGAGACCGCGCTTTATTTCCCGAGAGAAATGCAAAACAAATACTGGCATGACAACAAATGGCATAATTTCATGGAAAAACGCTTTATCGGCTCAGCCGGAAAGTCCGGACGCAACTACCTCTCCGCATTCTCCAACGCATTCGCGTACGGAAACCCAATACTCTTCTCTAACCGCTTCACGGATGTTGCCGAGCATAGAGGATTCCTGACGCAGCGAGCGGAAGCGAGCCAGGCAATAAGCTATATTCCAAAAGGAAACTATGTCATCCAGAAAGGCTCGACAGATGAAGTCATCTTGAAAAGCTCAGGAAAAAACGCCTACATAGTCAACAATATATATCACCCCACAAAAGTGACGATTGAGCTTTCCAGAAGCAACAAAGCGCCCAGGCTGACAACGGCTATTGCCGGAAAAGAACTGGACATTAACGGCATTGACGGCGGGCTTTTTACAAGCCCCACAAAGTATGAATGCTCAATAGAAATGAAGCCTTACGAAATCCTGCCTCTGACCATTGAAGGCGAAATCAAAATCAAATCAATAGAGTATGACAACGTCCAATATGACGCCTTCAAAAAGACCGCGGCCCAAAATGCAAGAAACAGAAAATAGGGAACAAAAAAATGAACGCCAATTTGCCAATTAAGGAAGTTATTAATTCAGGACGCGATCTGTATGCGGATGAAATTATGTCCAAATCAGAAGAGCCTTCCTATGAAGATGTCAGCTCGTTTCTTCCTCAGGCAAACTCCTGGGACTTTATAGGAACCGATCAGTCAAAATGGAAATTTCTGATAGGCAACGACGGCAGGCTTGTCATCGAAACGACAGTAAAGGGAGCAGCGTCGACAAACTATAGGCAGGAAGTTTATTGCGCGTTCGACCCGGCAAATGAAGCCCTGCCATACGCAGGGCAAAAAGGCCGGCAAAGCCTGCTTGACAATTGGCTGCCCGTGAACATAACAAGCTTTCCAGGCAATTGGAAACAAACAAGTTTTGCCTCAACAGACAAAGACGGAAAGACTTTCCTTTACATCAAAGCGTCCAATGAGAGCGAAGCTGTTTTTTTAAAAGCCAAGGAACCGGAGAGCAGAGACCTGGACGCTGTAATAAAAATGGATTATGCGCCACCAAAGCGCCTCCCTGATGAAAGCGAATTCAATTCGAAGCTGGCCAAACTGAAAAGTCATTGGGATAAAGTTTTCTCAGACACAATGCAAGTTGAGCTACCGGATGCCAATCTGCTGAACGGAGCGAAAAACGCAATAATCAAAAGCTTTCATTCATGCGTTGGCAATGCAACCCATTATGGAGTGACTCGCTATTTTTGCGACACGGAACGAAACGCCGAATCATTTGCGCCAACAACTACAACAATGGTCGACACATGCCTGGAGTGGGGGCTGTTTGAAAAAGCAAAGCAGGTTTTGACATATTTCCTCGACAACTTCGTAAGCAACAACGGCGAACTTATACACCGGGGAAACGGCGCGTCAGTGTCCGAGCATGGAATGATGCTCGAAACAATATCACGTTATTACAATTACACTGGCGATGATGCCTTTGTCGTCAAGCATTCCACGGCAATCATAAGCATTTGCAATCACCTTCTAAACGAGCGAAAAAAAGGCAAAGAGGAGCCGAGAGACTCTAAAAGCCATGGACTGACAAAAGGTTGCGCCGAGGACGACACACGCGCCTGGGAAGCAAAGCCATGGTACTCCGGCAACTGCTGGTCATGCCGCGGCCTTGAGGAAGCCGCGAAAATGCTTGCAAAAACAGGCCAGTCACATTTTGCGGAAGAAATACTGACCGAATGCGAGTCATTCAAAAACGATATACTTAACTCAATGAAGGCATCTGTCATCGCCGATTTTCTGCCTCCTTACGCAGGGTTCGACAAGCCATTCAAAGACTTGAGCGAGAAATTGAACTTTGATGAAAAATCGCCCTTGTATTTCACTGGATACTCCAACTACCGCTTTTACCCTGAAATGCTGTCCGCAGGAATAATGACAGATGATCTGGCAAAAAAATTAATGGACTATCGCAGCTCGCACGGCGGAGAATTTTTAGGGCTGACAAAAATGATATGCGGCGAAGGGCTGCTTCTTGACGACTGGCCCCTCTACAATCAAATGCGCGGACTGATCGAAGCGGATTGTCCAAAAAAATTTCAGATGACACTTTATGCCCATATGGCGCATCACCAGGCAAGGGGCACTTTTTTTGCCCCCGAAAGCACACATTTTGACAAGCTGGACTCCATACACTGCGTCCCTTCGCAACTAACTGTCCCGCAGGCATTGAAATGGATGCTTGCGTATAGCGAGCGCGACAAAGAAACACTGCGCTTGTGCAAAGCCGTCCCCGCCCGCTGGCTGAAAAGCAAAAATGGCATAAAAGTCTCGAACGCTCCCACACGCTGGGGCAAAATAAGCTTTTCAATCGTAGCCAACGGCAAAGACCTGACAATCAAAATAAAACTGTCAAAAAGGACATTCCCGGAAAAAATAAGTTGTCGCATTCCCAATGCCGCAAACCTGTGCATATCCTCCTCCTCTCTGCCGGCGGATTGCTTAAAGCTCGAAGGCGGACAACTTCTCATAGAGCCCAAAGGGAAAGAGCAATTTGAAATCAACCTGAAAAATAAATAAACTATGCGCCCCGCCTCCTGCTCCAAAACTTGATTTTTCCATGGAAAGCGATTAGCTTTAACCAAAGCGTAAAACAAGCAGTGAAGCAGCAAGGTAACGTAGGAGTTTAAAATTAACAATGCCTGAAACAAGCGCATTATTCGCATGCCCTCATTGCCATGGGCCATTAGACACTAAAAGCAATGAATCAGCCTTAATATGCAAGGCCTGCAATGCGCAATACCCTATAAAAGGAACCGCATGGGATCTCCGCACTATTATAAAAGATCAAAAACATCATTGGGATTCGGAAGAATTTGACCGGGCATACGCCGAAGCGGACGATGGCTTTGAAGATGGAACGAAACACGCATTAAAAGCGGGAATACCGGAACTGGCCGAAAGATACCGTCAATCGGTAAAAGGTCAACTCGTCAAAGATTTTATAGCCAACAAGCAAGCAAAGTTGTTGCTGGACCTGGGGTGCGGATGCGGATGGTTTTGCTTTGAGTTGGCAGAGCTGTCTCCAGACTCTATATTTCACGGCTGCGACGTGTCGGCGTTTCGAGTGAATGTCTTCAAGGAACAGATAGAAAAGACCAAAATGACAGCAAAGATGGACGCGGCTATAGCAAATGCCGAGAACCTCCCGTTTCCCGATGGAGCGTTCGACATAGTGGTAATGCGCGAAGTTCTGGAACATCTGGCGGAGCCAGAGAAAGCGCTTCGGGAAATAAACAGAATACTTGTCCCTGGCGGATACCTGGCTCTGACAACTCCAACAAAACTGATGACCGTTTTCTGGGAAACCGTGGCTATTGTTCCTACACTTATCAAGCGTCTGATCAAGCGTGAAAAATTATTCAAGAAGCCGGAAATAATCCTGTACGACAAACCGCTGAGCAAAAAAATAATTTCAGAAACAGCAAAGGCGACCGGATTCCAAATCACACTTTGGAAAAGGACAGTATTCCTTCCGCACGAATCTTATTTGCAATTCATTCCCATGCCCATAATACATTTAATGATCAAAGCGGCGCACATAATAAACAAACTGCCTTTCCTGCATTGCTGGGGCATGCATCATGTCATTTTCCTTCGCAAGCCGGAGTAGATCCATCTGTCAGAATTGGCGCAAAAAAAGGGGCTTGCGCAAGCCCCTTTGCATTTCCGTTTTATTCTGTATAAGGAATGCTAATCATTTATCTTTTTTTATCAGATAAACATGCCTTTCCAATGGCTTATAATTTTCCACTATGCCTTTTCCTGCTTGAATATCTATGCTTCGTTTTTCAAACAACACCTCCGCTTTTTTGCGGCCTGTGGCAGACGGAGGGAGCCCTATTCCTGCTTTAATTGCCGATTCCGTCAGGTTGACTGAGATGACCAAAAAATAATCTTTCAGCTCGTATGCGGAAACGCTCAAGGCTGAATTATTCACAATTATTCCTTTCAACGGAGCGCCTCTTCCCAACATCTCCGTCAGGCTCTCGATTTCTTTGAGGACCACTCCGGTTTTTTCCCAGAGATAATCTGACGCTGGGCGCTGGTTAAAGAACCAGAACGCCCTTGTCCCCACATTTACAGAGCCGTACATCATTGCTGAAATTTCCTCTGGCGTAGGCAAACGGTCTCCGCCTTCTCCCCAGCCGTCGTAATACTGAAGCCATATTCCCACAACATAAGGATTTCTGAATTTTTTCCTTATGCGATCCATGCCTTCCGCGTTGGAAACCGTTCCGGCTGCTCCTCCGCCGCCACGTATAGAATAAGATGTGCAGCTTAAGATATCAGTTGAATTCGGGCCTGCGTAAACTTTGCCAGACATACAGGAGTTGTTCCAGAATAATTTTGAGGGCGCTGATTTTTTGCATTCTTGATATACCATAGCCAATTCTTCAGGCTTTTTACATTCCGGAGCTTTTGCCCAATAAGAATATATTTCGTCAAATAAAGAGAACATTGACACATAGGGAGAGTCTTTATATTTATTTACCCATTTGAGTTTAGTTTCAAGAATGTCATCAAGCTTGATAGAGCCGCTGTTTTTCATTCCCGAATGGTCACTGGAACTAAATGGAACATGAATTATTGCGCTCATATTATTTTTGCCCACGATGGAAAGAACTTCCTCGTATTTTTCAGGATTGTATCTGTCTTTCCCCATAGCCAAAGACCAGATCATAACTGAATTGAAGCCTTTACTTGCGATATCCGCTATTTGCGCCCTGTTAGTCCATGCGTGGGAAAACCCCAAAGTCATAGGTATCTGGAATTTCCCATTTCTTTCAGTAATTTTATTCCAGCGATCAATTCTGGTATAACTTTCGGGTTTTTCAATTATCCTGAAAGCGCGAGCGGCGCCCGAGATTATTTTTTTGCCCCAAATATTTATCTCGGCAGACACTGTATAAACGCCACATGCAAGCTTTTCCGGAACAGTCAATCCTTTTTCGAGGGCAGACGCTTTGACGCTTGTTGACCACGCCACTTTATTGTTGGCATCTTTGATTTTCACTTCAACGTCAAGGCTTTCTTTAAGATCGTCATCAATGCTAAATAACGCCTTAA
>CAZYVR010000078.1:0-18489 GCA_964651145.1 uncultured Victivallales bacterium | reverse complement strand
AGTTCAAACAAGATGATTTCGCAATAAATCACGAAATCAATCCATATTCATTGATATTTGCATCGATTCCACTCAAAAGGATGATGACATCCCTCTGCTGTTTACCGTAAAGGATACAGGAATAGGCATAGCAAAAGAAAAACAGGAAGTAATATTTGACGCGTTTATTCAAGCTGACACTTCTACTACCCGTTATTACGGTGGAACTGGCCTGGGCTTGGCTATTTGTTCGAGGCTCGTAAAAATGATGGATGGAAAAATCTGGATGGAAAGCGAAGTGGACAAGGGTAGCGTATTTTATGTTCTTATTCCTTTTAAGCCGCCAAGCGCTCAGTTCGATGATAGAGGATACCAGTTAAAATCTAAGAAAAGCGCGGCTCCTGAATATGAAGAGCTTAAATTAAATGTGCTTGTCGCAGAAGATAGCTTTACCAATAGAGAGCTTCTCCAAATGGTTCTTAAACAAAATGGCTCTAGTGTCGGATTGGCAAAAAATGGACAAGAAGTTGTCAAAATCCTTTCGGAAAAGAATTTTGACATCGTGTTGATGGATATCCAAATGCCGATAATGGATGGCTATGAAGCTACAAGAGCAATAAGGGAGATGGAAAGAAAATCAGGAGAGCACATTCCTATTATTGGAGTTACCGCCTATGCAATGAAAGAGGACAGGCAGAAGTGTCTTGATGCTGGCATGGATGATTATCTGGTCAAGCCTGTGAAAGAAGATGTCCTTCTTGAATCCATAAGAAAACACATGCCTGATACAAGAGCTCAACGTTCAACGAACTAACGATGAATTTTAACGCCAAACCGGCTTTTTTAGAATTTAGAACTGAGTTGCTTTTTCATGACACATGAGTGCAAGTGGTTCGAAATAGCAACTTTTCGAGCCTGATTTTGTAAGTGTTGAGTTTTCAGCACTTTACGAAAGTCGATCAAAAGAACCGAGGGTACACTTGCCACAGAGAATATTGCGGGAACAGAGAGAAAACCTTGCAAAATATGGTTTTTAGGGGGCTTGCTCGGTTCTTTTTGCAACTTTCCCAAATCGCCTAAAACCTTTTGAAACAAAGGGATATGCACGAATTGTTAAAATCCTACAATCAATTTCAGAGACAAACGCGTAGGGGTAAAATGGCGGAGAGAGAGGGATTCGAACCCTCGGTACAGTTGCCCGCACACAGCATTTCCAATGCTGCGCCTTCGACCACTCGGCCATCTCTCCGTACAAATGAAAAGCATTAAATGTACAGCCTTTTCAGAAGTACGCAAGCATAAATAAAGAATAATCAGCGATTATTTCCATAAAAAAATTTACTGGCTTCGCGCTCCTCGTCAGTTCCGTTCAAGGTCAAAAGGTTGTGGGGAAAGTTGGAGTTGAGACGTTTGCTCTCAAGCTGACTGCGGCTTCCGCAATGAAACAGAAATATACTCAAGCCAAAAAATTTTATCAGCTCTAAAAATAGCCGTGATTTGTGTTGACTTCAAAGGATATTTAAGCGTAAAATGGATTACGACGATTCGTTTTTTGCAGAGCACTGCAGCGCGGTGACAAAGAACAGGACGCTGCATGCCTGAATCAGAGAGATGATGGTTGTTTTTTCATCCCCCCATAGCAAGGGCAATACGCTGAGCCCGATAATCAGCTCCAGCATGTGCACCATGAACACGGCGGTTTTCCGGCTCATGCCCATTCTTACAAATCGGTGCGATATATGGTTGTGATCGCCGATGTATATAGGTTTGTGCTTTCGCAGTCTTATTACTACGACGGCGGCTGTGTCAAACAGCGGTATTGCCAGAATGAACAGAGGAATGAGTATTGGAAAACGCGTGGTTGACACGCCAGGATTGTAGTAGGTTACGCTTGCGCTGACCACCGCTATGATGTATCCGAGAAAATGGCTTCCGCAATCCCCCATGAAAATAGACGCGGGCGAGTGATTGAAAAACCAGAAACCAATGGAGGCTCCAGCTGCGGCGGCTCCCAGAGCGGCCACAAAGTACTGTTGATTGACAGCCGCGCTTATGGCAAACAGACTTAGAACTATTGTCGCTGTGCCCACTGCCAATCCATCCATGTTGTCGAAAAAATTGATGGCGTTCATTATCAGCAATATCCAGAAAACAGTGATGCACCATGAGATATACGGGTCATTGAAAAATAGCGTTATCTTTACGCCGCCCCATGTCGCGGCAATTGCCGCAACCGCAAACTGTCCCGCGAGTTTTGCGCCGGCTCTCATGTTGAATCGGTCGTCATAGAGTCCCAGCAGGACGGCAAGGAAGGCGCCGGCGCATATGAATATTAATTTGCTTGAAACAGTTGTAACGCCTGGAATAGTCGCTATGACTGAGCGTGAAAAGTTGGCGTCGTCGATAAGTTGCACGCCTAAATATCCCATGGCAATTGTTATTTGCCATGCAAGGTAAATGGCTAATCCGCCGAGGAGTGGAGTGAGCTTCTGGTGCTTCTTATGAGCCTGCGCCGCAGGTTTGTCGTAGAAGTCCAGTTTTTCGGCTATTTTCTGAAAAAGCGGGGTCAAGGCCAGAGCCAGAGACACAGCCATCATCACTACTATAATGTATAAATGCCACCATAACATCATGGGATAGAAAATAAAACCTTTCCTTTGAATTTGCCATTTATGCTTGCATGTTAAGCATATTATAGCAGAAGCTGGAGGCTTTAAAACCTTCGCTTTAATTTTTAGCTGATTAATTAGTGGAAGACTTATGGAAAAACAATACATATTCGGGCCGGTGCCTTCCAGGCGCCTGGGAATTTCTCTTGGCGTTGATCTGATGCCGCACAAAACTTGTTCGCTCGACTGCGTTTATTGTGAATGCGGAGAGACCACCGTGCTGACAACCGAACGCAAAGAGTACATTCCGACAGCGGATATTCTTCGACAATTGGACGCGGTCCTTGAGCGTGGCCCTGAGTTGGACTACATCACTTTTTCCGGGGCAGGGGAGCCTACTTTGCACTCTGGGATCGGCGATATTATCAGACACATAAAGAATAAATATCCGCATTACAAGATATGTTTGTTGACAAACGGGACTCTTTTGGGTGATGCCGCCCTTGCGGAGGAGCTTCGTTGTCTTGATCTGATAATTCCTTCTCTGGACGCAACTTCCGACGATGAGCTTGCAAAGGTTAATCGCCCGGCTCCGGGCATTTCAGCGCGGGCTTTGATTGACGGACTGGCTGAATTTCGCAAATCTTCGCCATGCGAGTTCTGGCTTGAAGTATTTATCGTTCCGGGCGTAAACGATTCGGACAAGTCTCTTGCCTCTTTTGTCGAGGCCGCCCAAAAAATAATGCCTGACAAAATTCAGCTTAACACTTTGGATCGACCTGGTTGCGTGGATTGGATAAAGCCCGCGTCGGAAGAGGTTGTTGCGCGCTTTGTCAGGGAGCTTGAACATGTGGCTCCTGTGGAGGCTGTCGGCAAATTTTCCCGCAAAACGCCGGAGGCTGACAATATTGTTCCTCTTTCAGAGCTGGAAGGAAGGTTGATTGAGCTTGTAAATCGTCGCCCATGCACACTTGAAGACATAAGTTTTGCGCTGGGGGTTGACGATGGCGAGTTGAAAGAGTGTCTTTTTAAGTTAAAGAAGAGCGGCAGGCTTGTCGAAGAATCGAGCGAGCGCGGCGTTTTTTATCGAGGTCTGGCATAAAGCAAAATAAGCGCTATTTTGTGTTGAAACGGCTTGTTATGTCCAGCTTTTAGGTGCATATTTTAGTTCCTGTTCTGATTAATGGCATAATAATATAAAAGGATTAGTTGATGATAAATAAATTGATTTTGGCAACTGTTTTTTCAATGTCTGTCGCTATTTTTTCAAGCGGCTGCGGCAGAACTGTCAGCATGGCGGAAGCGCTGCAGCTGCCTGTCAGTTCTCAGTTGTACACAAACTATAATATTTGGCACGAAAGCCCGACTGATATTCCTTCCGAAAATTACCACAAAGGAAAGATTCTTCAGTTTGGAACGCCTGTGGTAGTCACCGATGTGAGCATGGGGCCTTTCTGGGACAGAAGCCGGGGAACCATTGAGTTCAAATGCAAAAAAACAGGGGCGGAATATCGCATTATTTTTGACCAGAACTGGATGATGATACCTATTGACGAGTATCTTAGGCGAGTTTTCACCGACAAGAGCCGGGATGAGTTGACTAAGGGCGTGAATGTCTCGGTTCGCGAAAAGCTTCTTCGCGGCATTGTTGAGGACGAAATGACCAGGAAAGACGTTTTGCTTGCTTATGGCTATCCGGTTGTTCACAGGACTCCCAGCATTATGGAAGACACGTGGATATTCTGGAACGCGCGGATGGATTCTGTGCGGGTAGTCTTTAAGAAAGACAAAGTGATGGCTGTTTTGAAACTTGATGAAAACTAGGAGTTGAAACGAAATGCTTAGAAAAACAATACTGGTTACCGGCGGAGGCGGATTCATAGGCTCTCACCTTTGCGAAAGACTTCTGGAAGAAGGCAAGGATGTTATTTGCCTGGATAATTTTTTTACAGGCTCAAAAAGCAATATAAGGCATCTTCTTTCCAATCCGGGATTCGAATTGGTCAGGCACGATGTCACCTGGCCTATTTATCTTGAAGTCGACGCTATTTACAATCTAGCCTGTCCGGCTTCTCCTGTTCATTATCAGCATGATCCTATACAAACCGCAAAAACAAGCGTTTTGGGCGCAATCAACATGCTGGGGATGGCGAAGCGTCTGGGAATTCCGATTTTGCAGGCTTCCACTTCAGAAATATACGGCGACCCTAAGGTTCACCCTCAAACCGAGGAGTATTGGGGCAATGTAAACACCATAGGCCCGAGAAGCTGCTACGATGAAGGCAAGCGTTGCGCGGAAACGCTTTTCTTTGACTATAACCGTCAGTTGGGAACAGAAATAAAAGTGGTCAGAATATTTAACACTTATGGGACGCGGATGTTGCCTGATGACGGGCGCGTTGTCAGCAATTTCATTGTTCAGGCTCTTAGAGGCGAGGACATTACCGTTTATGGCAATGGCTTGCAGACCCGCAGTTTTTGCTATATTAAAGATTTGGTTGAAGCTTTGGTCAGAATGATGGACACGCCCAAAGAAGTCACTGGCCCCATTAATCTGGGCAATCCCAACGAGTTTACTGTTTTGGAGTTGGCTGAGATGGCAATAAAGCTGACCGGCTCTAAATCCCAAATAGTCCACCGGGAACTCCCCCAGGATGATCCAGTGCATAGGCAGCCCGATATAAGCAAAGCAAAAAGCATTCTCAATTGGGAGCCTAAGATCGAGTTGGCGGAAGGCTTAGTTAAGACAATTGACTTTTTTAAAGGCATTTTGCGGAATTGAAAGCTATGGAACACTTTTTTTTATCATTTGACGAAATATTGGAGGCCACCGGCGGCGAATGGCTGAATTGTTGCGGCGGCGCAGGCGGAGTTTCCTCTGTAATTACTGATTCGCGCGTTGATTGCAACGGAGCCCTTTTTCTGGCTTTGTCCGGCGAGAATTTTGAAGGGCACGATTTTTTGGAGACAGCGGGCAATAATGGAGCCGCAGCCTTTTGTGTTAGCCGGGAATTTGTGGATGCAGGAGGATTGCCCGGAAATATTCCCGCTTTGATTGTGGATGACACCTTGAAGGCTTATCAGGACATTGCCAGTTTTCACAGAAGGCGTTTGAAGGGCTTAAAAGTTGTGGCAATAACCGGAAGCAGCGGCAAAACCAGCACAAAAGAAATAGTGCGCTCTATCCTTTCGGAGCATTACGGCTCTGAATATGTGTATGCCACTGAAGCAAACACAAACAATCACATTGGCGTGCCCCAAAATATACTCAATATTACGGAGCTCCATAAAGTTTGCGTGCTTGAAATGGGCTCCAATCATCATGGCGAAATTGAGCCGCTCAGCCGCATGGCGGAGCCGGATGTCGCGATTGTGACAAGCATCGGCCAGTGTCATCTTGAAAGTTTTGGCGACCTTGACGGAGTGGCTTTGGAGAAATCAACTATATTCATGTGTCTTAAAGATGACGGAGTGGCTGTTATTCCCTACGAATGCCATCAACGCAATATTCTGGAGTCGGTGGCGAAGCCTTCTAAGGCTCTGTTTTTTGGGAACTCGAAAGAGGCCGATGTAGGTGTCCGCTATCTTGTAGGCAATCTGAAAGGAAGCGATTTTGAACTGACTCAGAAAAGTTCCGGAGACAAAATAAAAATTTCCTGGAGTCTTTCAGGGCGCCATCAGGCGCTTAACGCGGCTGCGGCCGCTTGCGCTGCGGTTGCTTTGGGCATTGGCCCGGATGATATAACAAAAGGACTGGAAAATGCTTCCATTCCTGGAATGAGAATGAAAGTTACCGAACGCAATGGCGTGACTTGGATTAATGACGCTTATAATGCTAACCCGGAAAGCATGGCGTCGGCTTTGAGCTGGCTTTCGGAATTTGCCGATTATTCCAAGCTGGTTTTGGCTCTGGGCGATATGCTTGAGCTTGGAGAGGCGTCTGAAGAAGGACATTTAAATACGCTTCGTTTTGCGAGTCAGCAATTCACTGACTCAAAAATAGTAATTGTCGGCGAGCGCATGATTAAAGCATGCAACGACAACGATTTTAGAGCCGGGCACAACATATTAATGTTTGAGACTGCGGAAAAGGCGGTGGATACCGTTAGAAAAATGGCTAGGCGCGGAATGACTGTATTTCTGAAAGCGTCCAGGGGCATCGGCCTGGAGCGGATTGAGCCGCAATGAGCAAGAGGCTCGCCTGTTATCTCGACTCCGTGGCGTCCATGATGCTGGAGAGCCGAATTGAAGGCAACCCTGAAATAAAGGGCGTTTCCAATAATTCTGGAAAGATTCTGCCTGGATATATTTTTGTGGCAATAGAGGGCGCAAAAAATGATGGGCATTTATTTATTCCCGATGCTTTGAGTCGAGGCGCATCCGTCATTGTTCACTCCAAGCCGCTGGCGAAGATGCATGACGGCGTCAGTTATATCCGCGCGCGCAACTCCTATTCTGTCTATGCCATGTTGGCGGAGCTCTTTTTTGATTATCCGTCTGAAAAGTTTAAGCTTGCCGGGGTAACAGGCACAAACGGAAAAACCACCACCGCTTATATTCTTCGGGAACTCCTGCGGGCAAATGGAGCTGAATGCGGCCTTGTTTCAACCGTGGAGTATTCATATGCCAATGTTTGCATTGAAGGAGTTCGAACCACTCCTGACGCTTTTGAGCTTCAAAAACTTTTCAGAGACATGGCCTCAGCCGGGTGCGACAATGTTGTTATGGAAGTCTCAAGCCATGGCCTTGATCAGAATCGCATAGGAACGGCGCGTTTTGACGTTGGGGTATTCACTAATCTGACAGGGGATCATTTGGATTATCATAAAGATATGGAATCCTATTTTAAAGCTAAGCGCAGATTGTTTGAGGAACGGCTTGCTGATGATGCCGTGGCGGCAATAAATACAGACGACCCGTTTGGCGCCAGGCTGGCCCGGGATATTGATCCTGAAAAGTTATTTTCTTTCGGGACAGGCGACGCTTGCGACTGCAGGATATCCATAAGAAATCAGTCAGCCGACGGAACTGATGCGGAATTTGATTTCCGTGGCAAAAAAATAGCCTTTCATACCAATTTAATAGGCTTGTATAATGTTCGCAATATAGCCGGGGCTTTTTGCGCGGCAATTGCTTTGGGGGCGACATCTGAGAGCATTGTCGGGGCGCTTGGATTCAAATTTGTCATTCCGGGCAGAATGGAAAAAATATTGACTCCGAAAGGCGCTTCCTGTTTTATTGATTACGCCCACACCGATGATGCTCTGGAAAGGGCTCTTGCTGTGTTGCGGAAGCTTTGCAAGCGAAGCCTTATTGTCGTTTTCGGCTGCGGAGGGGATCGCGATTCGAGCAAGCGGCCGCGAATGGGCTCCGTTGCGGCGAAGTTTGCGGATATTATTATTCTGACCAATGACAACCCGCGCTCGGAGTCTCCAGACAAGATAATTGACGATATTAAAAAAGGCATTCCTGCGGAGCTAAATTGCCTGATAGAGCCTGAGCGACGCAAGGCTATTTGCGATGCCGTTGAACTGGCGGGGGAGGGCGATGTTGTTCTTATTGCCGGAAAAGGCCACGAGCAGTGTCAGATTATCAACGGAAGAACAGAACCCTTTGATGATAAGAATGAATTGAAGAAAGCTTGCCTTAAATAACTTTCCTTTTTTTTTGCGAAAGGAAATTACATAATTGTAATAAATAGATTATGGCTTCCATTTTTGTAATTAAATTCCCGTGTTTTCTTTCCATGTTTTTTGTCTTATATTTTTAATGCGTTTGAACCCAACGCCTTGTAGTGTTGGTTTTGGCTTTGGCATGTGATCTGCTAATTCCTTTCCTTGTATAAAGGTTTGAATAAAAGATGAAGACAACTTAACTAAGGAAGGAATGGTTATGATTCTTAAAAGACTATTGCCGGCAGGAGTGATTGCGCTTCTGATTCTGTTCGCGACAGATCTGTTTGCTGATGGAGATGCGGGAAAGCAGCTTGCAACCATGGAGGCTTTGGGCAAACTGCAAACTAACATGAATATCCTGTGGACATGTCTGGCTGCGTTTTTGGTATTTTTCATGCAGGCTGGTTTTGCAATGGTTGAATCCGGCTTTACCCGAGCCAAGAATTCTTGCAACATCATGATGAAAAATCTGATGGATTTTTCAATAGGCGCTCTTGCCTGGTGGATTCTGGGTTTTGGCTTGATGTTCGGGCTTGGCGGAAGCTCTTTTGTCGGGAAAAGCTTTTTTTGCGCCAGTGACTATTCACAACTGTCTGATTTAAACTGGACATTCTGGATATTCCAGTGCGTTTTTGCGGGAACTGCCGCTACTATAGTGTCCGGCGCAATGGCCGGGAGAACCAAATTCACCGGATATCTGGCATACAGCGCGGTAATATGCGCACTCATTTATCCTATTAGCGGGCACTGGTTCTGGGGCACGCTGGCGAAGGGCGGAATTGCCTGGATGGCGCAGAAAGGGTTTCTTGACTTTGCCGGCTCGACAGTTGTTCACAGTTGCGGAGGCTGGCTGGCTTTGGCGGGCGCCCTCACTCTTGGGCCTAGGCTGGGGAAGTATTCTATAGCCGGAAAAAGCAAGCCTATACTGGGGCATAATATTCCCATTGCGGCGCTTGGGGTGTTTATTCTTTGGTTTGGATGGTTTGGATTTAATCCGGGCAGCACAACAGAGGCAAACTCCAGCATTGGTTATATTGCCATGACAACCAATTTGTCAGCCGCCGCAGGCGCGCTTGTTTCAATGCTGGTTGCATGGCTTAGATTTGGAAAGCCGGAGGTTTCCATGAGCTTAAATGGCGTTTTGGCTGGGTTGGTGGCTATTACGGCGGGCTGCAATGTTGTGACTCCCGTGGGGGCTATTGTGATAGGAGCCGTAGCGGGCGGGCTTGTTGTTTTGTCGGTTGAATTTATTGACAAAATTCTTAAAATAGACGACCCTGTCGGAGCCGTAAGCGTGCATGGCGTCTGCGGAGCATGGGGGACTCTTGCGCTGGTCTTTTTTATGGCCGAGAGCCCGGAGTCAGTCTGGAGTCAATTTCTGATTCAGCTCCAAGGCGTTGGGGTTATGTTTCTATGGGCGTTTTCTTGCGGATTGATTTTGTTTAATGTAATAAAGTACACAATCGGCTTGAGAGCCAGCGAGGAAGATGAATTGCGCGGACTTGATATAACAGAACATGGGAATGAAGCGTACAGCGGATTTCAAATCTTTATAAGTCACTAGGAATAAGTAACTTTTAAAATGCGCTTGCGCGTAAAAAAAGGGAGTAAAAAATGAAATTGGTAACAGCGTATATTCAGCCTCACATGCTCAATAATGTAAAGCAGGCTCTTTATGAGAAGGAGATCTATAAAATCTCAGTGACAAATGCCTTGGGATGCGGCCAGCAGAAAGGGTATCATGAATCTTACCGGGGAATAGAGATGGAGGTAAACTTATTGAAAAAGGTCAGAATTGAAATAGCGATAAATGAAGATTTTGTGGAGTCTGTAGTTTCTGCCATTATTGAGGGCGCACGCTCAGGCAAAATCGGCGACGGCAAAATATTTATCACCGCGCTTGAGGAATGCGTTCGCATAAGAACTGGCGAAAGAGGAATAAAGGCAATAGGATAATAGATATTGAAACAATGAAGGAGAGGCTGAAGCATGCCTCTCCTTTGTTCGTTTTGTTTGTCGAAAAATCTTTTAGTTGTGGGAAAAAAACTGAAGCTGCTATAAATTTGTTCAAAAATCGGCCGAATAGTTTATAACTGCGATAAACTTTAGAGGAATTTGAACATTAGCTCTTTTTGGGTAGTTTAAAAAAAATCAGGAGAAAAGCTGAACTTAAAAGAAATATTAATTTAACCTTAGTCTAACCTTGCACCTCTTGCAATAATAGTTTTTTCTAACTAAGTTAATGCTCAAATACTTTGATGGATGCAGTAAAAATATATATAAACAAATAAAGGGAGAAAGAAAGCAATGAGTCTTAAAAAGAAAATCTGTGTCAGTCTGGCTGCTTTTGCGGCGGGGCTTGGCGCGCTGATGGCTCAGGAGACGCGGACGCTGACCCTGATCGAAGATTACGATCAGAGGTATATGTGCACCAGAGTGTTTGAGATGAAGCACATACTGGCGCAGGACTTGACTCCGTTTGTGCAGGGAGCAATAACTCGCTACAATAAAGAATCTTCCGTTCAGAGACTGACATACACGCAAACCGGCAAAACATATCTTGTGGTTAGCACTGGCGTGGATATGATGCCGTACGTTGTCGACATGGTCGCAAAAATGGACAGGCCTTGCGCCAAGAAGGACAAGCTTGGTTCGATTGTTGATGGCGATGGGATTTATCGCTTTGTATATTATCCGAAATATCGAGCCACGCAGAACATGGTTGATGTCTTGAAAACTACAGTGAGCGATGGCATAGGATTTATGGATTCTGGCACCAGCATGTTTTATTGGAAGGATTCTCTTTCAGACGGAACCAACTTCCTTAAACAGCTTAAAGCCATTGACCGTCCAGTGCCTCAATTGAGCATGACTTTAAATGTTTATGAACTCAATGAGAATGACTTTACAGAGCTTGGAATTGATTATATAAGTTGGAAAAACGGTCCAGGCGCTGATTTGTTGGCCGTGGGCTATGACTGGTTGAATTTTAAGTCGGTGACTAATTTTAGCCAGTGGACCAATATGCTGAATGCGGTGTCCAAGGGGCCAGCCTCCAGTTTTACAGGAATAGGCGGTTTTATGGTTGCTCCGAATTTCGATGCCACATTTATTAGAATGCTTGCTCAGAAAGGCAAAGCCAGAGTAGCCACTTCCGGCAATTTGGTTGTAGTCAACGATTTCAGCTCTGATCCTGGCTCGAGGAACTTTTCCGGGGCAAAATATCGCCTCAAATTCACCCCGAACTATCAGAATATACAGAAAGAGACAGAAGACAGGGATATGTCTTTAAGCACCCTTCAGGAAGAGTTTTATTTTTATCTGAGAAAGCCCGCCATAGGTTTTAATGATTCTGCAACTGAAGGCGCAACTGTTATGTTTGGATGGGAATTAAGCGTTTCCAATCAGGTGGAGCAGACAAATGATGGAGTCCCTGTTAAAAATGAACACTTGATGGGATCATGGCTTACTTTGGCGACGGGAACTGAAAAGCTTATCGGCTCTTATGTCAAAGAGCACGTGGTGAAGCAGGAAAACGGCATGCCGTTTCTTTCCGACATTCCCGTTTTGAAATATATATTTGGCTCAACCGCATCTTCCAAAACCAGGACCAGAGTATTTGTCACAGTAAAAGCCACTCCGGTGGTTCCCGGAACTGGGCTTTCTGAATGGGCTGGCAAGATTGTAACTGCCGCAGATATAGTCAAAGAAGATGTCAAAAATATAGCTAGATAAATAAGAAATATTATAGAACTTTTAAGGATAAACCTCTTATGAAACACAAAGTTTTCTCAATGCTTATTATGGGGACAGGCATGGTTGCTTCGTTCGCATTGGACGCGGCGTCGGTCAATGATGCGACGCCTGCCCCTGATAGAAGTCAGATGCAGACTCATCTCCGTATGGAAGTCAAAGACGACACCAAAGCCATTCATTTTATCAACACAAATAATGACCCTGACATTTTCACAAAGGTCTATGTGCTCAAGCACGCTGACCCGTACGAGTTGCGCCCATACGTGAAAAGCGCTGTCAGATCTGAAAGAGTGGCTGGCGACGCGACAAAGGTTGAGGCCATAAAATATGAAGACGGCACAGGCATGCTCATTGTTTCCGCGGAAGATTATCGATTTGACAAGCAGAACATCGGAATGAGCATCGATGAGATCATTGAATCTTTGGATATGCCCAAGGTGTCTTCTTCTTCCGGTTCCATCTACTACTTTTACTTTCCTAAGTATTGGGATTCGACGAGCCTGGCGGCTGTCATGAGAAATTCAGGCTTGGAAAACGCCAACAGCGAATTCGAGTTGCAGGGCGGCAAAGACGTGGTCACTATTGACACTGGGCTTAACGCGATGCTTTTCTACACGCCCAAGTATTCCATCAAAAATATTGAAAGAATGCTTAAGCTTTATGACACGCCGACATCTGAGGCTAATATAAAATACACTATATATGAATTGAACTATGAAAACGACGGAACTTTGGGCGTAGATTTTCAGGCATGGAAGAATGGCCCCGGCGCCGATTTGTTCTCAGTGGGCAGTCGCTGGACAAACGGATGGGACGCCGCAAATATGGCTGTTGTCTCAAGGTCTTATATCAGAAACTCTTACACGAAGTTCATAAGCTTTAATCCTAAGTGGAACACTAAGTACTTGGATTTTCTTGTGGCGAGGAGCAAGGCAAAGATTATTACCAGCGGCGAACTTTCGGTAATGACCAATACAGATGCCTATATTGAAAACACGACTCGGCTTGCCAATATTGAAGACGGGGCAGCTTTTGACAGCAAGGCAAATATTATGGCCGGATATCAAAGGCTTGAGGATGTCAACTGGGATAACGGCACTGGCGCGGTAGTCGGCAACAATGGCCGTTACCGACTCAACGGAGCCATTGATGAGAAAGGCCGCCCATTAAGCATATTCCGCTCAGACGGCACAACTGCGGTCGGCGCAGTTATGGATTTTATGATCTCAAAGAGCATTGTCGGAAATGAAACATATTATTATGTAAAGATTGACAGCAATGTCGATGCTTATTTATTCAATAGCGAAGGCGAGAATGTAGGCAAAGAAGCGAGATGTTATGACGCCGTCTTGCAGCGCCTGACAGCTACTTACCGCGACCAGAACGCAGGAGCCGCTGTATATACATATGCATGGGTCGATCAGACAACCTGGGTTACTTCCAGCTCTTACGCAATCCAGCGCGATGTGGAGCGCATAACTCATATAAACGCTTATGGATTTCAGCTTGCGCTTAAGCCTGTTGTTTGCGAAGAGGCCACGACTCTTGATCTTGAAATGATCAATACAAATCTGATTGGCTTTCAGGACAACGGAGCTCCAAGAACCACCAGGACCGAAGTCAGCACGCAGGTGATGGTTAGCAATAAGGGGCAGAAATTTGTAATAGGCGGCCTCGACAAGAAGCAAGTTGTCAGAAGCGTCAGCAAAGTTCCATGGCTCGGCAGCATTCCGTTTTTGGGTTGGATTTTTTCCAGTGAATCTGAAGTTGTCAAAAAATCAGAGATTGTAGCTGTTATAGAATGTCAGCCGCTTATGCCTGACACCAAGCTTTCCGCTGAAGTTCAAAAGAACATCGACGAAGCGAAGAGCTCTATCGACAAGTACGGAACCAAAGCTGGATTTATTGATCAAAATGACTACGGCTTTAACCAGTTCTTGCTTGACAAAGAAAAAACAAGCCTCGATCCTTTGCCGTAGCAAACTGGCACATTATGCACTTCCAAGCCGCGCCGTTCTCAGGCGCGGTTTTTTTGTGAGCAAAAGAGTGATTTAAACTTGAAAATTACGCGTCTGAGTATAAATTAGAGATTTGCAATTCGCTCTAAATCGAGAAAATAATTGCGAGTATATAACATGTGGTTGCTTTATGAGCGACTGAAACAGAGGCTTGAAATGAAATTGCCTTCATTGAAGATCAGAAATCTTGAGTCACGCTTCCCGGTGATTCAGGCAGGAATGGGAGTGCGCGTGGGTAATTCCTTGCTTGCTTCCGAAACTATAAAGCTGGGGGGGTACGGCGTTATAGCAAGTGTTGGGCTTGGCGACATAGAAAAATCGAAAACGGATTTTGTTGAGGAATCTAACCGCGTGCTGAGGGCGGAATTACAAAAAGCCAGAGAACTTGCCGCAGGCAAGAAACCTTTGGGCGTTAACATTATGGTGGCTCTTTCCAATTACAAGGAAATGGTCAAAACAAGCGTTGACGCTGGTGTCGATTTTATTATTTCAGGGGCGGGCTTGCCTTTGCCTTTGCCGGAGTATGTTGGCGATGCCGATATTGCTTTGATTCCAATTTTGTCAGGAGCCAGAGCTCTTGAATTGCTATTGAAGGCCTGGAAAAGAAAATATGACCGCACACCTGACGCCGTGATTGTGGAAAGCCCGTATTGTGGCGGACATTTGGGCTTTTCTTTTGAGCAGTTGGCGGAGCCTTGTGAAAACTTTTTTAGTGACGTTATTAGCGAAATGCGTCCGGTTCTGGAGAAATACGGAGTCGGAGATATTCCGCTTATTGCCGCTGGCGAAGTGGCTTCTCGAAAAGACATTGAAGAAGTTTTGGCCATGGGCTATGCTGGCGTTCAGATTGGAACACTTTTTCTTGGCTCAGAAGAGGCTGGATTAGATAGAAAAACCAAAGAAGTCATTATTAACGCAGTTGAAGAGGATGTTGTTGTAATAAAAAGTCCGGTTGGCTTGCCAGTGCGCGTCTTGAAAACAGCATTGGTCGAAAGGGTTATGAATGGGCAGCGTGAAAAATTTATTTGTCCATACAGGTGTCTTCGGACATGCAATCCCAGCACCGCTCCTTTTTGCATTGCCAAAGCCATGCTTGCCGCATGGAGCGGAGACATTGACAATGCTGTAGTTATGACAGGAAGCAATGTTGAAACGGTGAACAAAATCTATCCTCTCAAGGAGTTTTTCGACACTTTGGAAGACTGAAAACCAAGCGCGCTTAGACTTATCATGGGCGCGCGGCCGTTCACTTGAATTTTTAATAGCCTTCTCTATTCCCTGGTTTGCCTGTAGATTTGAAAATCGTTGACTCTGTAAAATTTATTTTCCAAATAGTTTTTACATTTAAACAGCAACGGTTTTTCGATTAGGGCAGGGCGCTTGCCTAACTTTTTAAAAAGTCCAGAATTCCGTTTATTATCGTAAGCGGATGCGCAGGGCAGCCTGGTATGTAAAGATCAACTTTATGTTTGAGGAAAAACTCTCTGTTCAGAGCTGGTGAATTCTGAAAAGCGCCTCCGCTTATAGCGCAACTTCCCATTGCTATTACGATCTTTGGGGCGGGGATTGCATTGAAGGTGTCTTCAAGCGCATAGGCCATGCTTTCAGAGACAGGGCCTGTAATGATTATTCCGTCGGCATGCCTTGGAGACGCGGTTGTCTCTATGCCGAACCTGCCCATGTCAAAATTAACGTTTGAACAGGCATTCAATTCCATTTCACAGCCGTTGCAGCCGCCCGCGGAAACACTTCTGAGTTTTAATGATCGACCGAATATTTTTGTTATTTCTTTTTTTGACTCTATGGCTTTTTTATAAAATTCTTCATGCGACATTCCTGCCTTCACCTTTAGGTAATCACGTGATGTCGATGAGGTCTTATGAAAATTATTGAAAGTCACAGCTTTTTCAGGACATGCCTGAGCGCAGTTTCCACAAAATACGCATTTTCCCAAGTCGATAGAAAAAGGCTCCATTGTCAAGGCTCCCGTGGGGCAGACTTCAGCGCATCTTTCACATTTTTTGCAGAGGTTTTCTTTTAGGGCAGGGAACCCTCTGAATTTTTTACCTATTTCCGCTTTTTTAATATCCGGAATATATTGCCTGCCTTGTTCCATTCTTATTTTGATAAGTTCCAGCATATGATTTTACTCCTTTAAAGGTCATGCCCGCAATATGACAGATCGAAGCTTTTGTTGCATAACGGAAAATCGCTTACGCCTTCGCCTCTTGCCGCATAAGCAAGGCCGAACCAATTGTTAAACGAAGGATCTTTGATTTTATATTTGGAAATTTTCCCGTTTTTATCAGTGATGCAAACATGTGCTATTTCCCCGCGAAGCCCTTCCACCAGCGATGTGGTGAAAGATTCAGGCTGTAAATGATTGACCTTTTTTATTAGTTCTTTTTCGTCATCCAAATTGTCAAGCTGTTCAATAATAAATTGAAGAGAACGCTGGATTTCCAGATATCTCATGAATGCCCTTGCAAAAACATCTCCGGTGTCCAACGATATTGTATAGACCGGAGAAAATTTGTACATTCCGAACGGATGATCTGCTCTCACATCCAGTTTTAGTCCGGAAGCTCGTGCGGCAATGCCGACCATCCCAATGTCTCTCGCTGTCTTTCTGTCAACAATTCCGGTTTTCTGGAGCCTTGAAAGAACACTTGGGGAGTTAAACATTTTTTCGCACATAAGGACAGTTCTTTTTAGAACGTTTTCGCATGTCTTTTTCACGGCTTCAGCCGTTTCCCTGTCAATGTTAAAAACTACACCGCCAGGCCTGATGAGGCCTCGCCCGAAACGGCTTCCGCATATTGAAAGAAGTGAATTAATGACGTATGTCCTTGTTGCCCCGAAAAAGGCGTTTCCGGGAAGGTATCCGATGTCAGCGCAAATGCCTCCCAAGTTGCCGATATGGACTCCAGTCCTTTCCATTTCAAGGGCAATTGCTCTTATTGCCGCCGCCTTTTTTGAAACAGAAATTTCTCCGGATGATTCAAGCATTTCCGAGTAAGCAGTCATGTTGGCTATTACGGAATCTCCGGCGATGGATTCAACAAGCGTTGACTTTGCGGTTAAATTGCAATCTTCGCGCAAAAGTTTTTCAATGCCGCGGTGTTGATAGCCGAGTTGGATTTCCAAGTGGCGAACCTTTTCTCCCTCACACATAAAGCGGAAGTGCCCTGGCTCAATTACTCCTGCGTGAACAGGCCCTACCGCCACTTCATGGACGCTTTCGCCTTCAAGTCTGTAAAAAGGATAATTTTCGATGACATTTTCCTTGTTGAAGCGGTCATGCGAATAACGGAGAGGCTTCAGCCACGGATGACCAAGTGGCTCTATTCCGAAATTTTCGTAGAATTCCCTTTCAAAATTAAAGAAAGACGATATTTCTTTTGAAACGGATTCGTAACTTTTTTTGTTTTTTTCGAAAAATGATGAGGATATATACAGGCTTGATTTCGCGTCGTCCGCAAGAATAATGTACAGCCTGGCTCCTGCATCTTCATTTTTTCCGAAGAAATTGACAACCCTCATGCCGGAGGCGCAGTTATTCATTATATCAGCCCTGATATTTTCAAAAGGGATCATTGGTATATTTTTAAGTTTGACTGTCTGATTGTTTTTTGAGATAATCCAATTCATTTTACTTGCCTATAAAATCTGCCGCGCGGTTAATTATATCCATTATTCCCGAAGGTATGTAAACCCCGAACATAAGAGTCAATAGAAGCAGGACTACTTGGGGCGCATATCCGAATATTCCGAAAGGGCGTTTGCTCACTGCACCTTCAGAATGGCCTGAAACCATTTTTAAAACATTTTTTGCCATGCCGTAAATGATCAGAGTCAGAAAAAGAAGGAAGAATACAAGCAAAATGATATGGCCGTCAAGCATTTCCCTTATAATCATAAACTCACTGATGAAAGTGGAAAATGGCGGGAATGCGCATATTGCAAGAAATGAAAAAATCCAAAGCCATGCAGAAATATTGTCTTTCTGAAACAAGCCGTGGATATTTTTAATTTTCTTGGTATGCGTCAGGCTGTAAATATTTCCTGAAGTAAGAAAAAGTGAGGACTTAGCCAGTGAGTGGCCTATCATGTGAAGCAGCGCCGCAAAAACACCCATCCCTCCAAGTCCGATTCCAATTGCGATAATTCCCATGTGTTCGATGGAAGAGTAAGCAAGCATGTGCTTGTAGTTCTTTGCATTCATAATGAAAATTGCGGAAATAAAAATTGACATGACTCCCATAGCTATCAGGAGGGTTTCTGAATAGTATTCTTGACCCGCAAGTTTCATTATTTTAGAACCTATATTTACTTCTGCTATTAAAAAGTTAGTCCATTTTTCATAAGTATCTAATTTATAATCATCTTCTATTTCAGCAGCATAAAACACAAATACCCAGCCACCTGAACTCTTTCCTATATGAATTATAT
>CAZYVR010000077.1:0-18748 GCA_964651145.1 uncultured Victivallales bacterium | reverse complement strand
CAGATTCAGTTCTTTTTCCATTTCGTATTCAACGGGAAGGCCGTGACAATCCCATCCAAACACGCGTTCCGCCCGTTTTCCGCGCATAGTCTGATAACGTGGCGTCACATCCTTGATAGTCCCGGCAAGAAGATGTCCGTAATGCGGGAGGCCTGTCGCGAAAGGCGGGCCGTCGTAAAATATAAACTCTTCGCAGTCTTTGCGTTGTTCTATTGATTTTTCAAAGATTTTTCCAGCTTGCCAGTAGTCAAGTATTTCTTCTTCCAGCTTCGGAAATTCCGGTTTGTTTACTGCTTCAAACATTTTCCTGTTTTCCATAATATAATTTCAAATCTTGTCTTTTTTCTATTGTTGGGAACGCTATTGCCTTTTCAGCCATTCCTCCTTTAATTCGCAAATTGCTATTTTTGCGTACGGAAGCCTTACTTTTCTCGGCTTGTCTCCTTCTCCGGAAATCTCCAGCTCAAAAACTTCAGCATGAGCGTCCAGTATCCTTAAAGCTTCGAGAATGCGTCCGTCATCCAGGCAAATCATGTAGGGCCCAAGATGATTGCCTTGCGCGTCAGTGGCAATAGAGCTGAAGTATTGCTGAGTGAAAACGGAAACTTTCGCTTCTTCTTCAACAAGAGACTTCTCTTCCTCCTCCTTTGGCAAAAGCGGCGCAGCCACATATTTCTCTCCGACCTTCTCCATATACTTTCTTGTCAGACTCTGACCTTCTGTCGGGATATAATTGCCTTCCTCGTCAAACTGGGGAGTGCCTTCCGGCTCCAAAGCTTTCATTGTGCTTGGCAACAGCAAGACTATTCCCAGATAAATATAAGGAAAAATCAGACCGCCTATAAAATGAAACACGCAGTTGCGCCCTTTCATTTCTGATATAGTGGCGGCAAGAAAACCGCTGGCAAGCCAGATTGCCACAGCAATGGATATGCCTAGCATTACCCATATTGAAGGCTCAAAAGCCGGACTGAAAAACGACCCGAAAAATCCCATGTCTTACAACTTTCCGAAATATTAACAATATATTCGCGCAAATATAGCTAATTAACATAACCGCTTTTTTTTACTTTTCGAACGCTGTTTACGCTTTTGTGATTTTTTTCGCAAATGAGGGAGCAATGCGACGGCTCCGCCAAAAGTCCTGAAAAATAAAAAAGCCGATAAAATCGGAATAAAAACTGGTGGCGGCGTTTATTTTCAGGCAGAGTTTCTGATATGGATAACAGGAGAGATCACTGAAGAGCTCAATGGGCCCCCGTTTTGAAAATACTCCATCAGCACCTTAACGCTTTCCCGGCCGCATTCTCCGGCGCAATTGTCGAATGTCGTCAGAGGAGTTGAAAAATATTCCCCCATTTCTATATTGTCCGCGCCGGTTATCATAATGTCATCAGGAACTTTCAAGCCCGAATCCTTAAGCCCAAGCATGACGCCTATTGCGACTTTGTCATTCACGCATATTACAGTGTCGGGCCTCAGGCGGGCAATTTCCCCGGCGGCCTTTGCTCCGTCTTCGATAAAAAGCCCGGAGCTTTCTATTATTTTATATTTGCGTCCGCTATTTTCGATGGCCTCAATAAATCCGTCTTTCCTCCGCTCGCAACAATCCACTTTCAAGCAGGAGAGGTAGACAATGTCTTTTGCCCCTCTCTCCAGACAATGCTGAGTCAGCTTTTTAATTCCATTCTTGTCATCACAAGTTACGCCTGGATAGTTTTTGTATCTGTTGGAAATCAGGACAAAAGGCAAATCTTCAGCGTAAAGCTCGTCCACCCAGCCTGTTTTTTCTCCCTCAAGACCCCAAATAAGCAACGCGTCTATTTCATTGCGCTTGAATATGCCAAGATATTCTTTGCTCTCTATAAATTTGGCGTCTTTAATCAGAGGAAGCATCCTGTAGCCATTCTTGTTGAGCTCTTTGCAGACGGCGTTCATTACTTTTGAAATGCTGTAGTCGTCAAGGCCGGGGGTTTCAGGCGTTATCAAAGCAATGTTTTTTGACTTCTGAGAAAAAAAACGCGATGCGTGAATGCTCGGCTGATAATCATGCTCGGCGCAGATTTCCAGAATTTTGCTCTGCGTCTTCCCGCTTATCTTTATGTCGCATTCCTTGCTGGACAGCACCCGCGATACCGTTGACGGCGAACATTTCGCCAACTTCGCTATTTCCCGTATATTCATATATAAATTTTGCCTGATTGTTTGTTTTTACAAAAAATAATATACAGCGCCCACTTGACAATTCAACAGCTTAAGGATACAATACACTGCAACAGTTGCACTAAACAGTTCCACGGACAAAAACAAGGAAAAAGACAATGAACTATATAACCGTTTTTCACGCCAACCTTCACTATTCAGGCTTGAGGCCGGAAAAATACGAATTTTGCATAAGGAAAAGCTACGAGCGAATTTTTGACTTGTTTGCCGGGCGCTTCAAGGGACACAAATACTGTTTTGAGGCATCCGGGTTCACTATTGACATGATGGCGAAGCTGACCCCCGACGTTCTTGACAAGCTTCGCAACGCCATAGACTCCGGGCAATGCGAATTTATGGGCTCTCCTTACGCGCACTCAATAATGACAAATTTTGATTATGAAGACGGCGTAAAAGCCTGCGAGTTTGCGATGGACACTTATAAAAGACATTTGGGAATGACTCCAAAAACAGCCTGGAACCCTGAATGCTGCTGGAATGAAGACATCCCCAAAATCTACAAAGACTCCGGCTTCGAAATAATGAGCCTGGACTGGGACTCCTATCTTATCTCCACGCGCCCGGAAGTGGCCGCCGTCGAACGCGACAACGACAAGACAAGAAAAGATGGAAGCCATATGCCGTGGCATGACATCGACCCCGACACGCCAACCCTGCACCATCCGGTAAAAATCATAGACGGCATGAAAGGCGTGTTCCGAAGCGACCGCGTAAGCGCCCAGACTCTTTACTATCTGATGTCAACAAGCCCTGTCCCCGTGGATGACACCCAGAAGAAATCAGTGAAGCTTGAGTCCCTTCTTGAAACTGTCGATCACTGGACCGGCAAAAAGAAAGAAGGCTTTCTCATATGCTACGCGGAAGACGCCGAATATGTCGGCACCACAGGATACTTTTTCCTGAAACATTTTGGCAAACATCAAGTGTTCGACGACAATCCGGACGCAGTGCGCCTGTTATCCGACTATGTAGACGCATTGCTTGAGCGCGGAAACCTTGCCAGAGTCGACGAGATAGCGGAAGAAGGCCCAGTCCTCGAAGATGAAAAAATTTACATCGAAAAAGACATGGCATGGCACAGAACACACGCCACGGCATGGGCAAAAACACCGTCCGCTCTGGCATGCGACCCATACTGCAAGCTCCTGTCAGACAAACTCAAAGAAATAAAAGGCGCCATATGCACCCAGGAGGAAGTCGAACTCTACCGCAAGGCATGGTTCCATCTTATTTGCGCCGAAAACTCCGACGGCAGATGGCCGCCCTATCCCAAAAAACCCGGAAATTTCAACGTCTATTACATATGGGACCAGCTAACAAAAGCGCAACAGGCATTGACCCAATTGACTGCCACAGACTTTAAACTGATACCGTCCACAGAGCTGAATCCAGAAACCGGACTTGACCAATAAACGTCTTGAGATTTGTGGGCAATATGCTATTATTAAGGACAACCAGAAAAGGAAAAACAATGCTAAAAACAACATTACTGGCCTCGGCTATGCTCCTGTCATGTCAACAAGCGTTCTCGGACGCAGTTCTCGAAAACTTTGAAAAACTTGACAATTGGAAAAAAATAAGACACAAATCGATGCCCCAAAAAGCGCCTGACGCGGCAGTTGGCGAAGGAGCCATGCAAGTGGATGCCCCGGCATTCTTTCAAAAAAGCTATAAATACGACTGGACTAAAAGGCTCGATTGGGACAAGAAATACAAGGGACTTTCATTCTGGGCAAAGGGTGACGGCTCCGAACAATGGGGAAGCATAAGCATTGGCGGTGGATGGGGCTGGTCATACATCTATTATTTCCCGGTTAAAAACAAGGCATGGCACAAAATAGTCGTCCCATTCAGCGAGTTCGCTCCCGAGGGTGGAGTAACTCAGCTTATCGGAACAAAAGGCGCCTTGCCGCCAAGTGGAATTACAAGGCTCAGATTTGGAGACAGGTGGTCAATAGCTCACCGCAACTCCAAAATTCCAAAGTTCACATATTGCGTTGACCAGGTTGAGCTGGTGGAAAATATTTCAAAGGACAAAGATGCCGCTAAAAAATATCAGCCTCGCAAATTTGCCGAAGTCATCGACCTTCTGAAAAACGGAAAAGACGTCACCATTTTCTGCCTTGGCGATTCAATAACAGCTGGCACCGGCCTGGCTAAACCCAATGAAGAGCGCTATGCGGTTCTTCTCCAGAAAAAATTGAGAGAGCATTTCAAAAGAGACAACATCACAGTCCAGAGCCGCGCCGTGGGCGGAGCCAGAACCGACCATTCGACCGCCTGGGTCAATCGCGACTTTGCGGACAAAACGCCGGATCTGATAACTTACATGATTGGCTACAACAACAAAAGCGCAGGCTATTCGCCGGAGACTTTCAAGAATACTCTCGAAAGATACATCGACGCCGTGACAGCAAAAACAAAAGGCAAAACAGCAATCCTGCTCATCCCCACCATTCCAGGGCGCGACCATCGATTTGACATGATGGACGACTATGCCGATACAGTAAGAGAAGTAGCGAAAGAAAAAAATCTTCCTGTATGCGATATTCAAAAAGAATTCAAGAAAATCGGAAAAGTAAAATTTGCCAAATACCTAAGAGACACTGCTCATCCCAATGACAAAGGACACAAGATTTTCGCCGACAAATTGGCGGAATTTATTATAAAACAATAAAAAACGAGGAAAATATGCAAAAAAGCAGAATAGGTCAACTTTTGCACTTTACACTCATCGAATTGCTCGTTGTGATAGCCATAATAGCAATATTGGCCTCAATGCTTCTGCCTGCGCTAAGAAATGCCAGGCAGACTGCGCATCGAATATCCTGCGCAAGCAATCTCAAGCAAATCGGGCTGGGCTTTGGGATGTATGTCAATGATTATTCCGTATATCCCAATTACAATGTAAAACAAGGAGCGTTATGGTATCAATGGCGTTATTTTGTGTCCACATACTTTAAGGACAATGCAGTTAAAACATCTTATTATGATATGGACTTGTTTAAATGCCCGTCTTATGACACAAGCGTAAAGAATTACCCATTCTACAGTTACGCGATGAATTTTTATCTGCGCTACAAAAAGCCATCAATATCTAAAAAACCCACAAGTATAATTATTGCCGGCGATTTGATTGAAACGCCAACATCATACGACGTCTTCCAAAATGCAGCGGACAATATTGCATTCAGGCATTTAAACAAGGCTAATTTCCTTTTTATAGACGGACATATTGGAAGTTTAAAGATTAACTATCAACCATTCTATGGCGGACCGCCAAATGCCTGGCGCGAATCTCTTAACTGGAATTAACAATAAGGAAACTGAGAAGTGAATATATTAGACCATGTCAACTTGGGATTATCCCTCTCAGGATGCTGTGACTCAAGTGTTGACAGCCCAACAACAGCAGTTAAAGCAGCTTATAAATATCTGGATAAAAATTTGATAAACAGCGTTGAAGTTTTTATGGCTGGGCATCCTCCCCATAAACGCCAAAACATTGGCCCATGGGATTATGACGACAAATTGACTGCAGAGATGAAAGAAGCTTTGAAGCCTTTTCCTCATAAAGGAGCACATATACCTTTCGCTTTTATCAATTTGGCATCGTTGAACCCAGGCATAAGGGAAGAGTCTTACAGGCAAATTGTTCTTTCTCTTGAAATCGCCTCCGAGTTGTCAATGGATTATGTGACAACTCATCCTCGCTTCGGGACTTTGGATATTCTGTCCAAGGAAGATGAATGGAACATTTGGCGCGACTCGTATTCGCGCCTGACAGAAAAAGCGCAGGAATTGGGTGTTGTGATGACAATTGAAAATGGCGACAGACTGTCATTTGAAGACTGTGCAGACATGGTAAAAGAAATTAATTCTCCATTCTTTGCAATGACTTATGACACCGGACACGCAAATTTGGAAGGCAACAAAGACGGCAAATACAGGAAATACAAAACTCTCTCAGAATTTACGAAAGCTGAACGCAGTTGCTTCAAGAATGTTCATCTGCACGACAATCATCTTCCAAAGGGCGATGAACACTTGCCGCCGGGAAAAGGCGACATTGATTTTGATGGCATCTTCAAAGCGCTGCTTGAAGATTATCCAAAAGAAATGATTATGACCCTTGAGTTCAAATGGAATGGCCTTGAATACTTTTTTAAATACTTTGCGCAAATTTTTAAAAAACATCTTAAGAGTTTTATATGAAAAAATGGCTATGGGGCGAAGGGCATTGCCACAGCAATTTTAGCGATGGCTTTCACAGCATAAAAGAACTTACGCAATTGCATGAAGAATACGAAATGGATTTCCGCGTCCAAACTGATCATATTTTTGCGCAAATGCCCGAAGGCCATTACATGAACCCGTATCAGGAATTAAACGGCGAACGCTGCCTTTTGCCTGAAACAGTAGACGAGTATTTGAATCAATGCAAAAAAGCCTGTTCTTCAAAGCATTTGGTTGTTCCAGGAGCTGAATTTGGACTCCAGTTCAAGCCTGGGCCATGGACTCTAAACAAATATTTTGACAGTCATATACTTATAAGGCCGCTCAGAAAAGACTCTTTGCCGAAAGAAAAAGATCTTAAAGCACAGTGGTGGCCCACCGTATGGGACTTATGCTCAAAAAGCACAGGCGGGAAGTTAAGCATGGCTCATGTAAACGACAAAACCCCATGGCTAATATTGCCAGAATTGCCAAGTTTGAATTCTCTGGAAGTGGTCAACAATATGGAGCTTGTTGAACCAATGGAAAATAGACAATGGCTTTCATGGTGGGATTATATGTTGTCAATGGGGCGAAGAATTGTTTTAACCACAGGCAGCGATGCTCATCAGGGGGATCTATGGAGCGCAGGCTCTATGAGAAATGTTGTGCGCGTGGAAGGCGAACCCAATGCCAACAAATTGACTGAAGCCCTTTACGCAGGAAAAAGCTACTTGTCTGGAACTTTTCATCCTGACATATGGGCAGAGCTTGGAGAAAAAGGAATTGTTCCTGAAAGAAATGGATTTACCCCATGGTTTTCTTTGGAGAAGAACATATCCAGAGAAAAAGCTTCCGGAAAAGTTTGGGAATGGATAGAAAAAGGCCTTAAAAACAATCATGCTCGCGTAAAGAAAAAAGATTTTCCAACAATGGAAATAAGCGTTGACAACGCGGATATAGGAGATGAGATCAATCTTGACTCAAAAAGACGCGTCAATGTCAATATTTCGATTCAAATGAACGTTCCAATTTCAAAAATTTGCATAATTGCTTCAGGTGAAATCCAATGGTCTATATCGCCTCTAAAACACACATGCAAAACTGAAATAGATCTGAACCTTAATGAAAGAGCGAAATACTTGCGCGTTGTCGCAATAGGAAACGGAAAAGACAAATATCAAAAAGAAACATTAATAAGCAACCCTGTATGGTTGGCATAAAATCAGGAGAAAAGTTTATGAAACGAAAATTAAGTTTGATGTGCATGGCTGCATTATTGCTGCAGTCAGTGACTTTCGCGGACAATAAAGCAAAGGAAAAATTTGGAAAAAATGAATATTCCACAATTCCACTGATTGATTTTAAAGATGCGCAATCACGCAATGATTGGTTTGCCAATCCATGGGGCGGCGGCAAAATAAAAGCTCAAGTGCGCGACAGCGTGGGCGACAAATTCCCGTGGGTCTTAAAGGTCACGTTTCAAGATACAAAAGCTACATTGTCCAACAGAAAGCTTTTTCAAAGTCTCCAAACAAAATGGAAAGAAAATGCAGTAACCGGCTTTTATTGCTGGTATCGCGCATCCGACATTAAGGGAAGCATTAAATTTGTCTACACTTGCTCTGATGACGGAAAACACTATACGTTCACCAATAACACAGGACTGAAAGAAGACGGCAAATGGCACATGTTGAAATTTCAAATGGGCGGCTGGAACAAAGAAAACAAACACTTTAATATAAAAAATTTAAAAGACATCAATTTCACATTCTACGGCTCAGGAAAATTTGAAATAGGAGAAATTGGCATGCTGTGCTCCTATCGCAAGCTTAGCGGGATATTAAAGCCCCCCATTAAAAACCTCTCCGTCCCTTCAGGAAGCGACAAAAAAATAGATGGAGAAATAAACGAAGAGGAGATTAAAAATTGCGCCCGTTTAGAGCTGACGCTTCCTAGCTCAATAAATCCAGAGATCTGCGGAAGCAAAGCCCCAAAAGACAAAACAGAAATTTATTTAAGCCAGACGCCAAAAGGGCTCTATGGCGCGGCGCGTTGCTTCAAAAAAGACATGAAAAAATTAAGGGCTAATTTCACAGAAGACGCAGTCCGCATATGGGAGGACGAATGCATTGAATTCTATTTTGACCCGGAACGCAAAATGGCGAAAAAACTGATGAAAAAATATGCGATAAACGCCAATGGCAAAACCGGAATAGCAAACTTTAAAGATCGCAACAAAGCCTTAACCGTTGCCTCAAAAAAATTTGACAACCGTTGGGAAACTGAATTTTTTATCCCATGGAAAACTCTGGAAATCAAGCCCCAAGCGCCCTTCGCATTGGGCTTCAATGCAACACGGACAACTTATGACGGCGAAAAAATGAAGGAACGAACAGGTTGGACCACGCCTGTGTGGAATGCCATTGTTGATTTTGGAGTGGCTTTTATTGAAAACAACAAAAACTTGAAAAAGAAAACTGGAACAAAAATAAACGAGTTTGGATTGGTTGGAAGAGGAAAATATATTATAACCGGAACAACGCCTGAAGGCGAGAGCTACAAGTTGAATGTGCACTCTCCATCCGGCAAAAATCATTTGCTTGACAAAGCAGGCAAACTGCCTCAGAACTCATTTGAGATTCCATTTCAGTTCCCAATAAAAACATCAGGATATTATTCATTTAACTTGCTTGTTTATGACAAAACAGGAAGCGTATCCAACTATGCCGAGGGACGCATATCGGAACAGGCAACCGCAGATTGGAAGCCTTTAAAAATAGACCAGTTGGCGCTCTTCCCTGAACCGAAAATTTTCAAAAAAAGCAAAGGAACGTTCAAAATCCAGTCAGGAATGAAGTATTATATTGCCTCTGAAAAACTTAGTTTCTGCGGCGAAAAAATAGCCGAAGAATTAAAAAAATTCTATGATGTGTCTCTGGGAAAAACTGAGATTCCTACAAATGCGTCGATATTGATTGATTTGAATATTGCCTCTCAGATCGCCCAAAATATCATAAAAGAGAATGAACTTGAAGACGATTTTAAAAAAATTAAAAATGACGGTTTCCTGCTGTTGGTCTCAGACAAAAATATATTTATAACAGCAAAAGAGAAACGCGGCGTGTTATATGGAGTCAATGCACTGCTTGATCTTGTAAAAATGACTGCCGGAGATGCTGGCGAGCCCGCCATATCCAATGTCAAAGTTGTTGACTGGCCGGATTTGGAATATAGGTATTGGTTCAGTCACATGCGTGGCTATATGCCAAAAAACAAATACAATGTCTCGCTCTATGAAAACATGCTTAGAAAAATACCTCTCCATTTCAGATATAATGCCTTTTTTCTGGAACCGGACGATTATTACCAATGGCAGCATGCTTCCGCATTCAAGGGCAATTCATATGCATGGGATCTGAGTGAGTTTAAGCGCGTTATCAGTTTTCTCCATAATAATTGTGTTCCAGTCATGCCGGCAGTCCAGTCTCACGGACATATGAACTGGCTCTTGCGTAATAAAGATTACGCGAACCTTCGCGAAGACGGCGATCTCCATACCCTTTGCACTGGGCATCCCGACTCATACAAAACTTTATTTGGATTCTATGACGAAATGCTTGAACTTTGCAGCGAAAACCCGGAATATAAGCCGACGCATTTTGTTGTGCAGTTGGATGAAGTGCGCTGGAAAACAAGAGGGACTCCGGAAGAAAAACGCTGCAAATACTGCAAAGACATTCCTAAAAATAAAATATACATAGATCACATTAAAAAAGTGTCAAAGTATATGAAAAAGAAAAACATCAAGCCAATTATGTGGTCAGACATGATGGTGGAAGAACATAATGGGCTTAATGAATTTAAATGTGTTGAAATTCGCGACCAGCTTCCCAAAAATATGATAATGGGCCATTGGTCAATGAGCGACTATCAATCCATACCCCGATTTGACAAACTCGGGCTTGAAAGTTGGAAAACATCCACAGGCTATCACATAAGCCGCTTGAATGAAAAGCTCATATCAGGACGAATGTTTCTGATATGGACTTACTACTGGTGGCTGAGTGAAACGCGTTGCAAAGGTCAGGGTTCATATGGCTTGATGGCACAGGCTCTTTACGCAAACGCGTGCTGGAACATGTTCCCCGACAATGACAACTCTACTTGGATGAAATACACTCAAATTTATGGAAATTGGCTAATGCGCAACTGGAGCAGAAAACCGCTGCCTCACGCAAGCAATCAATTTGAGACTGTGGACATCTCCGAAATCGCAAACGATTCAGTTATTGACGACAAAGCCGGCGACGGAAAAGGCTGGTTTGACTGCGGCCCAGGCAAAGATTTGAGCCTTCTCAATTTAAAGATCAAGAATGTTCACGGCGTGCCGGTCAAGTTTGCGATCAAAGACGGCCAAGCTGCTTTTCTGAAATTTAATAAATTGGAAAAGAAATCCGCTGAATTGGCTGTTAATCGCAAAGCAGGCAGCCTGATATTATTGCACGCAGCCAACCTGACAAACGAGGACGCAGGAATAAAGGCTTTTAGAAACAAGAAAATCTATGGCGATCCGTTAAAGGGCAAGGCCGTGGCGCGCTACACAGTGACATATGATGACGGGAAGACAAAAACATTTGACGCTCTTTTCGGATGGAACCTTTCCCCGTGGAATTACAATCCCATGAGCAAAAACGAAGTGCTTGCCAAATATGTGATTGACGCAAGGTCTATTCTGGAAGGAAAAACAAAAGAGGCAAAAGCAAAAAACCTGCCGAATGACATTGCCCTCTATCAATATGAATGGCCAAACCCAAGGCCATATGTGCCAATAAAATCTGTAAAAATTGAAAGCCTTGGCTCATATGTGTCCTACGGTCTCCTGGCAATAACGGCCCGGGGCTCGAAGCAAGACTGAGAGGGCGTAATATCTGACCTGATATTTGAAAAAATGGACAAAGCATAAACTGAAAACAAATAAAAAAGGGAAAGCATATGATAACGCTCAAAAAATTTAAGACTCCTTACCCTAACCCACATGACTACGGCAAATGGCGGGCATGCCCCGGCGTAAAGCTGTCCGATAAATTGGATCCGGTTCGCAAAGACCATGAAGAAGATGAAAAAAAATATAACAACCGATTAGTCTATTGCACCAGGACAGATATGGCCTGGATCGTTTGTCTTCATAAGGCCGGAGTATTGGACAAAGTAACCGCAACGGCTGTCTTGGAAGGCTTGCGGAAGCTTCTAAGTTCCGATGAAAACGGACAGGGCGGCGAAGCATCCCTTATACCAGCGCTCGACAATGACGAAGATCTGGCCAGTCTCATAAATTTAGGACGAACAATGCAGGAGCCTATGAGCCGCCTTCAGATGCGTGACCAGTTAATAGATTTCCTTGATTACTTTATCGACTTCATGGAAAACATCGCTTCATTCACTGAAGCAAACGCGGATACTGTCATGCCGGGGCATACTCACTTTTCCCAAGCCAACCCTATTACGCTCGCGAATTACGCGCTGTCTATATTTGACAATATGCATCGCGGCCTGGAACAGCTCGAACTTTCGTATAAGCTGATTAATAAAAACAGCGGCGGCTGTGGAGCTACATCCGGCACTGTATGGCCAGTGGACCGCTTATATCTGACTGAGCTTCTCGGCTTCGATGAGCTATTGGAAGTGACTTATGACTGCGAAGCAAGCCAGGACCACACCATGCAGATGATGTTTTCCCTTTCCAACATAGTCAGCACTCTGAGCAAGTTTACTATGGACATCGAAATATGGGGCATGGAAGAAATTGACATGCTCCAGATGGACCACTGCTTTGGGGGAGTGAGTTCCATGATGCCCCAGAAATGCCACAACGGAATAGTAGAAGGTCTGCGTGACTCCATTTGCGACCTTTTGGGCACAATGATGACAGGGATGTTTCGTACAAAGGCTGAACCGCATGGAGATGTAATGGCAATGTACTCTTTGCCAGCGAAAGGCATAGGCGCATTGGCCCTGGGCAAAGCCATAATTCGCACAGCCGACATTTTTATGCAACACCTGCATCCTCAAAAAGAAAACATGCTTGAATATGTTCGCAACGGTTATTCCTGCATGACGGAAGTTGTGGCGCATATGGTCCGGGAGAAAGGATATGGGGGCCGCCGTTCCCACAGGATATGCGCGCATCTGACTCGTCTTGCCAGAGACCGCAAGATCAAAGCTCCTGATTTAACCGGAGAAATGCTCGATGAAGCAGCGCGGATATGTGAAGAGGAACCGCCCGAATTGACGACTGCCGAACTGCAAAAATGCCTTGACCCCCTTGAGTTTATTAAAAGCCACAACAATATCGGCGGCCCTGCTCCTTCGGAAACAATGAGAATGTTGAAGGCGCGCAGGACAGCTATTGCCCAAGCAAAAGAACGCCAAGAAAACAGACGCAAGCGCGTCAATGAAGGCGAAAAGTTTTTAAAAAAAGAAATTAAAGCAATTTGCGAATCAAATATTTAGGGAGAACCCCAATGTCTATAGCCTATATTCTTTCCGAGTTGGCGGTAAAAACAAAGAATACCGACATTCCCAAGTCAAGCTATGATGCCGCGATAAAAATGCTCCTGGATACCATAGGCTGCGCATACGCTGGAGCGCATGCGCCCGGGATGCCTGAATTGGTTGAACTGGAAGAAGAACTAAGCGCCAAAGGCTCCGCGTCCGTCTTTTTCAAGAACAAAAAACTTGCTTTGCCGTCCGCCGCCTTTTGCAACGCCGCCATGATTCATGCAATGGACTTTGACAACAATTACCCGGGAGCCGACATCCATATTCTTTCCATTGTCGCTCCAATAGCTCTGGCTTGCGCTGAAGCTGAGAGACAGAATGGACTTGATTGCCTGAGCTCAATAATTCTTGGAGTTGAAACAGCGGCTCGAATAGCCAAACCGTATATACAAGCAAAACGCCAACACTCTTATTTCCTTACCACTTCGCTTGTCGGCGGTTGGGGCGGTGTTGCCGCCGCCGCAAGATTGCGCGGCTTAACTGTACAGCAAACCATTAACGCAATGGGCATCTATTATGCGCACACCTGCGGGAACCGTCAGGCCCTCCTGGAAAAAACCTTGACCAAACGAATACAACCAGCCATTGCCGCCAAGGCCGCATTATATTCTGTAATGCTCGCGCAGAAAGGCTTTACTGGCTCTGAATATATTTTTGAGGGCTCCGGCGGCTTCTATCGATGTTACACTCAGGATTCTCCGCCGGAAGCTGAAACCTTCCGCGCGCCCCCGAAGCCTTTTGGGATTGAGGAATTGACAGTCAAAGAATTCCCGACTTGCGGAATTCATCATGCTTGTATCGCTTCGGCGCTCCAACTGAAACGGGAATACGGTATACAGTACAAGGATATTGAACGAGTGGAATTCTTTCTTTTGGAAGGAGCCGACACTCTTGTAAGCATGCCTTTTACAGAGGAATCAATTCCACAAATTGCCGCTCAGTTCTGCGCTCCGTATGCAATTGCCTTGGCGCTCAACAAGGGAGAGGTCCATATTCGCGACTTTGACAACGAAGCTATTTTACGGGACCGCGACACTATTGATCTAGCAAAGAGAACCGTGGAACTCAGCAGGTTCTCAGACTTGGAACTCAAAGAATATTCAACGTCCAAACAAGGTTGCAGATACCTGAAAGTATACCTGCGCGACAATAAAGTTATTGAGCGCGAATACTCCAGCATGATTTTTTGCGATCCCTCCATTATGGATATGCCACGCGTGGAGGAAAAATTCCGTCAATGCCTGTCCATACATGCCGAAAAACAGCAAAATTCAATTAGTAAAGTCATTGATGCGGTTAAACATTTCCGAAAAATAAAAGATGTCAGCGAATTTCTAAACATACTGTGAAGAATGCAATGCAGACTTTGTCTCTTGAGCTAAAAACTTTTCTTGTAGCATCCAGAAACTCCTTTGGATCAAACGAAGAAAAAACCAGAAATGGGGTATTGGAAAAATGAAGAACGCTGAACTCAAACAAATCATCAAATCTCAAGCGTTACGGGGTGACAACGAGAAAAATTCAACATCTATTATTCCACATAGAAACTAAAGTAATAAAGATGATAACAATAAAAAAGAATACAGCAAAAACAAAAGGCAAAACAGCAATCCTGCTCATCCCCACCATTCCAGGGCGCGACCATCGATTTGACATGATGGACGACTATGCCGATACAGTAAGAGAAGTAGCGAAAGAAAAAAATCTTCCTGTATGCGATATTCAAAAAGAATTCAAGAAAATCGGAAAAGTAAAATTTGCCAAATACCTAAGAGACACTGCTCATCCCAATGACAAAGGACACAAGATTTTCGCCGACAAATTGGCGGAATTTATTATAAAACAATAAAAAACGAGGAAAATATGCAAAAAAGCAGAATAGGTCAACTTTTGCACTTTACACTCATCGAATTGCTCGTTGTGATAGCCATAATAGCAATATTGGCCTCAATGCTTCTGCCTGCGCTCACTAGAGCAAGAGGAAGCGCCAAAAGAATCTTATGCGCAGGGAGAATGAAACAGCTGTCCGCCGCTGCTCAGATGTATGTACAGGACTACGACAGTTGGCTTCCTGCCGGAGGCGACTCAGGAGATTGGCGAGTGGAAATATATCCCAATATAAGCCAAAGCATAAACTTGGACAGCTACGGTTCCACGTATAGCAAATTGGGCGTCGCTCTTCCTGTCACTGAAGTATATCACTGCCCTTCTTTGCCTGAAAACATAAAAAATCTTTCCACCAGAATAAACGGGATAGGCTGTAATTACAGATATATGGGGTATAAAGACGGAGACGCAATCCGCCCCAGATTAAAAATAATCCAGGTTCCAAAGCCTAGCAATACATTCATGCTGGGCGATACAAAAGATTTTGCCAGCGCCGCGGACGCTCACAGGAACTACCACCTTTATCCGCCAGCTTTGGCCGACAATATTCTTACGACCAGGCACGCTAATGGATTGAATATGAATTACGTCGATGGGCATTGCGAATGGAATAGCGTAACTTACATTATGAACAATACAGACTTATATGAAAGAGAAAAATAATAAATAAAAGGAAAAGCAATATGCGAAAATTTCTTATTAAAGGCTTCATTGTTTGCTTATTGGCCATAAACGCAAAAAGTGAAACTGCAACATCAAAAAGCGCCCCCCCTTTGAGTTTGAATGTTGAATTCGAAACAACAAACGCCTCTGTAAGCATAAACGGAATGAACATAATTCCGGCTTTCCAATTTTATTTTGCCAATCGCGGCTGGAAAACCATATACAACATTAATGTCTCCAAAATGAAAATCTCAGAGGAAAACGGAAAAACTGTTGCCCGAATGTCAGAAGATGTAAAAGGCATAGGAAAATATGACCTGAAAATATCTTGGAGCGAGACAAAAGTAGAGCTGGATTATGAATATGACATCCCCGCGGGAAACGAAGTCAAATATTGCGTGGCTGATATATTTCTCGCAAGAAATATTTTCTTTGAAGCCAAAAGAAAAGGAATTAAAAAAGCACCGGACAATCAATTCAGAGCTTTGGCTTCCACCGAAGAGATGGAAATCCAAACAGAAATAGGAATATTCAAATTTGCCTTTAAAACCGAACAGATGAATAATAAGGAAAAAGCGTCTAAATGGTTGTTAAGAGACGCATCGCCACAAAAATTCAGATCAAAAATATTCCGCACCCTGTCTATTCTCAATTGCCTGGAAAGAGATGAAAAAAATTCCGTCAGGCAAAAACTGAGCGTCATAATTAAATATTTTCCGTCTAAAAGCGCGAATAAAATAGTCAAAGTAAAAGGCTATCTGGAGCTGGTCAAAAAGTTAAAAAAGGAATCAGCAAAATTGAAACTCAATTCCTGCTCCAAGCTAGAGATTCTGGAAAAAGAATTTGAAAAATTGCAGAGAAAGGAGGGATTCAGCCAAGCAGAATTTGAAGACGCAAGCAAAAAAATCAAGAGCCTTGCAAAAGAAATATCACTGCACAAAAAAACATACGCCAACGAAAACATCATTATCCCGGAGCCTCAAAAAACGGAACTGACAGAGGGGCATTTCACGCTGGAAAACAACACGACCATCATTGTTCCAACTGAAGCCTCGGTCGGAGTCAAACAGGGAGCTAAAGTCCTACAGGAAGAATTAAAGGATTATTTCGGAATAAACGCTCATATTTCCAAAGAAAAAGCTCCAGAAGGGAAAAAAGCCGTTTATCTCGGCTCTTTAAAAAATGAGCCATTCAAAGCCTTTTGCCACAGCAAAGGGATTGCCCCTCCTAAGCGCAAGGAAGGGTATATCCTGAAAATAACCCCGGAAAAAATATTCATTGCTGGACACGACTCCAAAGGAGCATTTTACGGAGTGCAAAGCCTTCTGCAACTGCTAAGAAAAAACAGCGAAGGAAAAATCGAGATCCCAAGCATGACCATCAGCGACTGGCCTGAAATCGAAACCAGGGGCATGATGCTTATACCGGGAAGAGATAAAGAATCTTTTGCCTGGCTGAAACTGGCAATCCGACGATTGCTGGCAAGACACAAATTCAACTTTTTGGTGTTGGGAGAAGCCAGCGCAGGAAACGTCCGCTGGAAATCACACCCGGAAATAGCAAGAAAAAACTCCATGAGCGTAGATATATTAAAGGAAAACGTGAACTATGCAAAAGAGCATTTGCTTGAAGTGGCGCCGCTTGTGCAGTCACTGGGGCACTCCAAAACCGTATTGAAGGCCCACCCCGAGCTGGCTGATTCTCCAGACCCCAATTTCCCTGGAAACGCATTGTGTCTTTCAAACCCGAAAACCCGCAAGCTTCTTGCCGACCTATACGACGAGGCAATTGAAATATATGGCAAGCCAAAGTATTTCCATATCGGCCTTGACGAAGCCATGACAATAGGGAAAAACCCTCTCTGCAAAGGGAAAAAGCCAGATGAACTTGTAGCAGAGCATGTAAAGTGGTGCAATAATTATCTAAAAGGCAAAGGCGTAAAAAATGTTATACTCTGGCACGACATGCTGCTAGAGAGCGGCATATGGAAAGATGCGCCAGCAAACAGCAATAGTCCAGGCATTTATGACGCAATTACGCACCCTGCTGTGACAAATCTGCCGAAAGATGTAATTATTGCCATGTGGAGCTATCGTAATACCGGCACGTTTCCATCCGTTCCATACTTTCAAAAGCAAGGCTACAAAGTTCTTTGCTCCCCATGGTTTGAGGAAAAGAACAATTATGACATAGCCGCATCGGCTCACAGAAACAAGGCAATGGGAGTGCTCGGCACAAGCTGGGCATTCACCACGGGTGTCACTCCTGGAACAACATCTCTGCTCTGCGCGGAAAACTCATGGACGCCAGGAAAGCCCGCATTTAAAGACATTCCCTATGATTCGCGCGAACGTCTTCAAGCCGCTCTGTTGCCGCCAGCTCCTTCCGGGCATTCCGGAACACAATCGACTCCGCTTGACATAAAAGCCTTTTGCAATCGCTCACTTAGAGATGAAATAATTAGCGACGGCAAAGGCTGGGCCGACAAAGGCGGATTATTTGACATGAGCCTCTTGCCTGAGGGAAGGCATAATTTTGGAAACATTAATTTCAGCGTAGTTCCTTTTGCCGAAAACAAAGGAATGCAATGCGTGGCTGTGGCTGGAAGGAGATTGTCCTCAAAATGGAATGTTCCCGAATCAGTAAAAGGCATAAAAGTGGACTCTAAGGCAAAAAGCCTTGTGTTTCTTCAAACATGCCTCCCTTGCACCCCGAAAAAAATAGGAAATTACACTGTTGTTTACAATGACAATTCCAGCATTGAGATTCCTATTGTCAGCAGGCGAAATATTTTTTCTTCAACAAAAGCCAAGTCTTATGCGAAGCCTCATCTAAAAAGGATTAACAACGGATATATACCCTACTCCAAAAGAATTTGGATAGGCTGGAACATGGCCGGAGAAGAAATAGACTTGCAAGGGTTTGAGTGGACAAATCCTCATCCGGAAAAGACCATAAAAAGTTTGAATTTAAATATATCGCCGCAGTATCCTAATGGAGCCATATTCCTTTTGAGTGTAAGCGTCGTTAACTGAAAAAGGCTGTCCCTCTTGAGAAAGCCCGATTGCATTTAGCCTAACCGGGAAGCATATTTTTCCCTTGAAAAGCTAAAAAGAGAGACAGCTGCATATGAATTTTTCATCAACTAATATCGACCAGTCTAAAACGAAAACGATAATTATCGGGCATCGCAACCCGG
>CAZYVR010000076.1:0-18920 GCA_964651145.1 uncultured Victivallales bacterium | reverse complement strand
GCACCAAGGCCACATGGCATTGAAAAATTATTTAACCCAAGCGGTGCAGATTACTTGTTACGCACAAAACCGTGGTTTTTCCGTGCTCAATTAATTATGATAGTTTCCAGCAATTGTCTCATTCTTCAATTGTCTTGTTTTTTTCTTTCCTGTATTTTCCTGGAGGCAGTCCGAAAAATTTCTTAAAAAGTCTGTTGAAATGGAACTCACTTGAAATTCCTACTTTCGCCGCAATTTCAGAGATAAGGAGGTCTGTTGACAACAGCAGACCTTTTGTGACCATAAGCCTTTCCCTGTTCAATAACTTGCTGAACGATATTCCAAACATTTCTTTAACAAAATGACATGTTCTTGAAGGTGAAAGATGCAACTCTTTTGAGAGTTCGTTTAAAGACATGCTTTTTGAAATCCCTTTCCTTATGAATTGCAGTATCTGGGCCTTGCGGGTTTGCGGGATAGTGTCTGAAATTTGCTGTGTTTCCACAAGAAGCCCTCTCCCTAAAAGGGTCAGCAGTTCCGCAAGCGCTTTTGCTGATGCGCTTTTGAATATTTCAAGCTTTTTATATTTTTCAGCTGCTTTTCCAGTTAAGTATGGATTTTTTTTCTTTCGCCCCGGGGTCTTCCATTTTCCTGCAAAAACAGTGGCGCAGTGAATTCCGCTATGCCTCAGTGGTATTACTATTTCTGATATGCCCATGTGACATTTGTGATAAAAAAAATCACTGGCGCAGGAAGATGCTTTAGCATTGATTTCATTTAGGCAGTGCTCAATACATATTTCTTTTGGCGAGGATGCACAGATTGAACATCTGCGATGTGACTGCCGCCTTGCGCCTAACAAAGTATTACCTTCTTCATCTGAGAAAAAACGATTTAAATCATGAATTGTTATCATAAATCCGCTCATTAGCTCAAATTCAATAAGACTATTTTCGACAATATTTCCAATCTTTAATGTTTTCTTTTTTTTCATTTCTTTTGCTCCAAGCTCCTTGGTTTTAACATAAAAATAGCAATAATGAGCAAAACATCAGCTTAAATATTCATTCAAAAATTTCACTTTTCAATGTATAGTCTAAGAAAAGGCAATAAAAAGAGAAAGGTGGAGTTATGAAGAAATATCAAGTTAATAGGGGCTGTACCCATTGCGGCACCTGCATTTATGAATGTCCTGTTGGAGCCATAAGCATTGATAGCGGTGGCGCCCACATAGATATTGAAAAATGCAGTGGCTGCGGAATCTGTCAGGACAATTGCGCTTCCGAAGCCATTACAGAAGTTGAAACAGACATAATAAACAAAAACAATTCTAACAAATAAAAAAGAAAAGGATGAAAAATGATTACTTGCGAAAAAACAGGAGATATTGTCAGAGAGCCTCAAAGGGAATTAAAGGCAGTAGGGGAGTATGATGTCATAGTTGTGGGCGGCGGGATGGCTGGCTTTGGCGCGGCCGTCGCGGCTGCAAGGCGCAAATGCAAGACCCTGTTAATTGAAAAGGAAACAGCTCTAGGAGGTCTTGCTACAATAGGGCTCGTAAACATTCCTCTTGATTTTATTTCCGGCATTGGTCGCGATATGATGTCAAGGCTCCGTGAGATCAATGCCGAATGGCATCGCAACTCAGACCCTGAAAAACACAAACTTATTCTCGACAGAATGCTCACAGAATCAGGAGCTGATCTGTTGCTCGACACTTATGTTGTCGAATCAATTGTGACTAACGGCAAGATTGCAGGACTTGTCGTGGAGAGCAAGTCGGGGCGACAGGCTATTCTTGGGAAACGCATAATTGACTGCTCGGGGGATGCTGACGTTGCTTATTTCGCCGGATGCGATTGCATGACAGGGAGAAAAAAAGACAACAAGCATCAGGCTTGCTCATTAGAGTTTCGTCTTGGGGGCGTTGACTGGGATACTTATGTCAATTCCGATATAAAGAAAGATGATCCAAGATGGGAAAAAGCCATACAAAAAGCGCTTTCGACAGGCGAACTTAAATATGAAGTTGACAATCATCTGAACTGGATGACTCATTTGCCGGGACGCCCTGAACATTGCGGTATGGATGAAGTTAGTATTTGTTTTGCGCATTCGCGCAACTGCAAGCCCCTTGACGGTCGCGATCTTACCAGAATGTACCTTGAGGGCCGTGAACAAGCTGATATGCTCTGGCGTTTTATAAAAAGTTACGTTAAGGGTTTTGAAAAATCATGGTTGATTGATACAGCTTCTCTTCTTGGCGTAAGGGAAAGCAGGCGGGTTGTGGGTGAATACATCATTACAGCAAAAGATCTCTGTCAGTGGGCTCATTTTGATGATGTGATATGTACTTCAGGGCATGGTTACGATTTGCATAATCCAGATGGCCCTGGAAATATCAAATGGGCAAAAATTGAATATGAAGGCAAAGAAATTTATGCTATATGCCGTACAGGTTTTGGTTCTTCATGGATGCCTCCTGGCGGAAGAGATGCTCTGGTTGATGGCTTCGGAAGAAAAGAGGCTGATATGCAGTTTCCCAACCCGGCTTATTATGACATTCCTTATCGCAGTCTGGTTCCGCTGAAAATAGATAATCTTTTGGTTGCCGGAAGATGTCTGTCTGCGGACTTCATGGCGCAAGCCGGATGCCGCCTGGTGCTTGCCTGTCTTAATATGGGTGAAGCCGCCGGCATTGCCGCCGCTATTTCTCTTAAGCAAAATATAGTACCCAGAAAAGTCAACAGAATAGATTTACAGGTTGAAATGCTGAAAAATAATTGCAACATAGGGCAGACATTCAGAGATATTCCTGGAATAGACAAAAATCTTATTCCAAAAATCAGCCATGAAGTCAAGCGATACCCTGTGGTAGATTATTTGCCAAGCCCAAAAAACTGACAAGACATGGATAGTTTTAATTGTCAAAGTGATGAATCTGGATAAGCGCTTGACGCCTGTTTTTCATATGGAGGCGTTAAGAAAATTATAGTCAATTAATCCAAGTGATTTGCTTACCACTGAGGTTTGGATGAGATTCGACCTTGTCACATATGCATGCTTCTTTTAGGCGCATCGGTACTCGCAAAGTTCTCGTCGAAAGCATTACGCCCAATCCAGATGGGTAGAGGATGGATTGTTCAGATCGCTAGAAATGCAGAAAAATGCGAATGACTATTGACTTTTGGCTATAATTGCGTTATATAACAGATATATATCAACAATAATAGATTGTAAATGATATGGAAACAATTATTACTGAACGCCAATATTTGCCCAGTGCTCCTGGAGCCAGTTGGATTTGGCCTTCTGAATGTAGAGACGCGCCAAATCAATATGTCTGGTTTCAGCAAGACTTCTTTCTTGAAAAAGAAGCCGGAAATGCAGAGCTTTTGATAAGCGCCGACACAACGTTTGCCATATGGTTTAATGGAGAGCTTGTGGATTGTCAACAATTTGCGGATTACCCGGCCTCTAAAACTTTTTACAGGCTGAATGTTGAGTCGTGGCTTAAGTCTGGAACAAACCAATTAAAAATATTAGTTTACCATCAAGGACGCAGCACTGCAACCTACATTAAGGGAATGGCATGTCTAATATATTGTCTTTTGGCAGATGGAAAGGAGGCCGCGCGCAGCGGAAAGGCCACATATTATAGAAAGTCAACGGGATACAAAAACGGGATGATGCCCATGTTCAGTGGCCAAATGTCTTTTACATTTGAATACGATGCGAGAGAGGAGGATTCTGCGCGCGACCAAGCTTGGAAACAAATCGACGGCAGAGACATTTACACTTCAGGCGACAAACCGCTGGATGACAGATCTATAAAAAAAGTGGAGATCAAAAAAAGAATAGAAGTTAGCGTGCATGCACAAGGGGTATTCAGGAGAGATCTAAATGAAGAAGGAAGCGTAGCAGAAGTAATGCAGCGCGATTTTCTCTCTTCAGCTTTGCCTCTAGACATTATGTTGAACGCAGACGAAAATGAATTCCCCCAAAAGCAATTGTATCCTTTAACTAAATGCCTCCCCGACGAAAAAGGGGTCTCACTGAATCCTGATGCGTTTAAGAAGGGCGATGGCATCTACCTTGTTCTTGATCTTGGTCGTGAAGAAGTGGGGCTTTTTGAGCTGGAAGCTTATGCAGAAGTGGGAATGGTGATTGACATCGCATATGGAGAACACTTGAGTGATTTGCGTGTTCGATCAGATTTGCCGGGCAGAAATTTTGCCAGCAGGTACATTTGCAGAACTGGACGCCAGAAATTCACTTATTGCTTTGCCCGATGGGCGGGTAGGTACATACAATTGCATATTTCAGGCGATCCTGAGAAATTTCAATTATACTACGCAGGACTTCGAGAAGTTATGTTCCCAGTGGAAGAAAAAGGTGATTTTGTATGTCATGACAAGCTTCTAAATAAAATATATGACACCTCTGTCCGCACTTTGCATTTGTGCATGCATGAGCATTACGAGGATTGCCCATGGCGAGAACAGGCTTTATATGCAAACGACTCCCGCAATCAGGCCCTATGCGGATATTATTGTTTCGGGGACTATGAATTTCCCGCAATGTCATGGGACTTGCTGGGGAAAGGCTTGAAAGAAGATGGTTATCTTGAGGTTTGTGCACCGGCAATTCACGATGTCACTATTCCGTCATTCAGCCTGTTGTGGATCGCGGCCTTAGCGGATCATTTACTTTTTAGCGGCGACACTAATTTTGCAAAAAGAATGTTGCTGACGGTAAACAGGAAGATGGACATTCTGCTAAAAAACATGGAAGACTATCTATTGCCAACGCCACAAGGAAAAAGATACTGGCAGTTTTATGAATGGACCCCTGAATTAGCTGGACTAAGGGGCGAGAATAGCAACAAAGAACGAGAGGCGCTTGATTGCCTCCGCTATGATGCTCCACTAAATATGTTCTTTCTTGTTGCTCTTGACTCAGCGGTCTTTTTAAATACCCATTGCGATAATAAGGAAAAAGCTGAAGAATACAAGAAAATAGCCAACGAAATGCGCGTAGCGGTACATGACCAATTTTGGGATAAAAATGAAGGCTCTTACATTAATTATAAGGGCAAAGATACATCAGATAGCTTTTCCGAGCTGACTCAGGCTTTGGCTGTATATTCCGGGGTTTGCCCTGATAATTTGACTCAGGAATTGAACGCCCGCCTGGCTTCGGAGGAAAATGGTTTTATTCCTGTAAGCCTCAGTCAGTCTTTTTACAAATTTGAAGCTTTGTTACAAGAAAAGGATAAGTATGGAGGATGGGTGTTTGAGAAAATTGCCGAAGATTGGGGATATATGCTTTTTCAGGGGGCAACATCCTTCTGGGAAACCATAAACGGGTCATCGGAATTGTCTGGCGCAGGAAGTTTATGTCATGGCTGGTCGGCTATTCCCGCCTATTTTTTTCATGCATACTTGCTTGGAGTTCGTCCCCTCAGTCCAGGATTTAAAGATTTTACTGTTGATCCCTTGCAAGGAGTAGTCAAAGAAGCATCTGGAAGCATTCCCTCTCCATACGGAGAAATTGCAATCAACACGACTTTTAATGAGGAAAATATTCAATCTCAAATGAAGCGGCCGTCAAATACACTTCCGCAGGCCAGCGGAAATATTAACATTATCAATACGATACGGGAGGAATAATGTTCAAAGCTAAATTCGGTGTTATTCTCGGAAATGTCGGTTCATGCAGAGATCGCTACTGCGACAGCTATGGTCCGAATTACAGCGTTCAGGAGTTGTTTGACAGGGTTGCGGAAATAAATGACATTTCAGGCGTTGAACTGGTAGGGAATTGGCACATTACAAAGGAAAATGCCGATGAAATAAAAGGACATCTGGAACGGACAGGACTTGAATGCATCAGTCTTATTCCTGATCATTTCGGCTCTGCGAAATGGAAGAAAGGGGCTTTCTCCAGTTCAGACAAGAACATTAGGGAAGATGCTATAAGAACAACAAAGGAAATGATTGATATTGCCGTAAAAATAGGTTGTCCTTTGGTTACGCTCTGGCCCGGCCAAGATGGTTATGATTACTCATTTGCCTGTGGTTTCATGAAAGAGCGGGAATGGCTTACCGAAGGCATCAGGGAATGTTGCCTTTATAATCCTGACATAACTATCTGCTTGGAATACAAGCCGAGAGAGCCGCGCCAACATTGTCATATTGCAAGGGCGGCAGACACTCTTCTCATGGTGAATTCAATCGGCCTTGACAATCTCGGGGTTACTTTAGATGTTGGACACTCCTTGATGGCTTATGAAAATGTTAGCGAGTCAATATCCCTATGTAAATTTTACGGAGATAAATTGAGGCATATGCATTTCAATGACAATTATCGTTATTGGGATGATGATATGATTGCTGGCTCGATTCATACAATCGAATTTTTAGAAATACTTTACTGGCTGAAAAAGACCGACTACAGCGGCTGGTTGTCCATGGATCAGTATCCCTACCGTGAGGACGGAGTAAAAGCGGTATCGGAAAGTATTCTGTGGTTAAAAGCCATGCTCCGAAAATTGGAAGATGTCGGGGAATCAGAAATCGAAGCAGTAATTGAACAAAGGGATGGCGCGGCAGCTTCGAAACTTGCGAGAAAGCTAATTTTGGGGTAAAGTTTATATGTGTCACAGATGGTTAACAATTTACTTTTTAAAAAGGAGTTAGATCTTTACATATTATGGATAGAGAAATAGAACATAAAATAGCTGATATTAGGATTGACCGTAAGTCCTCGACACCAATTTATCACCAGTTAAAAGAAGGGATAAAGTCGGTTATTGCAGATGTTGATCTTCCTCCAGGCACTCAATTGCCTTCTTTAAGAAAAGTCGGGAATATCCTTTCTATTTCATTTCTAACGGTGTCAAAAACGATAAATGAAATGGCTAATGAAGGGTTGTTAAAGACGGTTGAAGGATTTGGGACGTACACCGTTGGTATTTCCAATAGAATACTTCCTCCTGTTGGCTTGTTGCTTGGTGATACCAAAAAATATATGTACGCGAGTTTTTTGGAAAGTATAACGGAGGAACTTGGAAAATACGGGGCCGATGTCATTGTCCATAATTCCCAGAATAACCGCGGATCATTTATTCGGCGACTTGTGGAAAAACGTAAAACTTCAGGAATTATCGTCTATGGCGAAGATATTTTTCAGGAAAATGATTATGTAACGGAAATAATCTCCAAAATTCCGGTTGTGCTTTTAGGCTTTCCAGGGAGTTATCAGGTGGATGCCGCTGTGTGCTCCGATGATGAAATCTCAATGAAGCTGACTGTCGACGCAATATTGAAACGCAAGCTTGACAACGTGTATTACTTTGCTTCTTCGCAAAATATTTCCGTAGGAAAATTGCGGCGGGAGCTTTTCGAGAAATATGCCAGAGATGCCGGACTGAATTATACAATTGTTGATAACGTCGAATATTATGATAGCGGGTATTTAAATGCCATGCGCCTTGTTGTGGAAGAGAAGATCTTTTCCGCAATTGTCTGTTGGACAGATGACACAGCTGCAGGCGTTATGCAGTTTCTTAATAAGCAAGGAATAAAAATCCCAGAACAGGTCGCCGTTATCGGATACGGAAACCTTGACTACTCTGCTAAATTATTTCCCCCGCTGACTACTATTGATCAGGACTTTGGGGAGATGGGAAGAATTGCGGCAAAAGCATTGCTGGCGGCGATGGAAAAACGAACATATGACACTCCTCTCTTGATTAAAACAAAAACAACGCTTATTGAAAGGGAAAGTATCTGAATGAAGTTTAAATTCACACTTTTGGAGTTGTTGGTGGTGATTGCCATCATTGCGATATTGGCAAGCATTTTGCTACCCGCGTTATCACAGGCGAGAGAAAAATCAAGGCAGATAGTATGTATGAATAATTTGAAGCAGATAGGACTGTCAATCTTAATGTATGCGAACGAAAACAATGGCTATATTCCTCCTTACCAAGCCGAAAGCCCAGCCAGGCATTGGTGTTACAATCCTGATAAGGCTTATCTTAAGGACTATATAAAGGTTGCAACTGTGGGTGACGATGCTCGGGGCACCATTTTTTCCTGCCCAAGCAATCCTACAACTAAATTTGGATATGGTGGTGGTGTTGGAGCCAGTTACGCTATTAATCTGGGTGTGGCATATTCAGATGGATGGGGGAATCAATCGTGGAGGGTATCCAGAATTCTCCATCCATCAAAGACTATGCTGGTTAATGACTCAGGAAGCCTCTGGACTAGAGGATTGACAGGCGAAGCAGATAATGGAAACATAATATTTCCTCACAATGGCGGTGCTAATATTCTTTTTGTGGATGCTCATGTAGGATGGATATTGGAGCAGGCCTATAGAGCAGGAACGCAGACTTGGGAAAGCAGTCCTCCCAGCAGGTATATCGGCTGGCCATAAGGATGGAGGTTATATAACAAGGTCTATCAGGCAAAAAAAGGGGATAAAAAGAAGAGTTAAATTGCTGTGATTTTTTGAAAACAGGGAAATTCATTACGAAAAGGAGAAGGGACAATGAAAAGAAAAAATGTTTTAAGAATTGGCGGGGTTGTATCGATATTATTTTTGAATTTGCATCTGGTGTCTGCTGTTGCTAAAGCAGAGACTAAAACAGTGGAATTAACGAGAGGCAAAACCACTCTTATTATGAATGATGCTTTCCCGCATTGGCGCTTGAAACGCGAAGGTGTCTCTGTAATGAAAGTGGGAATGATCGCTTCATCGCCAGAGGGTTGGAATGGTCTATTTAGCGCTAATCGAAGGAAGGGGAACGTCAAAACAAAGATAACCGATAAAGGAATTAATTGGGAAGATAAAATAGATAATAAATTCAGTTATTCATATAATTTAAGCTTAGAAGATAATGTCGTGTTATTGGATCTTGAATATCGATACCATGAAAAGGTAAACGGAACTTTTTATCTTCAGATGGACTTAGCGTCGGATCTTTTTTTAGGAAAATCCTACCAATTATTTTCTGCGGAAAGACTAATTCGCGAGGGGGTTATTCCTATTCAAGTTCCCAAGAAATGGAAAAATGTCGCTTCGGTATCGGTAAAAGATCTTAAATCTGCTTCCACCGAGGTGCTTACAGATATTGGCGTAGTAACTTTTGAGACCACTTTTATGGAGAAAACAAACTCAAGTTTGCAGCTTGCCACGCTAAATGGCCGACCGCTGTTTTATATAAAAGATAGTGGCAAAGGAGGATTATTTCCTGCCGGTTACCACAACAAAATTCGTTTAAAAATTACTATCGGCAAGAAAAAATCCCTATCTAAATTTAAGCGAATAAAAAATTTATTGGGTAATGGTAGTTTTGAACTGGCAACTAATCCGGATGTTCCTGATTACTGGTTTTATTATCTTGGGCTTAAGCATTTCTCTAGGTTCTATTCCTCATGGACCTTAGATACGAATGTTGCTTTTAAAGGCAAGAACAGCATGCGTCTCAATGGTATGCCTCTTTGGAATTCAGAGATGCTAAAGCGTAATTTACAATCAGGTACCTCCTATGTTCTTTCAGGATATATGAAAAGTGATACTCCTGGTCAAAAGGTTGATTTCACTATATCGAATAGAGGTTGGCGTGCACTAGCAAAAAAGACATTTTCCCTTGAAAAGGATTGGAAACGCTTTTGGCTGCCTGTAGAACTAAAAAAACAGGGAGGAATTAGATTCTTTATAAGTCCGAATAAGGCTAGTAAAGGCACAATATGGGTTGATGCGGTTCAACTGGAAAAGGGTAATACCCCTACTGAATTTAACGAAGACGCTTGGGATAAAGGAAAAGAAAATAGACGAAAAAAGCAGGAAAGTAAGCCAAAGGTTTTCAGCGGACGTGTAGCAACTGGACCAAAGATTGATGGAGTTCTGGATGATGCATGCTGGAAAAAAGCCGGGCAGGTGAAAGATTTTAATATATGGCAGGGGGCTCTGCCACAAGAAAAGACAGAAGTATGGGTCTGCCATGATCAGGAAGCTTTGTATGTGGCTTTTTATTGTTATAACAGCAATCCTGCGGAAATCTGTAAGAGGGAAAAAGAAAGAGATAGCGGGAAAGTTTTTGCGGACGATTGTGTGGAGATTTTTTTAGATACCAATCTTGACCGAGAGACCTACTACCATATTGCCACCAACCCTCTTGGAACAAGATTTGACGAAAAGGGCAAAGTTGGGGCAGGGTCCTGGGATGGAGACTGGCAGGTCGCTTGTCGGGAAAATAGTAAAGGCTGGATAGCAGAGTTTCGTTTGCCATTTAATATATTTAACCTTGGTTTGGACACCTCGGATGTCTGGGGGATTAGTTTCTGCCGGGACAGAAAATTCAAAAAAAGTAAAGAATCCAGTTTCTGGGGAGGGGGCTGGCATAATGTAAAAAAATTCGGTCGATTAGAAGGTTTTTCTCCAGATATATTTCGTAAATTCTTTTTCTCGATAGATAATACAAGCTATACCTATAAAAGCCTATTAAAAGATGAGGCTTGCCTTACAGGTAATGTAACTAATCTAAGTGGGAAATCCCGGGCAGTAAAACTATCAATTAAGAGAGGAGATTCCCAGGCTGAGACAGATTCTATTCTTATTCCATCTAGTGTTACAACTGAATTTCAAATAGAGAAACTACCTATAACCAAATCTAAAACTGCAATAATATCAGTCAAGGATGCACAGACGAATAACGTTCTTCATGCATCTCGTCAAAGAATTGCTTCGCCAGCTCTAGCTGAGATTTTTTTGGATCGATCTTACTACACCACTGAAAAAGTAGCAAAACTCATGATTCATCTCAATCTTGTTAAAGAACTGCGTAAAAATGTTAGCCTGAAGGTTAACATTTTCGATGAGGACAAAAAACTTATACTGACTCGTGAAGCAAAGCCTCCTTTACAAAAAAAATTATCTATCCATATACCTGTCAAGGAAATAAAGCCCGGTCAGTATACAGTAAGCGTAAGCATAACCGGAAAGAAGGATCTCTGGTCAAAAAAGATAAAACTTTCTCGTATGAATCCAACGATTAATGAGGCTAAGATAGATTATCTCAAAAGATGCATTCTGGTAGAGGGTAAAGTATTTATTCCGTTTATGGCTTCTTTCTCGCGCATCCAGAACTCCCAAGGAAGATTTGAGGAGCTACTAGATGGGCTTCAAGAACATGGATATAATTGTGTAAATGTTGGTTTTTGTGTGTCCTGGGCAAAACAGGGAAAGAAATTTGCGGAACTTAAGCAGATAAAACATTTCCTTGATTTAGTTTCCGCGCGAGGAATGAAAGCTTTTATTCCAATACAACCTGATTATGCGGGCTCTGAATCTAAAGGCCCCCTTGCTAAAATAGAGGCAAACCAACGTTACTTGTCTAAATATTTGCCGGAATTGAAGGACCATCCGGCAGTTATTGGTTGGATTCTTGATGAACCCAGTGGAGCAGTGATGAAAAATGGGATCAGAGAGAAATTAGCCTCACAAATCAAAAAAGAGAGCCCTCACGATTTGTTTATAGTAAACCACTGGAAAGGTCCTTTAGGAAGTATTTATAGAAATAATTTGGGGGTTGTTTCTGATGTCGTGTCCTTAGATTATTACTTTATAGGTGGTCATCCAATATCATCTATGGTTCCTTTATTAGAGATACAAGAAGAATTGGCAGAACAGAAAAAGCCTATAAATTTTTACTTTCAGACTGCTACGTGTCCTTTTGAAGCTGGTCAAGGAGCACGATGCCCTACAGTAGAAGAAGAAAGAGCTATGGCATATATGGCATTAGTGTATGGAGCTACATGCTATTCCCCCTGGCCCGGTTGGAGTGAAAGCAAGTTGCTCTGGGAATACCTGCCTAAACTATCATCTGAACTTCAAACCCTCAAGGAGGTAATAACAGCAGAAGAAGTAGGAAAAGTTAATCGGCGAGGAGATATTTATACCAGCACACGGAGGTCAGGAAAAAAAATATTTGTCGTGGCAGTCAATATTTCTAACGATCCAGGTGAAGTTCTGGTAAACCTGTCTGCATTAGGAATAAAGAAAGCAAAGATACAGCCTTTCTTTGAAGGGAAGATGTTTACTATCTCTCAAGGCATGCTGAAAGACCGAATTGAAGGTCTGGGAAGATGTGCTTATGAAGTAATACCATTTTGAAGATTATGGTTAAAAGCATTGCTGGCGGCAATGGAAAAACGAACATATGACGCTCCTCTCTTGATTAAAACAGAAACAAAGCTTATTGAAAGGGAAAGCATCTGAATGAAGTTTAAATTCACACTTTTGGAGTTGTTGATTGTGATTGCCATCATTGCGATATTGGCAAGCATGTTGTTGCCGGCATTAAGCCGGGCTAAGGATATTGCGGAAAGGACGAACTGCGCGAGCAATATGAAGCAGTTGTATACTTCTCTTGCGATGTATGAGTCAGATTACAACCGGTTGCCGGCTCTACGGCGAGAGTTAACCGGGACAGGAAATATAGCGGGATTTTATTTAAGATATATTGTGTGGCTCGGATACGGCAATCTGTATTCAAACGGTTATCTCACAAAAGCAAAGATTTTTTATTGTCCAGGAAAAAAAAACTATAACCACTTTGGCGCATCACCTGGAGTTGGCAGATATGAAGGCAGTTTTCCCGACCATTCCAGATCGCTTGAATTTAAGCCCACATCAAACTACCTCTGTAACAATTATTGGCTTCGTTGGTGTGACACAACGCAAGAGTGCGAAAGCACAAAAATGCGATCCAGGTTATCCCGCAATTCCCCTTTTCGCTGGCTGGTCAGCGACTGTTACTGGTATTGGAACAATATGGATGAAGTAACTATTCCACACTTAGGCGGATTAAACATTCAGTTTATTGATGGACATGTGAAATTTTATGCCGCCAATCTTGCGGATTTAGCACCGGGCATATGGCCCAATCCGAGTGTGATCATCCCGAGGCTTACAGGAAACAACAACGTAAACCCCGGTGTTCCATAGAGAATATATCGAAAATTAAAAAAAAACAAAAACATGGAGGCATTTATGCTAGTATCAGAATGTGTAAAAAAGGGATTGTTTTTAACTGTGCTCTTCTCTCTCGGGTGGGTATGTTGTGTTACCGGAGCAGAGTTTCTTTCAGATGGGACTATAACAAGCGGCCAAATCCGCTTGTGGGAAGCCAAAAGAAAACGTGATATCAACTTCACCTTGCCTGGCGACCAAACAATAATTTCCAGATTTCTATTTAAATTGTCAGAAGAGCTCTGGGTCTCTCCAAGCAGATTTAAAATAGAGATGGATAAAATCGATGAAAAAAATAAAAGTTTGGATTTCGAAGCAGAATATAAACCGGAAAAAGGCTCCCCTATAAAGTATAACCGACAGGTTAAATTGTTGCAGAACGGGAACATATATATGAAGCATCAGTATGAAAGTAGCGACAAGATTTATTCCGTCCTCATTTTGCACATCCCAAAAGCCCTGATTGACAAATCCGCCGGAGTTATTATTGATGGCGTCAAAGAAAACCCTGCCGACCTTGGAAGCCGTCCTAGAAAATTTTTGAAAGATATTGAGTTCACTTCCAGCATTCCTGGCCGGGGATTTACTATATTTATAACGACTGCGGCAAAAGCGCAAATTATAAAAAAAGAAAATAGAGATTACTATCGGATATTATTGGAGCCGAAAAACAAAACCGTGGAATATAAAATTGCGCCTGCCCGGCAATCAGTCGAAACAGATAAAGCTTCAAAAGAAAACATTTACTACGGAATAGATTTCTGGGATTGTAACCGCATGCGCTTGCCAGATTACAGATTGTGTCGAAACTTGATTCAAAACCCCTCATTCGAAGGAGGATTGCGTTATTACCGTTATAATGGCCATTCATCAGATACAAATAAAAAGGTACATGGGAAGTTTTACGACATTGACATTTCTGAGGCGAAATTCGGAAACCAAAGTCTTGCAATGAAAGCCTTAAAAAATATAAGGCCGCAGTTTATTGGTCCATTCATAATTCCGGTTGAACCAAAGAAAAAATACACTTTTAGTTTTTACGCAAAAGGAACAAAGGATAAAAATCTATTCTTAAATGTTGCATCTTACACCGCCAGTCAGAAAATGGGCGCTGATTGGACTGGGCCTCGCTCATTCAATTTGACAAAAAATTGGAAACGTTATGATACATCTTTTATTTCTCCAAATAGCGGAATCTGCCTTTTTTTAAGGGCTGAAGCATATGGAAATTCTCCCTTAAATAAAGACAACGTTTGGGTCGATGGGCTTCAACTGGAAAGAGGAGAACTGACTGAATATACGGAAAAACCTCTCTCTGCCGAACTGTTGACGTCCTGTCAGGGTAATTTCCTTGAAGCCGACAAACCCATAAATGCGCGATTGAAAATTACCGCCTCACCAAATATCGGCGGCAAATTAAAATTAACGGTTACAGACTTCTTTGAGCGGAAAGTATGGCAAAAGGCATTTTCATTTAAAACCAACGCAAAGGGAATAGCTGAGATTAAATTGCCCCTCGAAAAACAGTTATCCAAAGGTTCATTCCTGATCACCGCGGACTTTGTTTTGGACAATGGTTTCTCGGACACCGACTATTTCAGGATTAACATTATGGATTTCCTTAAAGGTCAACATAAACATCGTAATTTTATTTCCCTTAATATTCCTGGAGGAGAACCTGAACTTGCCAGACTTTTCGAAAGGTACCTTGCCATTGGTGCTGGTTCATTTCCATGGGGATCCCAGGATGAACACATGATTAGTCTGGCATCAAAATACGGCATTGAATACTCGGGTGATGGCCTGCTTTCTTCTCGCAGGCCATTAACTTGTAACGGCGAAAAAATATCATTAAAAGATATTGCAAAATTGAAGTCCCCAATCCCGCAGGAATGGTTGAAGAAAATCGAGCAGGGTTGTTATGAAAAAGCAAAGTCTAGCCCATGGTTCAAGAAATGGTGGTTCATAGGGGAGCCAGATGCAGGAAATAAATTCAATGAAGAATTAACGCCGGAAGATTTGGTAAAAATACATAAAGCCGCTTACCTGGGAATAAAACGCGCCAACCCGGACAATGAATTTATCTCCCCAGGCCCGTGGAACATCAGGACTGCTTATGGCCTGCGCTGGATTGATGACTTCCTGGCTGCAGGCGCAAAAGGCATTCCTTTCGCGGCTGTCGATGGCCATGCCTATCAAGGCCTCCCAGAAGAGCCTGACCTAGACAAAGAACTGGAGGCGTTCATTAAAATATTGAACAAGCATGGGCTAAAAAATACGCCTATTATATCTACGGAAGGCATTTATCATCCGCCAATGAATATTCCGCAATGGGGATCGTATACTTATAATGGCGGCGCGACAAGCGACAGTTATTGGGGTAAAGCGCCGTCATACCATATGGGGCTTGGAGAAAAAATGCAGTCAGCGTTTCATGCGAGGCATTTTATCATGGCGCTTAAATACGCAGACAGAATCAAAAGTTATGATGCGCACGGTTCTTTCAGGCGTTTTCTGGATGTCGATCTAACTCCCTATGCGCTTTGCAAAACCATCAACACTATCGGTCAATTGCTCGGGAACGCGGATTTTAAAAAAGACATTCGTTTTGCTCCCGATATCCGCTGCTATGTGTTTGAAGACAATCTAAAAAGACCGCTTGCGGCTGTCTGGAGCCACATCAAGGAAGCAGACCGAAATCTCGGTCCGTATCCGACCATGGTAATCCCGTTTACGCAACCTCTGCCCGAAGTTTATGACTTAATGGAAAATCCGATAAAGATAAAAGCGGACAAGAACGGCTTTTGTCAAATTAAAGCGACTTCTTTTCCTAAATTTTTCCGTGGCGCGCCTGGTTCTCTTGATTCTTTCTGCAAGGCGTTTGAAAGTGCTAAATCCGATGACAACAATGCCGCATGTGTGAAAATCACGGCGAAATTGAAAACCAGTGATGCCATATCCATTGTGCTTTTGAACATTTTTAGCAGAAAGCTTGAAGGCAATCTGGAGATACTCTGCCAAGGTCAAAAAACATTCTCAGGACCAATAACCCTGATGCCGACGTTGGCAAAAAATATTAACGCAACTCTATCAAAACCTGTAAGCGACACTGAAATATCAAAGGTGAAACTCAGCGCCGTTTTCAAGCAGAAAAGCGCGCCGGAAGAAAAACGAAGTTTTTCATTGAAAACTTTGGCTGTCAATAAAGCAAGGAACAAGATAAAGATAGATGGAGATATTGCCGATTGGGCAATATCCCCGAAATACCGTTGCGGAAAAGAGTTAAAATATCACCCAAAGGCAAAACTGCCCTTAAATTTTCGCAAGGCCGGCCACGTGGCGGCGATGAAGACCTGTCTGGTTCCTTTCGTATGGCTTGGGATAAGAAAAACCTGTATTTGCTGGTAAGAGTAGTTGATGACACGTTATCGACGGACGGGCGCATAAGATGGCGCCCCAACGACTCGCTGCAGATTTTTATTGACACCCTGGCAAATGCGGCGCAAAGTGACACGAAAGGCTTTGACAGCGATGATTATGTTTATAACATTTTCCCGGACAGCAAGAGTTTGAACGTGACAGTCCAGCGCGAACTAGCCCCTGAGCGGCAGTTGTGTGGAGGATTGAAATGCCGAGTCGCCGAACCGGGAGTAAAATCAGTGCTCAAAAAGACGAAAACCGGATATATATATGAAATGGCCTTCCCGCGGCAATACATAACGCCTGTGAGACTGGAACGCAATACGGTATTCGGCTTTAATCTGTTGGCAAATGACAGCGATGGCAATGATGTAAAATGGCAACTCATGCCGGAAGGCACAAAAGGTTACAATCAACCTGACACTTATCCCTTGATTATTCTAAAAAATTAGGGAAATGCGATAATGAAAAACAAAAAGAACATAAAGAACATAAAGAAAGATGGCATGTCCGCTTGGAGAATTCAAACAAAAACGTCTAAACTGCTTCTGGGGATTGACGGGGTAATCAATGCGACAAGCAGAGAAAATAACAAAACTATTTTCAAAACAACTGTCTTTGATTTTTGGAAGATAACTCTTCAAGAACCATCAGATGAATCTGCGCGCGGACGTAAATTTATACTAAAATCATCCCTACCAGATACAGTAAAGGGAAAAAAGAATAGAATTCAACTCATATGGAATCATCTTGAAACGACAAATAGAAAATATGCCATATCTCTCGAAATTTTCATTCAGGCGGTTGATGACACTTTTGAAATCAAAGCAAAAATCTTTAATGAAGAAAAAATAATCATTGTTAGAGAACTGGAAATGCCGTCTCTTGATATTCCTCTCCGCCGGGGACATTCTCAGTTGCTCTTTCCCAAGGGAGCCGGATATAAATTTGACCTGACAAAGGAGCCTAAACGCAGGATGTTGGGATATCCTGGGGCCTCTGTTCATTGCGTCCTTGTCGATCACGGCGATAGGGGATTATATTTGGGCTCTCACGATAAATACTTTACTGCCAGCAATATGATAACAGAACCTATAGACGACAATAACGCATTGCGTTGCCGATTCACTGTAATTTCATGGGTAAGACCGGGAGATGGATGGGTATCCGAACCAATAGTTGTGGCCAACTGGCACAATGGCTGGAAAGATGCAACAAAATATTACCGAAACTGGGTTAACACATGGTTTGTGCCTCCAAAGCGTCCCGAATGGATAAAGAATATAACAGGATGGATTCTATGCATTATGAAACAACAAAACGGGGAAGTTATTTGGAATTGGGACGATATGGATGAGCTTTGCGACAGAGCAGAAAAGCAAGGGCTAAATATGCTTGGACTTTTCGGATGGACAGAAGGAGGTCATGATCGCGATTATCCAACGTATATTCCTTTGGGGGAAGATGAAAATAAAGCAAAGCAGGCTATAAGACGCGCGCAAGCACGAGGCATAAGAGTAGTTTTGTATACAAATGGACAACTGATTGATATTCAAGGAGAATATTATAAAAGCCATGGTTTGTCCATTGCGACTGTGAGTGAACGGGGAGAGCCTTTTCTTCAAGGTTGGCAAAAATATTATGATGCTCCAATGAAAGCGCATGCATTTGCTTGCCAAGGAACAGAAGAATGGGGTAACAAACTGATCGAGATGGCCGAATTAGTTAATAACATGGGCGCAGATGGAATCCTTTACGATCAAATAGGTTTTGGTGGCGGTTCGGCTTTTTGTTTTAACGAGGCGCATAAGCACAAGCATCCAGCTCAAGTTATGACCAAGGGGGTTGTTCATAACTTGCGGCGAGCACAAGAACACATGGAAAAAAAGGACCCTGATTTTATTATAATGACCGAAGGAGGCATGGATTGCACAGGCATGTATATAGATATTATTCATGGCGCAGGGGGCAGTTATTTTCCAGAAGATAATTCTTTCCCTGATTTGTTTTTTACTATCTTTCCGGAATATCGCGGCTATGCCATACAAAGGATTGCTTCTCCTGTGCAGGACGAGAAAAATATAAACTATGCAATGCAAAATGATTTCCTTTTCGAAGTAGAGTACCGGTATCGTGCGGATCGTGACTTATTGGCTGGGAAAACTGTAACAGAGGAGAATTATGATGAAGTCTTTGCGCCTCTCTCTCGGCCAGCTCTGAGTCTTATCGGAATTCCTTTTGAGGAATCAGCAAAAAGAATGAAGAATGCCATTGGGAAAAAGATTGAAACACAAAAAGAATAGATACCGTAGAGAAAAATAGAATCAATAAAATCAGCCCGTAGTATAAATTTATTCGTCCGGAATAGATGACGGATGATTTTGACCTCAATTTATCCGTCAAACTGTCAATTACTCGTCATTTTTTCGATTTTTGCAAAAAGTGATGTAGTTCTACGACGCTTTTATTCATTT
>CAZYVR010000075.1:0-19187 GCA_964651145.1 uncultured Victivallales bacterium | reverse complement strand
GTGGCGGAACTTATAAATCTTGAACAGGAGGCGGTATGATGGAAGGCAGGGTTAACATTGGCGTCGCGGATGGCGGGAATATCCGCATTCATATTCCCATGAAGTTAAAACGGAAATCGGGGCGGAAGCTTGTCATTGCGCCTGAGTCGCTTGACGGCGCGCTTGAGGGAAGTTGTGGCATGGTTCAGAGCCCAATAGTCGAAGCAATAGCCAAAGCGCATTCATGGGTTGAAATGCTTGAAGGTGGCGAGGTTGAAAATGTCACAGAGCTTGCCAAAGAGTTGAAGCTATGCCGACCGTATGTGATGAGAATATTGTCGCTTGTCAATCTCGCGCCTGAAATTGTCGAAGTAATTTTCAAAGGAAAAGAGCCGGACGGTCTCAGCCTCGACAAGCTTGTCAAGGGATTCCCGGATGACTGGCACGAGCAGAGAGAAATGTTAGGAATAGAGAAAGCGAGGAGATGAATAATGCAAATTAATGCGAAGCTTCACATAAGATCAAAATTAATTATCGTTTGCCGGAGCCTAAAAGGAAAACCCCCATGCATGAAATGAATAGCCGTTGTCCCACGCCGAAACAGGCAGGAAGAACGGATAAGAGAATTGCTTATACACAAGTGCTTGCTAAAAGTTAGTTATTGTAGCGTGAAATTCCAATCTGTATAAAGGAAGAATCTACCGGCGGTGATTTGGACGAATAGTCTGGATGCCGTTGTCGTGGAGGCATTTTACAGCTTTGGAACCTCTATATTACATCATAGCCTATCCTGTAGGAAGAGCCGAATACCTTTCCATCCTCGAATGCAACGAGGTTTCCGCGCCAATATACAAAGCCATTGAAGTCAAGGTTAAAGAGCTTTAAAAAAAACGGAAACGCCTCAGAAACGCGAGGAACTGGAAAAGGAAAGATAAACGCGCTGGTCATCAAGCTTTATCAAGCTACATATGAGTTAAAGAAGGCCGCTTAAATTTTAACTTCGCTTGAGCCGGAAATGAATATAGACCTGTTAATTTTACGCGCAAGATATAGCGAAATCAAATTATTATTTTGAATCTGTGGGAATTTCAAGATATTTTTTATATTTTTGCTTCTATCCGATTTATTTCTTTTATCAAATGTTTACATTGTCTCGCGACTCTCCACCCATTGGCGGATTTTGTTTTCCTCTTCGCCCCATTTGTCGCTCATCAGAATTTTCACAAACAATCTGAAATAAGCGGTCAACGCTGTATGGAAAATGAAAAGATTGTTCATTCTCTCTGCGAAGCAACTCTCCTGTTCCAGCTCCTCGCCATCCGGTAAGGAAAGTCCGCTGAATGAAAAACGGTCAGCGTCGAAAGTCCCGCTCCAGATCTCATCGCCGCGCTCCAGCATGATTTTTGCCTTGCGCAGTTTCTTGCCGACTGTAAGCGCGGCTTTCGCCTCCGCCGCCCTCAATGGGCTGTCGCCGTTCTTTAGCGTGTTTTCGGCCGCTCCGCTGGCTTCAGCGGCAACGGCAAAGGTAAGCGGCCCTTCTATATAAAACGCAAATTTCCCGTATTGCTCAAGCTCCAATATTCCTCCGTCTTCTTGTTCGCTGAAGAACCAGAGCCAGGTAAGAAAATCCCGCCCGGTGGTAACCTCGCCGTCGCTGCGCTCTGAAAACATGACGTTGGGCAGGTCTTCCGCTACCACCTGAAACTCATTCGCCAGATGCCAGTCCGGTGTGATTTGCTGTGGCTCCATTTCAAGGGTTTTATAAAAGAGCTCAAGAAAAAGATCGACTTGCGCTGGGGAACCCGCTCCTAGATAAAGAAGTCTGGCTTTCTGATCAATGACCATTGGAATGGATGTCAGGCTGGGAGTTGCTTTCTCGAGATTGCCCTCTATGGCTTTTTCCTTGATTTCCTTTTTTACGCGGGACGAGACCGATGCAGTCTGATTTGCGCGCTGATAAGCGATTTCCTCATGTTTGCAGATGGCGTTCAAGAATGCCGAAGGGACTTTGCGCTCCGCTTTACGCAGGTTCAAATAAATCAGACCGCCACAAATAGCTGTGCTTTCATCAATTTCCGTCTCCAGAATGTCCTGTCCGGCAGTCCAGCCGATTTGAGGCTCGTCTTTGACCGTTGAAAGAGGCCCTGCTTTGAATTTGTTAAAGAGTTCAAGATAGTTTTCCGGCAAGTCTTCCGGCAAGGCGAATATTGAAACAGCAAATGAGCCGCGTTCAAATGACATAGTATTTCTCCAAGGTTAATTTGTTTATCGTTTAAATCTATAGAAAAATCCACAAGCACAGCGCAACAATAATGATGCCTATGCAAACAGTCCAAAGCGCAACGCCTTTTTGGGGAAACGCTCCTTTGGGTTTGAGGGACTTGTGTGTTCCTTTGAGCATAAGATGCATATATTTGAGCTTCTGCGAGTCGGTGTTTTTATTGTTGTTGTTCATTAAAACCCTTTTCTAGTTCACTAATATACATAACTTTCAATTCTATAAAAGCAGAAACTTCATAAAATTAGGGTAGTATAAATTCAATATCACCTTGAAAAACTCCATTCATGCATTTAGAATTTTAATTCGGAATAAGCGAATCAAAAAAGTCGGAACGTTTAATTCCCCGCGAATAGAAATGGAAAAGTTTATGGCGATACTTGTATTGACAAATGAAAATGAGGAAACAGTCTTCACTCTTGACAACGAAACTTCCATTATCGGAAGGAAGGCCGACTGCGATATAATTTTGCGCGACAAGCAAGTTTCCAAGTATCACGCCAAGGTTCTCAAGGATGGCCCGCAGTACAGAATTGAAGATATGGAAAGCAGGAATGGGACATGTGTAAACGGCAAAAGAATAAAAAGAGTCCTTCTCAGAGAAGGCGACAGAATAAAGTTGGCTGAAACGGTTCTGTTGGTGTACCATGTGAATGAAATGCAGCAAACCGCAAAGCGCATAAGGCGCGACAGTTTAAAATAATGTAAAGGGACAACATCGTGATATACCAAAAGAGATGGAATGACAATATGATCATTGATCATATATTGTCGCGGCAAGGGCGGGAGCCGCTTAATTCTTACTATTACGCAACAACCTACCCAGATGTTTACGCAGCCGCTGGACGGCTTTTCGGCTCCTGGAAAAACGCCATTGAGGACTGCGGATTGAACTATGATGAAATTAGGAAATATCGCCAATGGTCAAGGACGAAGATTCTTGACGAGATCAAGAGGCTTTATAAGGAAAAAGAAGCGTTGAACTCAAACTACATCCAGAAAAACCACAAGCCTCTCTACATGGCAACAGTGAAAAGATTTAAAAGCTGGGGCAAAGCTGTGAAATCAATTGGGATTGATTATGAAAATATTCTGCTCAGAAAACGCATGTCTAAAGCAGAGATAAAACGAGAAATCATTAAACTTCATGAACAAAATGTGGACATGGCCTATCCGAACATATGGGATAAGTATTCGAATTTACTGGCTGCCGCCATGAAGAAGCGGAAGCTGGGCTCTCGCCCGCAAAAAGTGTGGGATCAAAATCAATTACCGTCTCCCAAAGCACAAACGCGCAAAAATCCGCAATTGACGCAATATGTCCGCCGTTTCGGCTAAAAACGCAATGTAGAACCTTGAAGCAGTCGTTCAGGCAAGCAATGTTATAAATGTTATGACAGAAAAGGAAGCGTTGCTGCTATATGGCAAAGAATATTAATGATAGTGATATTATTCCCCCAAGCGGGATAACAAGGGTAATCCTGAATAATGAGGAAAAGAACCCCGAAGACCTCAATTGCCTAATATCAACTTTGTCAAACCGGGACATCCTCATTAGAGAAAAGGGATATATTTTCAAGTCATCGATAATGGGTAATTGTCTTCGTTTTGGTTTTCTGCCATTTTTTGTTAACGGACGAGCAGCCAGCCATTATGAAATAAATTTTTCAGCAGATGGGCAATGCGCGCTGTTCGGATTCATAGATTCCAATGGAACGCTTGCTCTTCTTTTTAAACCTAACCGCAACACATATGGCGCAGGCTTTCTCCCCGGGATGGCGGATATTTTTCGTGATAATTATATAAGATTGGCCAGATTCCTTATTGAAAATGGCTTCTCCTGGGATTTTATTCTTGACTTCGCGACAGAATTCATTCTGGAAAAATCTAAGCTGTTTGTAAAAGCTCCCGTAACAGTAAAGGAGCTTGCTCTGCAGTTTTCTCAGCTTGATGGCGCTATTTATCCCAAACGATGATTAAAAAGAGAGTAGGCATGCTTTTATTTGTTCGCCAAATCAACTTGCAAAGCAGAATTTTACCGCTCAATTTTCTCGTTTTCTTTAAATCAAATAAACTTCATTTTTTCTTTGTGCATTGAAAATCTAAGTATATTCAATAAATTACTATCAATATTAAAAATGGGGTCAAGAGAAAATGAAAAGAATATTGTTTATAACTGCGATTACGGCTATTCTTTTTGCGGCGTCATCGTGTTCTGAGCAGAAAAAAAGAACATCTTCTCCCGGGAAGCTTTCCGTCTTTGCAAGCATACTTCCAGAAGCATATTTGATTAATCGCATAGGCGGCGATTACGTAGAAACCGGTGTAATGGTCCCGAAGGGACAGGACCCGCATAATTACGCGCCCACTCCAAATCAGATAATGCGACTGGGAAACGCTGTTATCTATTTTGAAGTAGGAATGCCGCTTGAAAAGAGCATTGTGCAAAAGATTAAGGACGGAAGCTCAAAGATTAAATTTGTAGATGTGTCAAAAGGAATAAAAAGACGCGCAATGTGCGGATCTGAGGTGGAATGTTCCCACAAACACGAACATAAGCACGATAACAACGAAGGTGCCGATCCGCACGTATGGAACTCTATTCCAAACCTTGAGATCATGGCAAAAAACATCTGCAGAGAACTGGCTGAGGCCGACCCTGGAAATGCCAACAGCTACAATGCGAACCTTAAAAAGCTTCTGAAGGAGCTGAAAAGCTTGAATCGTAAGATAAAAGAAATTCTCGTCCCATACAAAGGAAGGACATTCTTGGTTTTTCATCCGGCATTCGGATACTTTGCGGACTGCTATGGGCTAAAACAAGAAGCAGTGGAAATAGAAGGAAAAAGCCCAGCTCCAAAACAGATAGCCAAACTGATAAAAAAAGCGCGCAGCGACAATGTGAAAATAATTTTTGTGGAGCCGCAGTTTAATCCCAAGAGCGCAGAAGCCATAGCGAGGTCAATCGGAGGAGCCGTGGTCTTCATGGACCCCTTGCCGGAAAATCCAATTAAAAATTTTATGGACATAGCAGAAAAACTTAAAAGAGCTTTTTCAGGGAAAAAATAATGATAGCGCTATTTGATTGCGAATTTCGAACGAAAAGGGTAATCATTTCAGTTTTTAATGGACTATTGCAACGAGTTTTCTTTGGAGAATTCATCAAAAGGCGGAAACTTTTAAAATTCACTTCCGATTATGCAGGTAGATGAGGCAATTAGGTGCATCCGCAAATCAGGCAAAGAATACGCCAATCTTCCAATCATATGCACGTCTTCAAGACACAAAGATTCCAGTGCTGAGAAAAGCGAACAGTGCCTTGAGTGTGGGGCTAGTGATTTTCTTTGCAAGCCAATAAGAAAACAGTCACTGCAGCGATTGCTGGAACGTTTTGCTTATGCGCAAACACCGAAGGATTATAAAAATTCCGTCATTCAATAAAAAAATGACGGAATGAATGTTTCTTTCCATTTATAATATTTTGCTACAAATACGACGAAAGGTATTCCCTGAGAAAATGCATGTTTTCCGCTTCGGTCCTGTTGCCTACAGTTTTTTCGAAAACATCCCCAGTGGCATGTCCATCGGCATAAAGGTAATTGGACCTTTTCGCATGCCTTTCCTTTTCTATTTTTGTCTCCCATGTTGTCACAGAATGCATTCCAGGATATCCCTGGTGGTCAAGAGCGGTAGAGTCGGTTCCGCTTTTGTCTCCGCCCCTTTCCGAAAGGACAATGCTCTTTGTTGAATTCCTCAACCTTGACTGTTTGTTGTTAAATGCAATCATGGCGTTGTATAAATAACTTTGCCTTGTGTCCCAGGTTTGCGTGCTTCCGCTGTCGTCAAAACTGGAACGGACGGCAGGGTCGGTGGGGCAGCGCAGAAATTTTTGTTGCATTCCAAAATCCTGCAGGTAAACATGCCACTCAGTGGACGGCGGAGTTGTTGCTGGCGTTCTTTCCGGATATTTGCCGCTTGAGTCATAATATCCGCCATGCACAGGCGGAAAGAATGAGTCGTAGGCATCCGCATATGATTGAATGAACACGCCTCCCTGTTTTAGATTGTTGACGCAGTAAATTTCCTGCCCTTTGGCTCTGGCTTTGATTAACGCGGGCAACATTATTCCCGCCAATATTGCAATTATTGCTATAACAACGAGCAATTCGATGAGTGTAAATTGCATGAATTTCATATAGAAAAATCTCCTCAAATAAAAGTAGTGCGCAATGACGCTCTAAGCTTTTCGCTTCGGCGCGCGCAAAGTAAAAAAAAGAAGTTGTTTTATGAAATCATGCGGGCGGGCCGCGTGGAAGAGGCGAGTTTCCCTTGAATGAATTTATCAAAAGCTGAATATAGGAGTAGCTTTCTGTCCACTTGCTGAAATTTGGGAGATATTGAGCGTAGATGGTATTTTTTAATGGCTGAAATGTTTTAACGTAAGCGCATATTGCGCAAATATGTTTGGAATCAGTTTTATGAGAATTATTTTCTTCAGATAAAAGGAGAGAGGGCGCGTTTTCTTCTGAGTGTTCGTGGCAAAAGCAATCATCTCCTGCGTATGCCAATAATCCAAGTCCATTATGAAGCAACGGCAATAAATGTGTGGCAATAACGAATGCCAAAAGCAAGAACAGCAGAATTTTCTTTTGCGTTTCCTTCGTCATTTTTTAAAACCTGTTTTATGTAAATTCAATTTGCCATTTCTTGGAATAAGATAATCTAGAACACTTTCAGTTAAATTTCTAAAAAAGATAATAAAATTTATTGAAATTGTTTTCCGAGGCGCTTATATTAAAGAAGTAAAAAACGTAATAATACGAAAACCTCAAATAATACTGGGAGGAACGGATGAAAAGGATGAAGTTGAAATTGGCGCGATTCACGCTCATCGAGCTGTTGGTAGTAGTAGCTATAATTGCAATATTGGCAGGCTTGCTGTTGCCTTCGCTTATCGCTGCCCGAAAAAGAGGCAAAGGAATATCCTGCACAAACAATTTAAAACAGTTGTCTACAGCTAATACGTCATACTCGGTTGACAGTGGATATTTTTCGCCTTATCAGAATGGAGATACCGGAATAAATGGTCTTGGCAAGATGTGGCATGGCAATCGTTATAACGATGGAGATACGGTTGTTGATTTGACAGCTGAAGGTTTTTTGTCGCCTTATGCAAGTGACAGTGTAAATGTTTTTATATGCCCTGACTGGAAATTGGCTACAGATAAAACGCGCATTGTCGGGGGAGCCGGATATGGATATAATGTTTATGGGGTTGGATCTCACGCATACCTTACTGGAACCGCTTATTATTCCGGCGGTGGAATGAAAGCGATACTGTTCGCTGAGCCAAGCAAAACAATTGCTTTTGCGGATTCTTGCAACAGCAAAACAACTCAAACCGAACTTGCCGGTTATTCCTCCGTGTATCCATATTATAGAGTTTCCGGCACAGGGGATGAACTGAAATCAGTTACATTCAGCAGTATAAACTCAAGAGGCGACAATATCCATTTCCGACACACGGGCGTTGGCAACATAGGGTGGCTTGATGGGCATGTAACCTCAGAAAAACCATCCCGCCTAAAGGCGTCGGATTTGGCAAGGACTGAGTTGATTGGAAATATTGGGCCGGAAAACAACTCTTTTTTCGATCCCTGGAATCTTTAATAAAAGAAATATGATTAATATAAATAAATGCTGGACTTTTTTTCAATGGAAGCTTATAATAAAGTTCGATATGGTCATTAATATGGTGAATTCCGTGAGAATCGGAGCTGTCGCGCAACTGTGATAAGCTGACTAAGCTTTAAGCCAGACCCCGTTAATGACCGCTTGTCGGAAGGTTCCGCGAAGAGCAGAATTCCGGCAGAATAAGCATCTTGCTTTATCTGTCCTTATTTGTTTCTCACGCATCCTTCCAACTTGTGCGCATAACACAATAATTGGGAGTAAAAAATGGAAGAACAGAACGTTTTTGCAAGAAGGCTTTCCACGCAACTTAAAATCTCAACAATAAGAGTTTTTACACTCATCGAACTCCTGGTGGTCATATCAATAATATCCATTTTGGCGGGGCTGCTGTTGCCCTCGCTTATTGCAGCCCGCGCAAGGGGCAAAGGCATATCCTGCACAAGCAATGTGAAGCAATTATCTACGGCCAACGTGTCATACTCAACTGACAGCGGATATTTCGCTCCTTATCAAAATGGGGACACTGGGATGGCTGGGCTTGGAAAGATGTGGAACGGCAACCGCTATGAAGACGGCGACAAGTATGTTGATTTGACTGCGGAAGGGTTTCTTTCGCCTTATATAAGCGACAGCGCAGACGTTCTTATATGCCCTGACTGGAAATTAGTAACGGACAAGACGCGTGTTGTCGGTGGAGCCGGATATGGATATAATGTCTACGGTGTTGGATCACACGCATATCTAACCGGCAGCGCTTATTATTCTGGAGCAGGAATGAAAGCGGTATTGTTTGCTGAGCCAAGCAAAACAATTGCTTTCGCGGATTCATGCAACGGTAGAACAACGGCGACTGAACTTGAAGGATATTCCTCCGTGTACCCATATTATAGAGTTTCCGGCACAGGGGATGAACTGAAATCAGTTACTTTCAGCAGTATAAACTCAAGAGGCGACAACATTCATTTCCGTCACACGGGCGTGGGTAATATAGGCTGGCTCGATGGGCATGTAAGCTCTGAGAAACCTTTGCGCGTAAAGGCGTCAGATTTGGCAAGGACTGAGCTTATTGGAAATATTGGGCCGGAAGACAACTCTCTATTCGATCCCTGGAACCTTTAGGTAATTTATGGCAAATGTAAATCTAAGCAAAGAGCGCCTTAAGAGATTGTCAAAGCAAGTTCCTGACAGTTGCGGAAAACGTCAGGCTTCCGAGCGTTTTTCCGTCAAGGAAACTTTTTCCGGCGTTAAAACGCTTTCAAATATTTTCATGGAAATAAAGGACATGTCCAAAGCGCGTTTGCACAAGAAGCGCCAGAAAAAAGAGATGGCCGATTTTTTAGGCGATATTACTTCTTTTTTGTTTATTCTGGCAAGTCTGTTTATTGGAATTTACTTCATATACTTTGTATGCAAAAATGGGTTATAAAAAAACAAAAAAATAGAGGAGATTCAAGTATGAGAAAAAAACTTCTGCCGGTATTGATAGTGTTTGTCGTCATTGCGTTGGTCATTATCTTCCGTTCGAGATCGATGCCTGAGGCTGCGCAGATAAACAAAGTGGAAAATGTCGTTTCAGAGAGCGTTATAAAAACAGCCAAAGGTGTTTTTGACGCATTTAACAAGGATGAAAAGAAATTCTGCAAAACGTTGATCCACATGGATGAAATGGGAAAGAATGATTGCGTGGAATGCCTGACAAAACTCAAGAAACCTGATTTCGAAAAAGCCACAGTCTTTTCGCCGAAAACAAATCAGAACTTGTATTATGTCTATTTGCCAATATCGAACGGAACTTTTCAGTTCATATTCCGCAAACGGAAAAATGAGGACAAACTTTTGCTCGAAGGCGTGTGCATAAATAAATCATAGGATATTTTTACTGCTTCAAAAAAGAAAGCTTATTATGGAAACAATGTGGTTTTTGGGCATAACAGCTGCTCTGTCTACTTTTGGCGTAAAGGCAGGGATTGGTTTGTCGGGAGAAATTTATTCTGTCAAGAGGACTATATCCAGGAATCTTTTTATTATTGCCAGCGCGCTCTCTTTTTATGGAGCCTTATTTTTAGTCGGCAACTACCTGCTTGACTTTCTTCAGAAGAACGAAAAACTCGGGGTTTTTGCGGACGTTCTTAAAATGGGTGGTTTAATGCATTTGCTGGTCGCGGGTGGAATGCTCACATGGGGTGTAGCGCTTTTGCGAAGACATTATCAGTCTTTGGCCTTTAACAATGAGAATGAGGAAGAGACAAAAATACTCAAAGTTTCTTCTCTTTTTCTGATATTGCCATGTCCGGTATGCGCTGTTTCAATGTTGCTTTTATTGTGGTTTTCAAGAAATTTGATGGGAGATGAATTTGCGTCATCTTTCTGCTCCTTAATATTTACAGGCATCTTTGCGGGAATTGCAGGCATTACAATTATTTTTTTCTTTCCTTTTCGGCGCAAACTGCGCTATAATGGAGCTGCATTTGCCGGTTGCGCAATGATCTTTATAGGACTCTACTTTTTTCTGCTTATGCTCATCTCTTCAAATTATCAGAGCATCATGAAAGTTTATGAAATGGCCTTACTGGGCAATAGTTCTGCAAGTGGAGTCAATACTGATAAGTGGGGCGTGGCATTGGCGGGAATCGTAATGTTCCTGGTGGGATTGACTTGTTATTGGGTTAAAGAACAGAGATGCGGGAATCTCAACATTTGTAAAAATAAAAATGGAAAGGAACTTAGATAATGCTGACCGGCCTTATAGCTTTTTTTCAATCAGTTTTATATGCTATATCGGTGTGCCTTTTAGCGCCGGTAATGATTGTGCTGACACTTTTGCTGGTTTGGATAGTAATCGAGCTTGGAGCTTTTTGCGCGGAGTTTTTCCGGCGCTCATCTTTCGATTTTTATAGGAAAATTGATGAATATTTGCCCGCTACGCGCAAAAAGAGGGCAATGCCGGAAGTGCTTTTAAAAAAAGTGCCATTCAGACTCCGGGAATATTTTGACGAGCTTTTAATAATTTTGGGTTCAGACTCTCACGAGATGCTTGATGAAAGGATAGAGGTGTTGATTCAGCAACGGGAAATAGAGTTTCACAAGAAAATAGAAAAATCATATCTGCTTGTAAGGATAGGGCCGGCCCTTGGACTGATGGGCACCCTTATTCCAATGGGACAGGGGTTGGCGTCGCTGAGCCAGGGAAACATGGCAGAGATGTCATCAAGCCTGATAATCGCGTTTACAACCACCGTGGCCGGACTGGCAGTGGGCATATTGGCGTTTATGATAAGCACAATACGCGCGCGCTGGATAAAGGAAGATATTCTTATAATGGAACTCTTGACTGATGCGATAGCCGGCAATATGAAAGAGACGGATAAACAATCATGAAATATCTGAAACGCAGACGCCTTTACAACAACACTGATTTCAAAGAGGAACACGACCCCATGACGGGCATGGGAAACCTGTTTGATATCGGTCTGGTTTTCATTGTGGCGCTTATGCTGGCCTTGGTCGGCGCGATGAATATGCTTGATTTTTTTAATGAGGACTCGGAAGTCACAGTAGTAAGCAAGACCAGCGATGGGAAAATGCGTATTATAACCAAACGGGGAAAAAGAGTGGAAGTTCAAAAGGTTTCAGACTCCAGGATATCAGGCGAAGAAGGAATCCGCCTCGGAACGGCTTACCAATTGAAAAACGGGAAAACTATATACATACCGGAAAAGCCTCCCAGAAACGGCCTGTGAAATAGGCTTTTCCTCATAATTCAAGGAAAAACGTTATGAACAAAATCTTCACAATCCTCTTTTGCCTGCTTATTATTGTTGGCATGTCGATAAAATTATTTGCCAATAAAAAAAGCTCCGGGCATGAAAAGAAAAAAATTGTAGCTCTTGTAGGACAAAGACAGGGAATACGTTTTATAAAAGCGGCGCGAGACTTGAGGGAAATTCCTGAGTTTGACTCGAAAGTTGAGGTCAGAGTCTTCTTCATTAATGGGATACAAGCTTCCGGAGAAAGCCGCGAATTCTTAAAGTCGGCGGATATAATTCTATACGATGGCATGTACAGAGGTTTCCAGCAACTCGTAATTGAAAGCAACAAAGACTGTCATGCCGTATGCTATGAGCTTCGGGGGAGAAATACAAACGCCATCCCAAATCGCAGAAAAAACAAAGACGTAATGGAATATCATTCCCTGCCAGGCAAAGAAAATATCAAAAATCTTTTGCTTTATCTTGCGGCCAGGGAATGCAATTCCAAAGTGAAATACGCGCCTCCAATAAAAATCCCGGAAATAGGAATATTCCATCCTGAAGCAAGCGATATTTTTACTTCCTTCAAAAAATACAAGGAGTGGCTGGTCAAGTCTGGACGTTACAAACAAAATGCCCCGTGGGTGGGAGTGAATGAGTTCAAGTCGATGGTCACTCCACAGGATATAGACCCAGTTGCCGCTGATATAATCAAAAGAATAGAAAAGGCAAATTTAAATGTTCTCCCTGTTTATGGACTTCCTCACGATAAGGCTATGGAAAGATATTTTCTTGATGAAATGGGCAAATCGCAAGTCAATGCAATTGTGCCCTTGTCCTTTGGCGTTGGCGGTTCGACTCCCGGAATGCGAAAAATATTTGATAAACTTGCATGTCCAGTTTTCAACTCAATCCGCATGTTTGATTATATAGAAACATGGGGAAAATCACAAAAGGGCCTTACGCCAAGAGACCTGCTCAGGCATGTAAGCATGACCGAAAGAAACGGGCAAATCGAGCCAACTGTTATCGGGGGAAAGGTGAAGTTTTTTGATGAAAAAGGATGGAATATTGGAGCTGACAACTTTCCGTTGAGCGAACGGATGACTGTTTTTATAAAACGCCTCGAAGCTTGGCTGAACCTACAGAAAAAGCACAATAAAGATAAAAAAATAGTCATTATGTATTATTCCCATCCAGGCAAACAGAATGTCGGAGCAAGTTACTTGAATGTTTTTGCAAGCCTCTCAAATATTCTCAAATATCTCAAAGCTGAGGGATACAATGTAAAAGGCGAAATTCCCGATGAAGAAAAAATGAAAAATCTCGTTATAAAGTCTGGAATAAATATCGGCGCATATGCGCCGGGAGAGCTGGATGAGCTTCTGGAAAATTCTCCCCTAATAATAAAAGTAAAAAAGGCCGCCTATAAAAAATGGTTCATGAAACTGCCGGAAAAATTCAAGATGGGAGTCGAAAAAGATTGGGGAACTGTGGAGAAATTTAAACCAATGACAGAAAACAACTCCTTCTGCTTGCCGTGTGTCAGTTTCGGGAATGTCATTTTAATGCCCCAGCCAGCTCGCGGATGGAGCGCTGATCCGGCAAAGCTTTATCATTCAACCGCTCTTTATCCCCACCATCAATATAACGCCGCATACTACTGGCTGAGAGAAATATTTAAGGCTGACGCGCTGATCTATTTAGGGCGGCACGGAACTTTTGAGTGGCTGCCAGGCAAAGAAACGGGCTTAAGCCATGAGTGCGTGCCTGAAGTCCTTGGCGGAGCCGTTCCTGTTATTTACCCATATATTGTAGATGGAATAGGCGAAGGCTTAATAGCAAAACGGCGGGGACGCGGAGTTATACTTTCACACCTTACGCCAATGATAAATAAAGCGGGAATTTCCCAGGAACATCTTCAACTCTATGAATTGATAAACTCTTACAACCGAATTTCAAAGCTTTCGCCTGAAGTTGCAAAAAACAAATTAAAATCAATAGTAGGTCTTTCCGGAAAACTCGGGTTCAAAAGAAACATTAAAATTTCAGACCTGCCCAAGCTTACCCCCAAAAAGATTGAAGATTATCTGGAAAATCTGGAAGAAACGCTTGAAGCAATAAAAGACAGCAACATTCCTTATGGCTTGCATATTTACGGGCAGGCTCCCACAGGAAAAGAAGCGAAGGAGTTTTCTGTATTGATACATGAAAACAACCCGGAGGTATCGCTTGAAAAGATTAGTGCGAATCTCCAGAAGACAAGCGATGAACTTGCCTCTCTTGTCAACGCGCTTAACGGCCAATATATAAAAACAACATGCGGATACGACCCCATAAGAGACGCCAAAGTCCTGCCCACTGGCAGAAATTTTTATGGCATTGATTTGGATCGCATACCATCAAAAGCCGCATACGAAGCCGGGAAAAAAACAGCCGATGAAATGATTCGAAATTACAGGAACGCCAATGACGGAAAATACCCCAGGAAAGTAGGTTTAACTCTTTGGTGCGGAGAAGCGCAGAGGACGGAAGGCGCAATGATTTCTGCGGCCTTGTGGCTCATGGGGATGCAGCCGGAATGGACAAAAAGAGGAACAGTGAAGGGTGTCCAAGCAATCCCAAAAGCTATTCTGAACCGTCCCCGGATCGATGTCCATATGCAACTTTCCGGGCTTTTTCGGGACACTCTGCCAAGCATCATGCTGCTTCTGGACGATGCTTCCAGGCAGGCTGTGCTTCTGGAGGAAGCCGAAAATTTCATCAGGGAAAACAGCGTAAAAGTTGAAAAAGAACTTATAGGAAAAGGAGTTTCTCCCAAGAAAGCGAAGTTGCTTTCCAGGCAAAGGGTTTTTTCCGCCGCTCCCGGAACATACGGCACACGGATCGCAAACTTATCCACAGCCAGCGGATTGTGGGATAAAGATTCGGAACTTGGAGAAGTCTACATCAATAATGTTTCATTCGCTTACGGACGCCATTTCAATGGCGCGCCAAGCGCGGCAGTTTACAGGAAGTCGTTATCAAATATTGATATTGCGGCGCATTCGCGCTCCAGCAACCTCTATCAGACATTAGACACTGATGACGTGTTTCAATATTTGGGCGGCCTTGCGGCTGCGGTGAAAGCAGAAAGCGGCAAAACGCCACAGGTCTATATAAGTCATATGGAAAAGCGGAATAAGGAATACCTGGAAGATATAGCTAGCACAATAGAGAAGGAGTTGGCGGCTAGAAGCTTCAACCCTAAATGGATTGAGGGCATGATGAAGCATAAATATTCCGGAGCAAGAGAGATGCTTGACCACGCCGAGAATCTTTGGGGTTGGCAGACTACTGTCAAGTCCTCGGTCAACAACGCGCAATGGCGCCAGATATATGAAGTTTATATTCAGGACAAGTATAAAATGGGACTTGAAAATTTCTTTCAGAAACACAGCCCGTGGGCAATGCAAAGCATTTCTGCGCGGCTTCTGGAAACAGACAGAAAAAAATACTGGAAAATGCCGGAAGAAATCAAAAAAGACTTGGCTTCAAAATACGCTAAAAGCGTGATTCAAGACGGAGTTTCCTGTTGCGATCACACATGCAACAATCCGTTTCTAAATCAAATGGTCCTGAATATAATATCAATGCCCGGAATAATGTTGCCGGAAGATGTCGAAAAGTTTAAACTTACAGTTGAAAGGGCTCTTAATAAAAAATTGCAGGATGCGGTTAAAGAAAGAAAAGAATTGCAGAGCAAACTGTCTTCAAAGATTGCGGAACGGAAAGAACAGGAAATTGCCGAACTTTTAAAAGAAGAGCCGGAGAAAAAGAAAAAGATCGATGGCTATGAAATAACGAAAGAAGAAGAAAAAGAAGAGTCCAACCCCATTTCATCTTCCGGAATGATATGGCAGGTCATATTGGCAGTGGCGGCTATATTCATTCTTCTGGGATGGGGCATTTCCCGCAAAAACTCCTGAGATAATTTGGAAATAATCAGAATGAAAGCATTGCGTCTACTTTTTCGATGATGCTTTTATTGGCTTCCGGCACGGAGAGCACATCGCATTCGGTTCCTAAAATGAAAGGGTGGTCCTCCTCCTGCATTTTTCTTGTCAGCCTGTCGGCCATTTCTTTCACAAGCGAAAGCGGAAGGTCTTTGTCTGAATAGAATTCTTTGCTTGGCAAATTTCCAAATAATACAGTGCTTTTGGATACAAGTTTTGCATCTTCCCACAATACTCTTGAAGATCCCAGACTGAGAATAGCTGGGTCTAGCTCATTGAGTTTTAAAAGCATTTCATCTGTAAGTTCTCCGCAATTGTGAAAAATCAAATCGATGTCCATTTCTTCAAGGAGTTTTTTTATTTTCATATTGTAATGCATGACATATCGATCGAAGATGTCAGACCCATTCTCCAACTGGATGGGCGAAATATATACCTTGTTGGCTGCTGGTTCACAGACACAAATTGCTTTTGCCCCGGCTTCAACTTGCAGTTTTATAGACTGGAGAATTGTTTCTGTCGCTATTTCCAAAGCGCTTTCTATTGCATTTACTTCAACATCGTCTTCGGGGAGAATTCCCATGCCCGCAAGATAAACTCCTGTGATTGGATCATCGATAAGTTTGACCATAAGCGAAAAAGGCCCTATTGCCATTCCCACCGGAACAAGCCCAGGCATTTTTTTGACATATTTAATGGCCTCGCAATTTGCCGTCAATCTTTCGCTGACATTGGAGATTAATTTTTTTTGGAATGATTCGATTTCTATTTCAGTTGGACATGACTTAAAATGGAAAGCCTCAATTTCATTTTGCGGAATTCTGAGCGCCGATAGCATCCATTCTTTTTCGACGCTTAAATCCATAAGCGGAAAAGCCAATGGGGTTTTAAATCTTTCTGCGGTTTCAGCGACAACCTCTCCAAGCAATTTTCCATTGAGAAGCCGCTTCTCGTGATCGGTTTTTTCCTTAAGAATTAGGTCTGCTCCTATAGGCATTCGAAGTCCGTTGCGCGCAAGATCAACGTAGAGTTTTTCGGACATTATTTTTACCCCTTAAATATTTAATAAACTTTTAACGTCTTTATTATATTACTGTATATTAATCCAGAGTAAATAGGTTATTTGTATATGTTATTGCTCTATTGTGTTAAAATATTACTGTATATTGTCCTTGAGTGAAGTCTTCATTAATTGTTTGAAGGCAGAAAGAATGAATTCTGCGGGAGCTTTCATTTTTTTCTCAAAAATACGAATGTTTTTTTCAAATATGACAATCTCAATACCTATCTAAAGTTGCCAGGAATAATAAAAATAGAAAAAACAGTCCCAATGCCTCTCTATGCCTTAGAAACAGTATTGCAGATGGAATGATTTATGCTAATTAAATTTAGGGAGGTGTGGGCCGCGAGGCAACATGTGTCATCAATTACGACTTCCAGGAACTTATACAAAAAGATGACGCCAATTTACTGTCCAAGGGATGCGAAGCAGAATACAACAGGAACACATGAAATGAAAACGAGTTCAACAGCAGTGAGCGCGCAAAAGGAATGCTTGTTCGGGGACAGGGCAAGCCCGGACGCAGTGCGGAATAGAGGCGAATTTATATCCAAACTTCCACTTGAAATATTTATTGATGCCTTGCCGGATATTTTCCTCATATTAAACCAACATGGTCAAATTGTTCTTGCAAATAAGGGCATTAAACATTTTAAGGCGGCAAAATATGGAAAACGTCTGGGTGAGGTACTTAACTGCGTGCATGCCTATGAGAAAAACACCGGCTGCGGCACAACCCAAGCCTGTCACAACTGCGGCATTTTTAAGGCTGTCCTTAGTAGCTTGCAGGGGCATAATTGCGTTCAGACATGTCGCATTATTACAAGAAAAGGCCGCCGCGAGCCGCTGGACGTGGCAATATCCTCTTTCCCATTGAGCATTGGCCGCGAGCCGTTTTCCGCCTGCGCTATTAAATACACCGGCTAGGAAAATCCTAAACGGCGATTTGAAAAGAGAACAGGCATGCTTTAATTTATTCGCTGGTTAGGGGGAGGCAATATGGGGATTTCTCGCTTTTTTGAGAGATTGGAATAACCGTTTCTAATATTTTCAGATGGCAGATTTATTGATTGCAATAAATCCGTTTATCTTCTTTTTTTGGGTGGGATTCAATCTAAATTGGTATAAACCATGATAAAAGAAAATACTTATAAGGTTCTTTTTGAAAGTTCCACTGACGCGATGCTTGTCATAGAGGCAGATATGTTTGTGGATTGCAATGAGAGCGTTGTTAAAATGCTAAGGTACAAAGACAAAGAGGAGCTTTTAAAAACCCATCCATCTGTTTTGTCTCCCGAACTTCAGCCTGACGGCAGAAGTTCTTTTGAAAAGGCAAATGAGATGATGACAATTGCCTTTGAGAAAGGCAGCAATCGCTTTGAATGGGATCATAAGCGGGCAGGCGGGGAAGTGTTTCCAGTGGAAGTGTTGCTCACCCCCATTTCTATTGAGGGAAAGGAAATGCTCCATGTGGCGTGGAGGGATATAACAGAACGCAAACTCGCGGAAGAAGCTTTACTAAAAAGCAAAGAAGATCTTGAGGTGAAAGTCAAAGAGTTGAACCTCTTTTTTGAAATTTCAAAGGTTTTGCTTAAACAGGAACTGTCTCTGGATGAAATACTCAAACGAATCCTTTTGCTTATTCCCTTTGCCTGGCAGTATGATGAAATAGCTTGCGCTGCTCTGTGCCTAGACGATGGGAGGTCATTTCTCTCTGAGCGCTTTAAAAAATCTGAATGGACAATGAAGCGCGAAGTGATGGCGCATGGAACACTGGTAGGAGTTTTAGAGGTTTTCTATTCCGATAAAGGAAAATATGAGAATAGCGAAAGTCTATTTCTTGAGTCTGAAGAAATGTTGATTGACGCAGTGGCCAACCAGCTTGGGAAAATAATAGAGAATAAGGAAAGAGAAATGGCTTTGGAGGATGCTAGAATTCAGGCGGAAGCAGCCAACAACGCAAAAAGTGAATTTCTTGCAAATATGTCCCATGAACTGCGAACGCCGATGAATGCAATCACGGGATTTACAAACATTGTCCTTAAATCAGATATTTCTGAAATAAACAAGAACGCGCTGAGCGTTGTTATGAGATCAAGCAATTCTCTTATGCAAATAATAAATGATATACTGGACATATCAAAGATTGAAGCCGGCAAGCTGGAACTTAACAACTGCGATTTTGCTCTTAAAGAAACCGTTGAGTTTGTTCTCTCAAGCTTTTCTATTGCCGTGGAAGAAGAGAAACTTGAATTAAAATGCGACATTTCTCCTGATGCGCCAACCCTACTGAATGGAGATGCTGGTAGATTGAGACAGATTTTGCTCAACCTTGTCGGCAACGCAGTAAAGTTCACCCATAAAGGCGGGGTTTATATTGAACTAAGCCGCTGTCGCGGCAGTCAACGTTAATGGAGATTAAATAGTGGCAT
>CAZYVR010000074.1:0-19592 GCA_964651145.1 uncultured Victivallales bacterium | reverse complement strand
GAACTGTAATGAACGCGGTAAAAGCATTCAGCCTTATTATGTCTCCGCCCACAGTTGTCATCACAGGCTTGCTGTACGTGAGCACTCCTATTGCGATTGCAATCCCTCCGAACCATTCCGCCTGAGCGACAGTCATGGAACCTGCCATGACAAAAACAGCCGTGACGTTAGCCACATTGTTTGCGCCCAAAGCATAAGCCCCATAGCATCCGGTCAGGATTAAGAGCCACGTCATGACCCTGTCGTAAACGATGGCCGACGGTTTCCATTTGTTGATTATATACTTAAAAAAATGATAAAAGATCAGCGTAAAAAAGACCGCGCCCACGGGAGTGGTGATCCAGCAAAAAACAACTTTTATGAACCCGTCCCAGCGCACCGAGCCCTTGAGCAGATTCAGCCCTATAATTGCGCCCACCACTGCCTGAGAGGTTGAAACAGGCAGCTTCATAATAGTCATTATGGCGACAGTCAGCGCCGCGGAGAAGGACATTATCATTGCGTTCTTTAATTGCCTTCCCTCGTATTCAGGATGATCAGGGTCTTCATTTGAAGGATATGACGGAGAATGAATTTGCGCGGCCTGTCCAGTGTTCTCCTGACCGCCGCGAGTCTTGTAATGTTTTATATATTTGGCCGGGACCAATCCGATAGGCCCGCTCTTCTCTATATGGGTTTTCTGCGTGTAAGAGTTGTCCTTTTCAGCTTTATGACTGAGATCGTGAGCCAAAGTCTCGATGCCTGCCCGCCCCTGAAAAACCGCGCCCACTATAACAAAGATGCATGTAAAGAAAGCGGCCTTCCTCCATGTGACCATCCGGGCTCCCACCGCCATTCCGAACACATTAGCGGAATCATTGGCTCCGAGACCCCAGCCTAAAAAAAGTCCGCCTATGTAATGAAGAAAATGAAAAAACATATAGAGTTCCAGTCTGGTTAAATCGCGCGCTTTATCATTGTTATCAGCAGCTTTTCCGAAATAAGCTTGCAGATGTCAAGCATCTCGCCTATTCCTGTTACTATTTCTTTTTGCACAAGTTGTCGTCCGGGATGCGCTTGCAGTTCCTTCTCTGAAAAAATGGCGCGAATCATTTTCCTTTCAATACTGTTGCCAACGCACTCGTTGTTGTCTATCTGCCTGACCAGCTCATTGATGCGCTCCATTGTGCCGAAGCAGTCTCTGACCGCATCAACAGTAAGCGCAAAGGTTGCCTCGGAAAGCTTTAGCATTTCGAGAATATCCGTCTTTACTGATCGGATAATTTCGGTTCTCTGATCCTCAAGCATATTGGCAATGTCTTCGCAATGGTTGGGTATCTGATCCATAATTTCAACAAGCTCAACAATATCTTCCCGCGTTTCCGGCAGGAGGGACTGCAAAAACAAATCGCGCTCAAGCTGGCGGCGAATATCATCGCAAGCCTGCTCTTTTCCCCTTATCACGGCTGTCATCTTTTCGAATTGCGCGTCTGTCCCTCTTTCAAGATTGTGCTTCAAAGCGTCATGGAGCTTTGCCAAAGTATCCTGAGCCACGTTCATATATTCATATAACTGCTCAAAAAGTATTTTTTGTTTTTTAAACATTAGGAGTCTCCCTGAAAAGATGTTTTGAAACTATAGCCTTTGATTTGTTTTTTTGCATTGCTCAGAATAAATATTCGATAATCTTTTTTGTCAGGTTGAATATTCGAATAGAATTTTTATATTCAAACGTATAAGATATTTTTCAAGGATACAATGGCAAAAACAAAACTTGTTAAAAACAAACAGTCAGGCGTAATACCGTATTTAAAAGAAAACGGAATGCTTAAAGTGGTGCTCATCACATCGCGCGGCAAAAATCGCTGGATAGTGCCCAAAGGCAACATAGAAAAAAATCACAGCTCATCTTCTTCCGCCGCAAAAGAAGCTTTTGAGGAAGCAGGCATAAAAGGGAAGATAGTCGGCGAGGATTTAGGCTCTTACAGGTATTCAAAATCGGATTCTGTTTTTGAAGTGAAAATATTTCCTTTTGAAATAAAGAAGACGCTTGACAAATGGCCTGAGTCAAAATCAAGGCTCAGGCGGATTGTTTCCCTTGACCAGGCGAAAGACCTGATAGAAGACGCCGATTTGAAGAAAATGCTCCGAAAAATCCCAAAAATAGCCAGGAACAGTTGAACGCGCGCCGTTGTTGCGTTATTAGATAATATTCAAAAATAATTCAGGAGGCAAAACAATGGGGGTTGAAATTGAACGCAAATTTCTTGTTGAAGGCGATTCGTGGCGTCAGAATGCCGTAGGGAAAAAGTATTGCCAAGGTTATATGTATACGCCAAAAGGCGTGGTAAGGGTTCGCATTGCCGGAGACGAGGCTTTTCTTACCATCAAAGGCGCAAGGAACAACTTGAGCCGCTCAGAATTTGAATACAACATTCCAATGGAAGACGCAAAATCTCTTTTGGAAGAGCTTTGCGAACAGCCTTTCATCGACAAAACAAGATATGTATTGGAAGAAAATGGAGTAGAGTGGGTGGTGGATGAATTCCATGGTGAAAACACCGGACTGATATTGGCTGAAGTGGAATTGGAAAGCGCGGACGACACAGTGTTTCTGCCAAAATGGGCGGGGCAGGATGTTTCTGACGATTCAAGGTTTTACAATTCAAATCTGGTGAAATTTCCATATTCAAAATGGTGATTTTTTCCGAGTCAACTATAACAGGGGGAGCGTCAAGTGGACAATCAAAAGAGCTATGTGTTGCCGGATGGACTTGCCCCTTCGAGCTTGCTGGACGAGATAAAAAAAGCTTACGCTTTGACCGAGGCTCAAAGCTATTCGAGCGAACAAAATTATTATGACACCTTTGACTGGCGTCTTTACAATAAAAATCTCGCCTTGTTCAGGGACGACTCGCGCTATGTCCTTGAGGATATTGATTCAGGGAGCGCTCTCAATTTTATCAAACGAAAAAAAAACCAAAGGCATTCTCAGTTCTGGTGGGAATATCCCGAGAGTGAGTTCAGAGACAAATTAAAATCGCTTCTCGATGTTCGCGCCCTTATGCCCCTTGTCTGCATAAATAAGCGGGAAAGAGTTTTCAATATTTTGAATAAAGATGAAAAGACAGTATTGCGCTGTGTCTTTGAGGCAGGATCTTTGGACTGCTCCGGCAATACAGTTCAATTGGAGAATCGCATAAAGCTGTGCCCGGTGAAAGGCTACAGAAAGATATATAAAGACTTGCCTCTTTTCCTTAAAGACCTTGGGCTGCTGGCAGACTCCAACAGCAGGCATGTGTTGTTTTCAGCGTTGAAAATAGAAGGGAAAATTCCGAGCGATTATACATCAAAGATAAAAGTTCAGCTTGTTCCCGACTCCTCGCTCAGAGAGGCCGCTGTGATTATCTTGAAGCAACTATTGCATATTATGATGCAGAATGAAGCCGGAATGAAAGCGGATATTGACAGCGAATTTCTGCATGACTTCAGAGTGTCTATCCGAAGGACCCGCTCTGCTCTCTGTCAGATAAAAAAGATTTTCCCGCAAGAAATATCATGCAAATTTGTAAAAGGCTTTGCTCATCTTGGCAAGCTGACAAATAAAATGCGCGATTACGATGTCTGTCTTTTGAGAAAAGAAAAATATATGCACATGCTTCCAAAAGAATTGCGAGCTGGGCTTGTTCCTTTTTTTGCCGGAGTTCAAGCTCGTCGCAAACAGGAATACGCGCATCTGCTAAAAGAGCTCAACTCAGCCACTTACAAAAAATTCCTTAACTCCTGGCAGGCGTTCCTTGACGAAGCGGAGACCTTGCAGTCCACAAAGAATTCAAACAAGTCAGCGCGCAAACTTGCCATAGAATTTATAAACAAAAGACATAAAAGAATAATACAGAATGGGGAAGCCATTGACGATGAAACGCCGGACAACGAAATTCACAACGTTCGCATTGAATGCAAAAAATTGAGATATTTGATGGAGTTTTTTGCTCCGCTCTTTGACGCTTCCCCAATGCAAAGTCTTGTTACACAGCTGAAAATGCTTCAGGAAAATCTTGGCAATTTCAATGACCTGTCTATTCAGATTAACGCGTTGAACGCGCGCCTTCACAAGTTGCCTCACAAAAGGGCCAGCTCTATAAAAACAGCGGCAGCTCTTGGCGGACTGATCGCGAGCCTCAACAACGAAAAGAAAATAGCAAGAAACAATTTTGACGCGGCGTTTCACAAATTCAGCGGCAAATCAAACATGGCATTATTTGAAAAGCTGCTCGAACAGCCGTAGTTTTATCTGCCAATTCAAACAGAGGAAACAAAATTGAAAACAGTGGCCTTGTACAATGTCAAAGGCGGAGTCGGCAAGACAGCCTCTTCGGTAAATCTTGCTTACCTTGCGGCCAAGGACGGCTTTCGGACTTTGCTGTGCGATCTCGATCCGCAAGGATCGGCGTCTTACTATTTCAGAATAAAGCCGTCAAAAAAATTCAGCGCAAAAAAAATGCTCAAGGGCGGCCGGGCAATAGAAAAAAATATAAAAGGCACTGATTTCGAGAATCTGGACTTGCTGCCATCTGATCTTTCTTATCGCAATATGGACATCGCTCTTGACGACCTGAAGCGCTCAAAAAAACGGCTGGGCGAGATCATGCGCCCTTTAAAAAAAGAATACGATCTGGTCTTTCTGGATTGCCCGCCCAACATAACTTTGCTGTCAGAAAATATTTTTAACGCCGCAGATATCATTGTTGTTCCGGTCATCCCGACAACGCTTTCGATTTTTGCCTACAAAAAACTTCTGGAGTTTTTTAAAGAAGCCAAGCATGACAGAACAAAGATTCACGCGTTTTTTTCAATGATTGAAAGAAGAAAAAAATTGCACAGAGACATAATGAATGAAATGCACGCGAAACACAGAACACGTTTTCTTCATTCTCAAATTCCCTATGCCGCGCCCGTGGAAAAAATGGGCATTCACCGTCAGCCGGTCGAGCTTTTCCAGCCTAGGTCAGCGGCCTCCAAAGCATACCAAAAATTGTGGGAAGAAATAAAAACAGCAATTGCCTAAGGCATTCGCGCTGCCGCGCCCACAAAGTGGGTTTAAAAGTGGCTTTGCTGACAAGCGCGTTCGCATATGGACCGCGCCCGGACACACAGTCCGGGGCGATATTCCGGTTGCTCCGATTTTTTTACTTTTGAGACAGGGCGCGAATTTTGCCTCTCACGTAATCGGCGCATTTTTCAATGACCGGCTCCATGAAAAGATCAACCGCCATGAATTTCTCGCCAATTTCAACAAACTGCTCCCGCACGGCAAGCAGAAACAGATGCTGAAACTCTGTGGCTATGTTTACCTTGGCTATGCCGCAGTCAATAACTTCCCTGATTTTTTCATTGGGAGTGCCTGTGCCTCCATGAAGCGCCAGAGGCATCGGAACACTGTCGCCAATCCGCCTGCATAACTCTACGTTTATTTCAGGAGCCTCCTTGTAATAGCCGTGCGATGTTCCTATCGACACAGCCAGCACGTCCACGCCTGAGCGCTCGGCGAAAATGCATGTTTCCTCAAAGTTGGAGATGGTCATTTCATCACCCATCGGCACATGCCCGATCTCACCTTCAATGGAAATTCCCGCCGCGCGGGCAAGTTCAACAGCCTTCAAAGTCATGGCTATATTTTCCTCAAGCGGCAATCTGGAGCCGTCAAACATTACAGAGGTAAAGCCTATTTCAATGGCAGTCTTGACCTGTTCCAGCGACTCTCCATGATCCAGGTGAAGAGCTACCGGAACAGAACTGGCCTCGCCCAAAGTCCGTAGCATTCCCGCCATTTGCGCAGCTTTCCCTGTGGAAAACAGACGGCTGTATACTTGAACCACAACCGGCTTGTTCTCAGCCTCGGCGGCTCTGACAACTGCCACGGCAGTTTCGTAATTGCCAACATTGAATGCGCCGACAGCGTATTTGCTCTTTCTTGCCTGAGGCAAAATATCATTTAATGTAACTAGAGCCATGGTTAATTTCCTCTTGCTTTCAGAACTGCGTCCTCCAAAGAAACAACTGTCAATTCAGGGGCAAATTTATTCAATGCGAATCTTGTATAAGGCGATGCGGCAATCAGCAGATCGCTTTCAGGATTGTCCGCCAGCTCCACAATTCTGCCGCAAAGTTTTCTTGCCAGTTCCGGATTAAGCTTGTCATAAATGACAGCTCCTTCGCCAACCGCGTAAGACTCTTCAGAATTGGTTCCGAAGGGGACAAGCTCATAACCGCATTTTTCCAGCAGTTCGCGAGGCGCAGACATATTGTCATTGTAATTTTTGAGAAAATCACTGTCAAGACAATATGCTTTCCCGGATGACTTGGGCAGCTCTTTTCCAAGCAGATATTCAGAGCTGTGCATTACTTTTACTCCGTCAAGCTTGCCTTTCATCATGTCATAACTAGCGGGGCAGGATGTGATGATCTCACTGCATCCCGATGCCTCGACAGCCGCTTTAAATTTCGCAAAGACCGCCTTGGAATCATCAACAAATCCCAAAATGTCAAGAGCCTTGCCGATATCCCCTCCCGTAATAATCCTGCAGTCCTTGAATGCATCGGCGTTCTCGCTGTATGGGTCACGATAATATAGCGCATCCCCTGCGCCTTCCAGTTTGAAATCAACCTGCTTTAATTCTTCCGCAAGTTCTTTCACTTTCTCCGGCGCAAGCCCGGCTTCGACTATGTCCTTGCGAGCCGCGAGCAACAGCCCGGCTTCATCATAATGACTGACGCAGTGGAAGCGGCACGCCGCGCTAAGCGGGGCTTCGTAGATGGTTTTTATATAGTCAGGATTCTTAAGATTTTCCTTGTCCATGCGCACTTTATCCAATATAAGGGCATGTCCGCGAGGCGTGTCAGCTTCCTTGAACGTAACATTTCCAAGTGTTGCCAAGTGGCGGCACATAAAGCAGAAACGGCATGCGTTTATTGCGTCAAGATGTTTGTCTATATTCATGGTTAAACTCCTTTGAATCCCATTTTGCCCGGGTTCATTATGTTGTTGGGGTCAAGCGTCTTCTTCATGTCCTGAAGCACTTTAAAAGCGGGGCCGTAAAGGTCCTTCATTATGCGTCCCAGCTTGAGGCCGACGCCATGGTGCTCATTGATAACTCCGCCTTCTTTTATGGCGGCGCGAATAGCCATGTCCCATATTTTATTGTAAAGAGCAATCGCTTCGCGAGGGTCTTCCGGCGGCTCGTCTATAATAAAGCGGGCATAGAGCATGCAGCCCCACTCGTACCAGTGCGAAAAGTGTCCTATAAATGTTGCCTCCGGGAAATTATCCTGCACTGTGTTTTTCATGGCCCAATATACTTTTTCAATATTTGAAAATGTCGCCACGGTGTCCAAAGTTCCAAAAGCCTGAGGCAACTGGAACATATACGGCGGATAGAAAAACTTGTAGCGATTGTCCCACCAGGATTGTCCCATCTCAAAGCCAAGGTCTTCAGGGCCTTGCTCCATGCAAATGGCGGCGGCCTGCTTCATTTCCAGCTCGACCATATCCTTTGGCCCGTCAAAGCCGAACACAAGATAGGCTCCCTGCTTGTCTATTCCAAGAACCTTTTTTATAAGCTTTGCCGTCTCCGGCTCGTCATAAAGGCGAATGACGCAAGGGCGCAAGCGACTGGTCATTATTTTTGATCCGGCAGTCATGGCTTCATGCATATTTTTAAACAAAAACGCATGGAATTTGCGCTCTTCCGGTATTGGATGAATTTTTAATGTGGCCTTTGTTATAACTCCAAGGGTTCCCTCGCTGCCCAAAAACATTTGGGTAAGGTCAGGGCCGGATGCGTGGCGCGGCACAGGAAGAGTGTTTATTATTTCGCCTGTTGGAGTGACCACTTCCAGGGACATAATAATGTCTTCCATTTTTCCATACTTTGTGCTGAGAACGCCAGTTCCTCGGTGAGCTATAAAGCCTCCAAGTGTAGCGCACCCGATTGACGCTGGAAGATGCATGGTGCTGTATCCGGCCTTTTCGATGGCCCATTCCAGATGCTGGGCATTTATGCCGACTTCAGCAGTGGCGGTCAAGGAGACAGTGTCAATCTCCAACACTTTGTTCATGCGTTTCATATCCATAATGATGCCGCCGTACATCGGCAGCGCGCCGCCTTGAGAGCCGGAGCCGCCTCCCCATGGAGTAACTGGGATATTGTAATTGTTGGCAATCTTCAATACTTCGGAAACTTCCTTTGAAGTGCCCGGGTGAACGATAAAATCAGGCGGAGTCGGTTTGCCGCCGCGGTCATGCCAAAGCTCCGGCACCCAATAATAGTCAATAGAGTGTCCGAGTTTGTCCGATTCATCGGTATGGACATAATCTTCTCCGACCGCCCAGGTCAATTCGCTTCGAATCATCTCGTAGGAATAGCTTTCTCTTGATGCTTGCATAGTCTGCATAGTCCTTATTTTTGTTGTCCGTTGTTAAAATATTCAATTAGATATTGAGGAACAGGTGGAATGTCTTTCGGCGCATTTCCATTTCGCATCGACTCATGCCCCATGACGCCAGCGGCCACTGCGTTTCTGGCCGCCACCGGCGAAGTGTTCGGCGTGACGCCGTCTCTGGCAAACTCCACAAAGGCTTTGACCAACATCGGGTCAGCCCCGCCGTGTCCGCCCTCAACGGCCTTGAGCTTGTATATGACATCAGGGGTCTGCCTGCGGCCGCGTTGAGTCCATGCGTGTATCTCGCAGTTTCCCACATCGCCTATGTTTTCTATTCTTCCCCTGGTCCCAATAAAAGTATAGTTCCGCTCTGAGTCAGGAGTATAAAAACACTGAGTGTAAGAAGCCTGAACGCCATTGTCAAGAGAGAGCATGACCATATTGTGGTCTTCTATGTCTATCTCGGTGGAAAATCCTTTTTCTTCCAGCGGCGGCCAGCATGAATCTTTCCACGCAAGGTCACGATCAGAAGGCGTTTCCGGGGCGCGTCGGGCGCATTTGTCATAGACTGACAATTGCCCCATCCCGACGACTCTCTGCGCATAGCCTCCGCTCAGCCAATGAATGACATCTATGTCATGGGCTCCTTTTTGAAGAAGCAAGCCGTTGCTGTTGCGGCGCTCGGAGCACCAGTGCCTGAAGTAACAACTTCCGTAGCCGATAAAGTGGCGGCACCACACTGCCTGAATTTTGCCAATTGCGCCGGAATCGATGATCTCTTTCATTTTCAGGACCATTGGCGAATAGCGCATATTATGCCCCAAAAAAAGCTTGTTCCAGTGCGGAAGGCCGTTTCCAAAAGCCTGTCGCATCCTTCAATGGAAATAGCCATCGGCTTTTCGAGAAACACAGATTTCCCGGCTTCCAAAGCGGCCACTCCCATTTCTTCATGCAATTGATCTTGAGTCATTATAAAAACCGCGTCAACGTCATCGCGAAGCAAAAGCTCGCGATAGTCCAGAGTCTTAAACGCGTCTTTCTCAAAGCTTGAAAGCTTGGCGGGATCGACATCCGCCACCGCCGTGATTTTCGCGCCTTTTTGCGTCAAAAAATCTGTGGCTATGGCGCTTCGTCGGCTAAGCCCAATAATTCCTGCTCTAAGCTCTTTCATTTAATGGTTCCCAAATTTAAATAATTGTTTTAGGGGCAGTCGCGGTGTCTCTGTCAGTGGCGACAATATAGTTTTTATGCTTCCTCACAAAAGTGACAGGGTAATCATCGCCTGGCTCGCCAAGAGCGGCTATTCTAAGCGCAGTGTTGGCCCAGTCCATTCCTATATGCTCGTTGCGGGTCATTAACAAAAGTTTCCGTGCTCCAAGGCATTGCTTCATTCCGAGCGTTATTGCCCTGCGCGGAAAATTAATCAAATTTCCGCCGAGTCCATGCCTTGTGGAATCGACCGTTCTGGTGAACTCGTTTATTGACAGAATGCGCGGGCCAGTGTTTTCAACTCCTTCTTCCGGCTCGTTAAACGCAACATGACCATGAACGCCGATGCCGCCGTAGCAGACTTCAATGCCGCCTTGCTCCTCAATCATCATGGGCAATGTGTCCAGATTTTCCGGGGTCGGGAATATTCTCTGCTCTTCCGGCATCAGGAGTTCGTCGTCGACAAAATCAAAAAACAATCCGTTGATTTGTCCGCGAAAACTTAAGGGATGGCCGCTTGAGATCAACAGGTCGTTGTCGTCGCAATATTCATCCATAAAAAAGAACCAGCAATTTTTAAGGCTGATGCGTTCCGCGTTTATTTTTTGGGCCATAATCCTGTATGGCTGAGTCGGGCCGACCGGCATGATGAAGGCGGTCGGGCCGCTCTTTGCGGCGGCGGCGCGGAACTCTTTGACCATTTCCATGGCCAGATATTCATAAAGCTCCTCGATGCTGTCTTTCACCACCAGATGTCCCTGGCTCTTTTCAATAAGCTCCTCAACGGAAAGGTTGAAAAGCTCTCTTATTTCATTGCTCCTGTCTGGTCCCATTTTTTATTTCTCCGTTTTTTAATCCTGAAAAAATTCAGGTGATATTTGATCTTTAAATTCTTTGAACAATTCATCTGTCATAGCCTGGATCTCATCCAGCGAACATACAGCTGCGGTCAGCGGATCAAGCGCGATGGCATGAAATATTTTGCGTTGGTCTCCGCTCAGCGCGCCCTCCGCCGCCATTATCTGGGCGTTAATCATGCCGCGATTCAATCCCGCAAGTTGTTGGGGATAATTCTCGATCCGTCCGGGAGTTATCCCGCCGCCATCCACCAGGCACGGCGTTTCGACGCAACATTCAGGCGGAAGCGTTGATATCAAGCCATTGTTCATTATATTCAAATTTGCCGAAAGCGGCGCATTGTCTTCAATGGCTCTTATTATTTTAATGCCGTACTCGTCGCTCGAGTTCAAATTAAATTCCCGTTTTCCTTCAAGCAATTCAGCCATTTCCTTTTCATTCCGCTTCAACAAGCCGGGGCATATCTCCACCGACGCGCCGGACTTGCCGGACGACATGGCACCCCACACAATTCCGTCAGACTCGTCTGGATAATCAACCTTGCAGAATTTGTCAATCAGATCCTGGCGTTTGCGGATATAAGGAATATACTCGCTGCCGTGCCCGCTGGATTCAGTGGGGAAATATCCAAAGTGACGGAACAGCTCAAATCGCACCTTGTCTTTTTTGTAAATTTCAGATTTTTCCATTACTTCCCTCAACAATGGATAAGCATCTTTGCCGTCAATTTCGAATTTCAGAAAGAATGCCTGATGATTGATTCCAGCCGCCAGATATCTAAGCTTTTCCTTTTCAACTCCGATATATTCAGATAGTTGTTTTGCTGTGTGCTGAACGCTGTGGCAAAGCCCGACAATCTTCACTGTTCTGGCGCGGCGGCTCAATGCTATCGTGTTAATCGACATAGGATTGACGTAATTCAGAAGATACGCGCCGGGGCATCCAGCCTCCATCGCCTCAAGCACATCAAACAAGGCCTTCAACGTGCGCAAGCCTCTGAAAATTCCGCCCGGCCCCAAAGTGTCGCCAACCACCTGATCGACGCCATATTTTTTGGGTATCTCATATTCCATTCGCTGATGCTCAAGAGTTCCAGCCCTGAACAAAGTTATCACATAATTGGCTCCCTCAACCGCTTCGCTCAAATCTGTAGTGGCAATAATATTTGCTTTGACACCAAGCTTCCCGCTGATTTTTTCCGCAAACATCACAGCATTATCCAAGCGATTCGCGTCAATGTCCATCAAGACTATCTCGCTGTCCTGCAAAGATTTGCTAAGCAAAATATCTTTGATGAAATTCTGGGCAAAAATTACTCCGCCTGCGCCTATTAATGCAATTCTGGCCATTTTGATCAACCCTTTATTTATTCTTTTTGTTAAAATCACGATAAACGCCAGCAAGGGCATCGTGTATTTTTCTGTACCGTTTAAACTGCTCGGAATAAAACTGAGTGCCCTCAGGGTCGGGCTTTAATTCTCGGTCAAGCTTAAGGCATTTTTTGACCGCGCTTGCCTCATCTGCGAACACTCCAACGCCGACTCCAGCCAGCAATGCGCTCCCAAAAGACGCGTCGCATGAGGCCGGGCATTTGACCGGCGCATTAAACAAGTCGCAAACAATCCTGCTCCACAAATCACTTTTTGATCCGCCGCCGATAAGAATAAATTCGCGGGCTTCAAGTCCCATTTTTTCTATTGTGCGATAACAATCCTTTAAAGAAAAAGCCACTCCTTCAAGCAGGGCTCTCGCGCAGTCTCCCTTGCTGGTTCCCATGCTCATGCCGACAAAGCTTCCTCGCAAATCAGGGTCCCAGTATGGCGAACGCTCTCCCATCAGGTAAGGGTGAAAGAAAACCCCATTGGCGCCAGCCGGAGAAGCCGCCGCCTCGCAATCCAAAAGATCATAAACATTTACCCCTTCACGCTTCGCGCGCTCAATCTCCAGTCCACAAAAATTGTCCCTGAACCAGCGCTGGCAAATTGCCGCAGCGTTGGTTGCAGTGACCGTGTACCACATGCCGGGAATGACATGTGAATAGGTGAGAGTTTCAGGATGCGGGTTTGCTTCCGATGTCATTACATTCACATTTCCGGCAGTGGCAAGCTTCAGTATGCATTGCCCCGGCTCTATTGCGCCTGCCGCGTAATCTTCCACCGCCGAATCACTCGCGCCCATAACTACAGGAATGCCCTCCGGCAATCCAGTTTCAGCGGCGGCTCCGGCAGTTATTTTTCCCGCTATATCAGTGGGCTTGCCGATGACCGGAAGCGCGTCAAATGGCAGTCCGGCAATCTTGCAAAGCTCCTCTGACCAGCAATTGTTCTTCATGTCCCAAAACAAAGTTCCCTGAGATTCAATGCAATCACAAGCCATCTCTCCTGTGAGAAGAAATCTAATGTAATCCTTCACAAAAAGAATATGCCTGGTTTTCTTCAAAGTTTCGGGCTCGTTGTTGCGGAGCCACATCATCTGCGGCAGCGTCCATGTGGGCGCCGGCATCTGAAAAGCTGTGTCAAAAACAAGATCGCGATGCTTGGAATTCAGAAATTCACACTCTTTGACGCTGCGTTGATCGGTCCATATGATTGTGGGGCGAATGACTTCCAGTTTTTCATCAAGCAACACCGCGCCATGGGTATAACTGTCAAGAGCCAGCGCGACAATCCTGCCCTTTTCCCAGGGTTTCATTTTCTGCAAAACTGTCCGCATCGTTGCGTGCCAGTCAGCCGGATTCTGCTCGGCCCAACCGGGGCGCTTGTGGCTTGTGGAATACTCCCCGGAGGAACTGTCCAGCACATTGCCCGCTGTGTCAATCAAAGTTATTTTGCAGCCGCCAGTGCCAAAGTCTATTCCAAGCAACAGTTCTTTTTTCATCTTAGATTCTTGCTCCGTTAGATCTGACCAAAATGTGTCAGAAAATATTCAAAACAGCGGAATTTGCTTTGCAAATTCTCGAGACCAAGGCCATTCGGCCTTGTCATTTTAGTTATCCAGTATCCATTTATGATCCGGGTCGATCACCGACTGAAATTTGCGATTGTTTTTGCCTGCCATTATCCACAAATAATACATGGTGTAGCCAGGGGCGCCAATTACCGGATGATAACCTTCCGGGATCAACGTTGTGTCGTTCTGTTCCACCGTATAGGTTTCGTCAATGGAGCGGTCATCTGTGTAAATCTTCTGAATTCCAAATCCCTGCTCCGGGTCGAAACGGAAAAAATATATTTCCTCCATGTCTACCTCTTCCGGCAAATTGTCAAAGTCATGTCGGTGCGGCGGAAAACTGGCGTGATTGCCGGACGGCACAAAAGCCTCGCCAATAAACAAATGCGCGGACGGAAACTCATCGGTCAACATAAGATACGCGTCCCTTTGATAATTCCCTTTGCCTATATGCGCCTCTTTCACCTGCTCCGGGGCTATCACATACGGCTCTACATCCAAATCGGAAGGCGACGCAGTCCATGCAATCTCAACATCGGTTTCTGCTGTAATTTTATAAGCTTTGCCGCATGAAATATAAACAGTGTGCGGCTTGCCTGAAAACACATCCTTGCGCTCCCCTATATTATTAAATTCAAACCCGTCTCCGGCAACGGAACACTTGCCGCCGAGGACAATCAGAACAACTTCACTGTGGCTGGAATCCCCTTCATAAGCTTCACCCTTTTTCAAGTTAATAAGGCCAAACTCCGTAAGCTCCAAATCTCCGTCTCCGATGCTTGAGATCTTCACAAAGCCAGAAGCTTCAGAATATTTGCGCAAATACTTTTTCATTCAAATTCTCCGTTAATTATAAAATCTCAATATCCAGCCACTTGCTGAATAATTTTAATTCCTCGGCAATATTGCCATGCGCGAGCGCATAGTGATGCTCAATCCCATTGTCCACGATTGTCCCAATCATTTCTTTTATGTCTCGCTCAAACTTTATTTTCAAAGGATTGCCTTTCAGCAATTGCTCTGTTTTTTGCGCTTCGCCCACAGCTACAAAAAGGCGATAGCCGCCATCGCGTCTTTCACCAAGGCGCAGCATCGTCACCGGGCCTGGCTTCAACGGAAATTCACAAACAACCCCTTTTGCTCCGCCTCCATCCATTATCGAATGCTTGCAAAGTTCAGGCTCGCAGTCTTCACGGCACAGCGATGGGGCAGCCGCGCCGCAATGCCAAGCTATTCCAGTGTTTTCATTTTCATCAAAACTTATCAGATCGCAAAAGAACGGCTTTGATCCGGAGAGCATTTCTCCCATCAGCATCGACACTGTTCCAAGCACGTCGCCTTCGCATCCTGCGACAATCCCGTTATCCGTCAACAGTCCGAGAACCGCGCATACTCCAATACCGTAAATATCGCCGAACTCAGGCCAGCAACGCACAGCAAAAGCGTCGACGTTGTGCTTTTCGGAAGCATTGACAAATGCCGCATACAAAGCCGCAAGTTTATTAATCTCTTCCGGGGCCACCCCATTATTTTTAAGGTCATCGACAATGCCGGAAGCTGAATTTTGTTCTCCGCTTAAAATATTCCGCGCATCCTCAATAAGCTCCAACATTGTGAGTTTTTCTGTCTGAATTCCAAATTTTTCAAGCAGCGCCAATTCATCAAAATTGGAAGTGTAGAACCCTGGGACACGTCCGCCAACAGAGCCAACGCGAAGCGCATTCAAAGCCTTCATACAGCAAATGACTTTAAATTGAGACTCCAGCCGCGCGCGGGCCGTTTCGCTGGTCCCATAAACAAAGCTGTATTTCATGCCCATTCGCCAAAGCGCATGAGCATTCATGTTTGTGGCGCAGAAACTGTTTGCGGCCAGTCTCCCGCCTTCCATAGGAGGCTCCGGCTCTGACCAAAAAATAACCGGAACGTTGAGCTTTCTTGCGGCCATAGGAACAATGGAGCCCAAGGAAAAAGTGATAAAATGCACCAAAAGACAATCAACTTTTGCGTCCGAAAACGCCCCGGCAACCTCTGCCGCCTCTTTTTCATTTTGCACAAGCTTGCCGCAGTCCACAACCTCGCAGTCAAGGGAGCCAAGAGCCTGCAAGGCTTTTGCCCGCTGCGATTCAAGCGATTCATTTATCCAACTGCCTTTGACCAGCGAAAGATAACCGACTTTCAATTTATTCATGACTGTGCCTTTATAAATTCATTGACTGCTTTTAAATTCGGAATCCCGGTGCGTCCGCCCAACTCGCCGCATTTCATTGCGGAAACAGCGGATGCAAAGCGCATTATTTCCATCATGTCGCCAGACTCCAAGCTCTTATAAATAAACGCGCCGTGAAAAACGTCCCCTGCCCCGGTGGTGTCCACCACATTCACATTGAATGAAGGACAAACCGCGGTCTTCTTGCCATCAAAGGCGATGCTTCCTTCGCAGCCCATAGTTATAGCTATCCATTCGGCGGAAGATTCCGTGGCCAGCTTATTCAACGCGGAATGTATGTCAGACTCGCCCGTATATGTCCGGGCAAAATTTTCAGAGGCAATGACAACATCTGTATTTGCCAGAACCTGCTCAATGTCTGGCAACATCGTCCCGGCGTCAAGCACAACGCGGGTTCCACAATCACGAGCCAGACGCGACGCAAAAATAGCCGCTTGCGTGTGATGTCCGTCCAAATGCAATATCTTTGCCGATGCGATAAGATCGGGATTTATTGAGGATGGCGGCAATGCGCTGGTTGTTCCTTTAGTCCACGCAATGCTACGCTTGCCGCTGGCCTGCACCACCCAGCAAAACGCAGCCGGAGACCTGGCGCCTTTCTGGCAAGCAACCCCAGAGCAATCAACGCCTTCTGAATCAAGCTCGCTGATGATGTTTCGTCCTCTTTCATCATCTCCCACCGCGCCTAAAAATGCGGTTTGCGCGCCAAGCCGCTGCGCTGCGAATATAGCAGTCGCCGCCGGGCCGCCGCCTTGAACCAGGCTTTCAATGATTTCAACTTTGTCGTCAATCGGGATCTTCGGCACAATGCTTAGATAATCCAAGCCGCAATAGCCAAGCCCTACAATATCAATTCGTTTTTTTGAACTGGCGCTCATATTCATACTATTTTTTGCGAGTTAAATTTATTTTGATTATGCTACTGAAGATATTGCCTTGCCATTGTTTTGTCAACCCCTCAATGAAAAAATATGAAACTAAATGACAATGTAATGAGAATAAACATGCAGTAATGAAATAAAATGATAAAAAAGACTTGACCTTATGCCTTTCCGCATTTATAATCATGCTTAAATATAAACAAAAAGAACAGGCCAAAGATGAAAACTTTGCGTTCATTCGAAATACTGGACTATCTAAAAGACAAGAAACACTGCTCAATGAGCGAGCTGATGGAAGAGTTCAAAGTGTCTCCCGCGACAATACACCGCGACATATCCTATCTTGCCCGCAAGAATCTCATCCAGAAAGTCCGCGGCGGAGTGGCCATTGCGTCCAAAACGCCCACAACGCAAACGGAACGGCAGCTTAATTCCAAGTTCACTTCGCGCATGGCTCAAAACATTGAGAAAAAGTCTGTAATCGCGGAATCTGCCGCAAGCTATATATGCGATGGAGATATAATTTTTCTGGATTCCTCAACCACCGCGCTTTGCCTTGCGCGCAAAATCCAGAAAATGAATCTTTCAAATCTGACAATAATCACCAATTCAGTTCTTATAATCCAGGAATTCCACCTGTTCCCGCCGCATTTTGTCCTGATCTCTCTTGGCGGAAACTTCAACTGCCAGCTTAATTCATTTCTCGGAAAAACAACGATAGAAAATCTCAAGCGCCTGAAAATAGACAAAGCGTTCTTTTCGGCCGTTGGAATCACAGAGCGCGGACTCACCACATTTCATGAAAACCATTCTGAATTTTTGCAGCAGGCTCTGACTCTTGCCGAAAAAAATCTCCTGATGATCGACAGCTCAAAATTTGGCAAATCTGGAATATTTGACATATGCCCGCTGGATAAAATAGACCACTTTGTCTCCGATCAGAACATGCCGGAATACGCAAAAAGATGAAAAAAACACTTATTAAAAATGCTCATGTCATTTCACCTGACATGGATATAAACAACGCTTCAGTTCTGATCGAAGGCAAACTTATCGCCGGAATTTATGCGCCGGGAGAAGCTCTTCCAAACGCCGACATTGCAATTGACGCGGAAGGACAAATGCTTGCGCCAGGCTTTATCGACATCCACTGTCACGGGAGTGCGGGTCATGATTTCTGCGACGGAACCCCGGAAGCAGTTGACGCCATAGCCAAGAACAAACTCAAAGAGGGCGTGACATCCATTCTTGCAACAACCTTGACAGTAAGTGAAAAGCAACTGACCTCAGCGCTGAAAGCCGTCTCTTCTTATATGAGCGCAGATCCAGAGGGAGCAAAAATCCCCGGCATTCATCTTGAAGGTCCATTCATAAATCCGGAATGCGCGGGCGCTCAAAACCCGGAGTTTATACGCAAGCCGGATATCGAAATGATTAAACGGCTTCATTCCATTTTCCCAATAAGCAAAGTTTCCTATTCAATAGAACTCGAAGGAGCCATGGAATTCACGCGCCAACTTGCGGAGTTGGACATCATGCCTTCCTGCGCCCACAGCGCGGCAAAATACTCCGACTTGAAAAAAGCCAGCGCGCTTGGACTGAAGCATATGACCCACTTCTGCAATGCCATGTCTCCGCTCCACCATCTGGAGTTCGGCCTGGTCGGCGGCGGCATGCTGAATAAAGACATATTTGTCGAAATGATCTGCGACGGCATTCACCTGTGCCCGGAAATGATCCAGCTGATCTTCGAGGTCAAAGGCCCTGATAAAACTATGCTCATAACCGACGCCATGCGAGCCGCCGGGATGCCGGACGGCAAATATGACCTTGGCGGCATGAGCGCAACAGTGCGCGACGGCTGCGCGCGTTTGGAGTCCGGCTGCGTTGCGGGAAGCACATTGCTCTATCACAAAGGACTCAAGCATGTCCGCGACATAACTGGCCTGCCCCTAAAACAATTGATCAAAGCCACATCCTGGAATCAAGCAAGATCTCTGGGACTGCCCAGGCTTGGCAAAATAGAGTCCGGCTTCATTGCAGACATAATCCTCTTAGATGAAGACCTTAACCCATCTGTTATTTTTGTGGACGGAAAACCAACAAAATAAAAAAGCCGGTGGTTTCGCCGCCTACTTTGCCGACCAGTGAGCTCGCACTGGACAGCTCCCGGATAAAATCCGGTTTTTTATACGATTGCATCTAGCTTTTTTGGGTGACTTCGCATAATTCTTCAGCCGCTGAACAAAAGCAAATCCCCCTTGACAGACAGAGAAAAGCAATATATATTTTTTTGTTTTCATTAAAGCCTCAAAAAACTAGAAAATTGCGTCTTAACATTAAAAAGTGAGAAAATATAAAACCTTTCGCAATATTCAAAAAAATGCCCACAACCCCCTTTACAGCAACACAAATATGAGAAAAAAACTAAAGTTGGCCTTGCCCCGAAAATATATAAGCTTGATTCTGTTAATTGCCGGAGCAGTCATTATATATCAAGTCTCAAAATATATTATTGCCAGAAAAAACGCCTACTATATTGGAGTAGTTCTTCCACTTAGAGGCGAAGACAAAGCCATGGGACAAAATTTGCTAAAAACCCTGGAATTTTTCCGCCAAGAGATAAATAAAAAAGAAAAACTCAGCAAAAATATCAGGTTCATCGTAAAAAATGAATCTAAAGATCCGGCCATTGCGCGCAAAGAAGCAGAAAGTTTGGTTAAAAACAAAAGAGTTCTTGGCGTTATAGGTTATTTTTACTCAAAGAATCTGGAGAAAGTTGCCGATATCTACAAAAAAGGCCGCCTGCCGGTTATCACGCTATGCGCCAACAGCAAAATAGTAGGCAAAAACCCATGGATATTCAGCATGGTAGCCAAAGACTCCGAACAGACCGCGTTCATGGCAGTGTACCTTAAAGAAATATTAAAAAAGAAGAAGATCACAGTTCTTTACGAAGAAGATGTGTACGGAAAAGGGCTTTTTGAAACATTTAAAGAAAAAGCAGAGCGAATAGGGCTGGACATTGACAGGAAAATATCTGTCAA